>CADBEA010000046.1 GCA_902793635.1 uncultured Erysipelotrichaceae bacterium | reverse complement strand
CTTGTCGGTGACTGTGACTGTTGCTGTTACATCAGCACTTGCTGTCCAGCCATCGCCGAATCCTGTCGTCTCACTGATCGTGTATTCATATGTCTTTCCGGCATCGGACAGTGCATATTCGATCTCTCCGAATGTTCCCTTTGCCGCACTCGTCAGCGTTACTTTCTCACCGCCGCTTGCCGGCATCGGTGCTCCGGCTGTCTTAGCTGTCAATGTGAATTCAACGGACTTGCCTTCCGGCCATTCATCGCCTTCACCTAACGCTTTGATGATCTCCAGAGCAGTTTCGCCGCTTGCGTCGTAGTTATTTGTAAACTCTGCAGTATTAACGAGTGCGCTGCCAGTATCAGGGATTAATCCACCCTTACCATCATCTTTTAATACGATTGTAATTGTCTTCGGCCTACTGTCGTAGGTGACACCATCTATAGTTTCACCACTGTGTTCTTCCGTAATCGTATAAGTGTAAGTACCTGGTTCTGTGAATTTGACTTTACCAAATGATTCTGTATAAGCTGCACTATCACTGTTTACTGTTACAGTAGTCTTTTCAGGTGCAGGTGAGTTTGTACCAGGAGTAACTGTAAATGTGAATGAATCATCTGTCAGCCAATCACGGCCTTTCAAAGTCTTCATCACCTTGAGTTCACCTTCACCGTTAACCGCATATGTATTAGTAAATTCAGCAGTCTTAACTAATGGACTACCGTCTTCAGAAATCAGATTGCCATTTCCGTCATGAATTACCGTGAACGAAATAGTTTTCGGTGCATTATCATATGAAACACCATCAATAGTCTGACCAGCATGTGTTTCTCTGACAATATATTCATAGCGACCAACATCAGTAAATGTTACTGTGCCAAATGAAGTAGTGTAACCTTCTGTATTACTTGTAATTGTGATGGTATCATTTGCAAACGCCGGAGCATTATCAACCGGAGTAATCGTGAACTCAAAACTGTCATTTGTTGTCCAGTCACGACCTGTCAGTATCTTTTTAACCTTGACTTCAGCATCACCGTGATACTGCGTATTCGTGACAGTGAATCCTGCAGTCGCATCGCCAGTTGTCTTGCTGGCATATCCGGTTACGGATACTTCGTCGATCGTGTATACGATCTCCGTCGTTCCGTCTGCCTGATATTTCGGAAGTTGTGAACTTGTCGCTCTGCTTCGCTGATGTCAGTGTTACTGTCTTGCCAGTATCTGCATCATCTGCCAGCAGTTTCACCGTTACGCTCGCTACGCTTGCCGGCCAAGTTGTGCTGCCGTCTGCGTTCAGCCACTTCTTCTCGACCGGTACTTCTACAGTTTCCTGTGTGTTTGTGATTGTGAATCCTGCAGTTGCGCTGCCTGTTGTCTCACTGTCATATCCAGCCACTTCGACTTCTTCGAGTGTGTATACGATCTCCGTTTGTGAACTTGTCGCTCTGCTTCGCTGATGTCAGTGTTACTGTCTTGCCAGTATCTGCATCATCTGCCAGCAGTTTCACCGTTACGCTCGCTACGCTTGTCGGCCAAGTTGTGCTGCCATCTGCGTTCAGCCACTTCTTCTCTACTGGAATCTCAATTTCCAGATATTTATTCGTGTATTTTGCAGTAAAGTCAGTATTTCCCTGGGTAATACTACCGCTGATTTTTGTTCCTGCTACTGTAGTATCCCAATCGACATCATGCCAGGTTCCGGAAGCATTATTTCCGGTATTCTGTCTTGCTGTGCCAACCACGCTGACAAACTCAAATGTATTTTCTTCTGTTTCAGTGATCTCAAACTCTGTTCTGCTGATCAGATTCAGGAAACGTACATTCCATCCCTCCTCAATTGAAAGAGTGAACGTTGTTCCGGATTCAACATAAAGATAATTGGAATTATAGATCTGTGCAGTTGTAGTAATGTCAGCAGTATCTACGACTCCGCCATCCTTATCTCTAACCTGGAAAAGAATGTACTTCTCATCTGATTCTGCTTCAATCACATCAGCTGGTACAGTGATCTGAATCGTGTACTCGAAGAGAGTCCCTTCCGGAGGAGTAGCAGAATCATCAGATAATACCTTCGTGAGGTTCAGCCAGCTTCGACGATGGTTGATTGCATCGATTAAATTGACCGAAGTGTGCTCTTTATAGAACTTACCATCAATCGTATAGGTAGTATTATCAGCAGCATCGACCTTAACCAGCATCTTTCTCGTGCCATTGATAACCATAGGACGATATACATCGGCAACCAGATCATAGTAATGTGCGCCTGCACCACTCTCAACCATAGAGTAATCATGACCTGTCTCAAGCAGATAGTATGTAGTGCCATCAGGTCCTGGGACAGTTGGATAATTGCTTACAGCCAGACCATGTGTTCTTGCATAAGCATCATCAAGCAGGATGCCGCACGAGATATCAATACCATCAACCTGCCAGCCAGTAGCCTCACTTAACGTTACATCCAAGTAATGTTTGCCATCTTTGGAAACTGCAAGATCAACTGTCGGGTAATCCTGACTCATATCTCTGGAATCAAGCAAATTCAGCCATTCCTTCTTTGCCGAGATCTCATCTGTCGTCAGCACCATGTCGCTTTGACTTTGTGTTGTTCCATTATCGGTATATGTGTTCTGATTAAAGGTATATGTAGTATCAAAATTTGTATTTGTTCTCAGATAGAACTTGCCATCGCTTTCACTCTGGTATACCTGTGCACGTTCTTCATCAGTAATACTGTTTTCATGTCCTGCTTCGTATACTTTAATACCGTTGTTTAAATCAGCAAGCAGGTCATACGCAGCCTGGCTCGGCCAAACTGTAAACTCCAGTGTATATGAGGTGTTGTCCGCCAGTATTCCTTCTGACTCAAGATCCCAGGTAACACCTGTTTCCGGACTGTAGGATGCAGCAGGGGCATTATCCCACGGAACGAGCTGGTTCTCAGGGATAATTGCATCATCAGCTAAACCAGAAGGTCTGGTCGTTTTGTAATACTTAAACGATCCAGCAGCTCCTGCAGTTGCACTTGTAGTAGTCAGAGATGTAATGCCGTCATTGGTTGTAGACTGGCTGGCACCTAATGTATCAAGAATGGTATTTGCTATAGCTGAGAATGCTTGATTCAGGGCATCCTGGCTGTTCGCAGGAATATAGGATGTTGTATGACTTCCATAATCAGCTGTAGCCAGATCATTCATCAGATACTCAAGCAGCCGCCATGCACCTTCATTGGCACAATAAATACCATAGATTGGAATAGCACTGTTAACGCCCGAAGCAGAGGTTCTCGCTCTTGTATAATCCGGGTCAGCATTAGTCGCCTCTGAATGAATACTGGTAGCTCCGTTATAGAATGTCGGGTTGCCATCTGTAAGGAAAACTAAATAAGTCGGATTACTTGCATCTGCTTCCGGAAGAGTAGTAATAATATTCTTTGCCTTATCAAATGCAGCTTCCCAGTTTGTTCCGCCATGACCACTATAACTGCCGTTTAATTCCGGTTCCAAACCATCAGTAAAATTGGTGATTGCGCTGCCGTCACTTGTCCAGCTAACATAATCATCATCTGCTGATCTGTGGAAGGACAGAACTGCAACCTTTATAGGATTGGTGCCCGGCTGCAGAGCATCTATCAAGGTGTGTACAGCACGCTGTGCAGCAACCATTCTAGTTACAGAACCCATATTGTTTTCTTCCATACTGGATGTTCTGTCGAAAATCAGAAGAATATTAGCACCCTGTTTTTCTTCCAGCTGATGCCCGTTGATATCCAGTCTGATCGTATAGGTTCCATCATTGTTATTACTTACATTTTTGAATGCATCTGGTTTAATTTTGCTTGCATCGCCTCCCGAAGGTGTATTTCCAGCCGGCACAAACTGTTTATAGGTCGCATAAATATGGCTTCCGTTTGCAACCGGGATATTGTCAGCACCCAAAAGGGTCGGATCGCACTCCCATTTACCGTCTTCCGTCTTGGTTAAAACAGCATTGATAGGTACAATACCTGCGCTGTCAAGCACTGTCGCTTCTGTTGTGCTGTAATAGCCGGCCACATAGCGATATTCTTTTGTGTTTTCGCCTTCTACTACATCAGGGAAATCTGTGCTGAGACTGACAGATGCCGCATTTGTATCCAGACTTACCTCTGGCCCTAATTCAGTAAATGTACCATCATTATTCAGTTCAACAAAATGAATCGTTGCTCCCTGATCTTCGTCACCGACTTTCCAGGTCAGCGCAAAAGTGGAAAAGCTTTCAACGTCAAAATCAGCACTGACTTTTTCGACTGCATTGTCACTGATTACGACATTGACATCCGGAGTGTCTGCCGAATTATCCGCTACGACCTCCGCTATCGCCGCACTCTCTTCTTCAGGAGTTTCGACAATATGAAGAATCTGGATGGAACTGGCATCCACTGTATCCGGGGCAATATCACTCAGCACCTCTGCTTTGGCAGTAAACTTGACTGTGACTTTGCCATTCGGTTCAATTTCTACCCCTTCAGCATTTTCAAAGTGAATATCAAAAGCCAGCATACCGTCATATGCCTGTTCACTTTCTTTCAATGCTTCTTCAGCTGTCTGATACTCTTCTGAGTCATTTTCCAGTACTGATGTTGACAGTACTGCTTTCTCCTCAAAGGCACCAGGCTGAGTAGTTACGGTTACAGTAAAACCGTCGAGATCAACATAATAATGCTGATTATCCTCTGATTCAACAATGATTTCACCCGGAAAATCTGCCTTGCCGAGGGCATTTTCAACTGGTTCCTCATATTCCTCTGCGGATTCTTCAACAGGTTCAGCAACCGGTTCCTCAACAGGTTCAGCAGCTGGTTCCTCAACCACTTCCGGCGCTGCTTCTGTCGGTTCAGCCTCAACTTCTACGGTCTGTTCGTCAACAGGCTCCGGCGTGTACTCTTCAGAAGGCTCTTCTTCCGTAAGAATTTCACTTTCATCATAGGTTTGTTCGGTGATTTCTTCCTGTGGCAGTTCTTCATCAGCCCGTACCTGAACTGGCAAAGTATTCATAGCCATTAAGAAAGAGATCAGTGCGGTTGTTGCAATTCTTTTGTACCTAGAATGCTTCATATTCATTCCCCCACGTTTTGATGCATCTGCATCTGCAAACGGCTTCCGACTGAAATAACCAGTAAATTCCAGCTGATCATGCCCTTATTCAGACACTGGATGCACGCTCCTTCCAAAAATATATGCATGCACAGAGTATATTAAAAACCATACGCGCATACCTATACTTGCATGTATTATACAAAAAAGCAGGCTCCTTTCCTAGAGAACCCGCTCAAATTTCTATTGCATTTTTTCTTGTGCGTTAGTATACTAATATATTTACAGTATAAAATGCTCTTAGACGTTAGTATAAGGTTATTTCTTTGTCGCTGTTAAAAACTAACAGCAGGACACCTTCCGGACATCCTGCTGTCAATTTGTATGATTGTTGTAATTGTGCGTTTTCATGTCAATGATTGTTACTGAATACGGCTGATCATATCGCCGAGAATATATTCTCCCCAACTGTATTCAGACAGAAACTCTCCTTCAAAGTCTGCTCTGGAACCTTCATCATTTTCCAGCCATTCATAATAATCACAGTCGAAGAGGTCGGTATTGACCATCTGGCCATGTACAGTAGAGATCAGGAGTTCTCGAATTCCCTCTTTGCTCAATGCCTGTTTCAGCCGCCGCAGTGCATTGTAATACACGATCATATTGCGGTTACTGTAGGGACGATTCTCCCAGATTGTTGAATAGAGCTCCTCATTGCTGATTTCCTTGCCGCGTCTGGTCACGATCAGAGCCAGGATTTCCTTTGCTTTACCGCGCAGTAATACTGGCTTGCTGTTATGAAAGACTACGAATCTGCCAAACGTGTGGATGTAGATTTCTTTTTTTTGTCTGTTCTGAACGGACAGCATCATTTTCATGGCTTCTGTCAGGTCGTTGTTTGGGACCGGCTGTACCAGCAAAGCTTCATCATACTCTTTGTTAACGTCAATCACCGCTGTCTTCGGGCAATGCTCCTTGAGCTGTCTGACAAAATCCTGTTTCCTTTCTCCCTGCAGATAAGTAGGAACCAGTACAAAGCTGACAGAATTGTTCTTCACGAACCGCAGACAATCATCGGGTGTTTCGAAGAAAACGGTAGAATTGCGATCCAGAGCAGGAAAAGAAGCAATTGCATCTTCCGGTTTGATGCCGATACATGCGACTAACATACTGCATTCCCCCAGCGCTTTAGAAAGCTTACAATAGTATTTAAGTTGAAGAAGATTGGCTGCTGTCAAAAAGCTTCAGTGTCATCAGCATTTGACAAAGTGATGCATCCAGTTAACTTAATAATACACACGCGCACTAACAGACTACTAACGCACACGTTTTCGTTTTTTGTACAAATATGCTTCTGTGTATATATGATCTTTTTCTGCCGGAGGTTTATGCGTTTTCAAGCTTTTTCTGCTTCAAGGATCTGGCGATAGCGAATGGTAATGATTACAAACGCTATAGCCAGCAATGCTGCCGGCACGAGAGATGCCCGGATACCCATGTATTCCGCGCAGAATGTGCCTAAGATCACACCGCTGATAAACAGCAGGACAATGATCAGGAATCTTAATGACATCTGCAGATCTTCCCTGCTTTTCAGAACGATGCCGCGGTACAGGAATTCAATGACTTTGCGTAGATTGCCGGTCGAGACCGTTGTCGCGATCGGCTGGCCGAGGAATGTCTTGAACGCTTCCATCTGCATGGCACAGACAAAAGAAACGATGATATTGCATATAACGTTCGTCACTTCCTGCTGCGGCAGAAAGGCCGTTACCGCCAGCATCAGTATTTCGATGAGCAGAACAGCCCGGTGAATATAGCGGATCTTTCTCTTTTTGAAATAATGCTCAATGAACAGCACAGTCAGGATACCGATGCAGAACGCTGTGATCGGCATCAGAAAGTCTATGATCTTGGTATGGTTGCCTTCGGCAACGGCAATACCTAATTTAATAATGTTGCCGGTCTGGGCGTTGGCGAATACCTTGCCTCTATTAAAATAGGTATAGGAATCAAGAAAGCCGCCGGTCATTGTCAGCATCACAGCTGTCGGATACAGTTTGGATCCTTCCATCGGTTTTGTCATAACAGTCACCTCGTATGTATCCATAATTTACAATGAAGCGCACCTTCTCCGCATTTGATTTCCAGATTATGGAAATTCCTTTTTTTCTTCTTTTTTCCCGGCTATGATGTGACCGTAAACAAGGAGAAAACAAACATGAAAAAAGCTGCTGTAATATTCGCCAACGGCTGTGAAGAAGGCGAAGCACTGACGATCGTCGATATCTTCCGCCGGGCTGAACTGACCTGCGACATGGTCGGTCTGGGCAATATGGAAATCACCGGTGCCCATGACATCACCATGCGGATGGACAAAGTCCTTTCCGAAAACCTGAAAGAATATGACATGGTGATCCTGCCGGGCGGCTACGGCGGAGCCGATGCCATGGCTCATTGTGAACTGCTGAAAGACTGCCTTCGTGAGATGAATCAGGCCGGCAAGTTCGTCACCGCGATCTGCGCCGCTCCGCTGGCTCTTGATGCGGCCGGTATTCTGGAAGGAAGAACCTTTACCTGCTACCCGACGACCGCCGCCAAGATCCTTCATGGCACACGCTCCGACGACAAGGTCGTCGTTGACGGCAATCTCATTACTTCCCAGGGTCCGGCAACCGCATATGCGTTCGCCTACAAACTGGTCGACGCTCTCGGCGGTGACTCATTGACCGTAAAGAAGAGAATGGTCTATTTCAATGCATTTGACGTAAAGGAGGATGAATAATCATGACAAAGGCAGCAGTACTGATGATTGAAGGATACGAAGAAAGCGAAACCATGCAGATCGTCGATCTCTTAAGAAGAGCAGAGATCGAAACCCATACCTTCCGTTTCCAGGAAGATCCGTTTGTCTATTCCATGCAGGGCATGTACGTCAAAGCCGACAAAGTATTCTCTGATGAAGTCAAGGACTACGACGTCATCGTCGTTCCGGGCGGCAGAACTGCCTGGCAGCGCTTCATTGGAAACGAAGACGTCATGAATATGCTCAGATGGTTCAACGACAACAACAAGCTGATCGCGGCAATGTGCTCCGGCACAAAAGTCCTCGAGGCTGCCGGAGTTCTCAAAGGCAAGACCGTTACCGGCTATACCGGCTATGGTGAAGTGCTGAAGAGCGCCGGAAAGTTCGTTGAAGATGTCGCTGTCTTTGATCAGAACGTCATCACATCCCAGGGACCTGCCACACCGTATCCGTTTGCCTTCAAGATCATGGAAGCCTGCGGCATCGATCCTTCCCCGCTGAAAGAGCGCCTGCTCTATCATTTCGCCGGCGGCAAATAAACCCCCATATAATATTGTGTCTATAACGAAACTGCCATTCACCGCCATCCGGATGGCAGTTTTTCTGTCTTCCCTTCTCAATTCTCCGCTCCTGCGGCCGGATTCCCTGTTATATTTATTTTATGATCTACGATAAGATTCCGGTCGTTTTTCTCAGCACGCTGGCAAGCGAGAAAAACGATTCCACAAACAAAATCATTGCCGAATACATCCTCGCCCATCAGAATGAGATCCACGGTATCAGTATCAAGGAACTGGCAGCCGCCTGTCATGTCGGCACCGGTTCAATTTCCCGTTTTGTCCGTGACATTGGTCTCAACGATTTTTCGGAACTGAAGATGCTGCTGGCGGATACGTTTTACCGTTTTGATCAGGCCAACGAAGAAAAGGACCTGCGGCAGGATCAGATCGTTCATATCAGTCGGGCCATTGAGCAGGCTCTTTCTTCTGTCGACATGCTGAAGGTACAGAAACTGGCAAAGGATATTCATGATTATGAACATGTCTATGCCTGCGGCATGCTGAAAGCACAGAACGCGGCTGTCGATCTGCAGGTGGATATGCGAATGCTGGGCAAACACGTTTCCACCAATGTCGCCTATGCCGATCAGATCGATCATATCCTGCATGCCGACAAGAAAGACCTGATCATCATCTTCTCTTTTACCGGATCCTATTTTGATTATCAGAGCTTCCGGGCAAAGGAAAGACATCTGCTGCTGCCGAAGATCTGGATGATCTGCGGTACACAGAAAGAACTGCCATGGTTTGTCAATGATGCCATCCGTTTCGCATCCGATGGTTCCCAGCGCTCCCATCCGTTTCAGCTGGAAGCAGTGGAAAGTCTGATCGTTCAGGAATATGCACGTCTTTTCCCGGGAAAAGACCTGTAAGTGATACAATAGTAAAGCAAGGAGAAATTCAGAACATATGAAAATCTTAGTAACAGGCGGCGCCGGTTTTATCGGCAGCCATACCGTTGTTGAACTGCTCAATGACGGCTATGAAGTCGTTGTGGCAGACAACCTTTATAATTCAAAAGCCATGGTCATTGACCGTATTGAAACCATCACCGGCAAGCGTCCGGCTTTCTATGAAATCGACGTTCTTGACAGAGACGCCCTGAACGCTCTGTTTGATAAGGAGAATATCGACGCGGTCATTCATTTTGCCGGCTATAAAGCAGTCGGTGAATCGACCCGCAAACCGATCGAATACTACACAAACAACCTGATGACGACTCTGGTTTTGACCGATGTAATGCGGCAGCACAACTGCTTCAAGATCGTCTTCTCATCCTCAGCAACCGTCTATGGCGATCCGGCTTTCGTACCGATCACGGAAGAATGCCCGATGGGTGAAAGAACCAACCCGTACGGCGAGACCAAAGCCATGCAGGAAAGGATCCTGACGGATATCTACAAATCCGACAACAGATGGCAGGTCACCCTGCTGCGTTACTTCAATCCGATCGGTGCTCATGAAAGCGGCCTGATTGGTGAAGATCCGAAAGGCATTCCGAACAACCTGCTGCCGTATGTCGCCCAGGTCGCTTCCGGAAAACTGGAAATGGTTCATGTCTTCGGCAATGACTACAACACACCGGACGGAACCGGCGTACGTGATTATATCCATGTTGTTGACCTCGCCAAAGGACATCTTGCGGCGATCAAGGGTATGGACAAATACCCTGGCATCAATATCTACAACCTCGGCACCGGCATCGGCTACAGTGTCCTGGATATCATCAAGGCTTTCTCCAAAGCCTGCGGCAAAGATCTGCCGTATGTAATCGATCCAAGACGCCCGGGTGATGTTGCCACATGTTACTCCGATCCGGCCAAAGCACTGAGAGAACTCGGCTGGAAGGCGGAGAAGAATCTGGAAGACATGTGCAACGACGCATGGAGATGGCAGTCAAATAACCCGAACGGGTATGAAGAATAGAAGAAACAGAAGAACAGAATTATGATTCGTACAAATGTAGTAACACTGACCGTAATTCCGGCTGTTGCCTACCGTCAGAAGCTCAAGGACGGCGGCTCGGGAATTATCATCCTGCGGCCGGATGTCCAGCAGCCCGGTATCGCTTCCATCAGTAACACCTCCGGCGAACCGATTCCCAACAAGCAGACTGATCTGAAAAAGTATCCGAAAGAAGCCTTTGAAGAAGCCATGAAGCTGACCCTCGGCATGCCGTATGGCAAGCGCAAGCCGGTAAAGGTAAATGAAAACATGGTCGTCAAGGAAGAACCTGCTGAGAAGGAAGAACCGGCAATGGCTGAGCTCAACATTGAAGCCTATGACGCAATCGTTGACAAGTACACTGACAAAACCGGCCACTTCTCCTATGACCTCCTGAACAAGGATCTGATCAAATTCGCCAAATCCAGCAGTATCGTCCGCGATATGATCGCCGAAGGCAAAAAGGCCAACGTCATCCGCAATTACATTGCCAGCAACAAGTTCCGCAATATTGCCAACAATGACGACCTGACCAACGCCGAAATCAAAACAATTGTCGCCCTGCTGGACGAAGTCAGCCCGAAAGGTCTCTTCAAGGAAACCGACGCAGAGATCAGAAAGATGCTGTCGGAACAGAAGAAGGCAAGATAACCCATATCATCCGCAAAGACTGCTCCGGCAGTCTTTTTTCTTCTGTTTTCATGTATGATGACAGCAGAAATAACAGAAAAAAGGATTATTGTATTAGCACTTTATATATAAGAGTGCTAAACTACATTCATAAGGAGGTTTTTGCGAATGAATCCAAATGACAAAAACCAACAGCGCAAACCGATCATCTACTACTATGCAATAGTCATGGTGATCCTGGTCATGCTGAATCTGTTTGCCAGACCTTTCCTGGAACAGGCTCAGGTGCAGCTGGAAGATTACAGTACCTTTATGAAGGAAATAGAAACCGGCAAGCTGGAAGAAGTCGAAATTCAGTCAAACCAGATTCTGTATAAGAAAACCGGAGACGAAACGATTTACCGCACTGGTCTGATGAACGATCCCGATCTGACCAAACGTCTCTATGACGCTGACGTCAAATTCACGGCGGACATCCGCCAGGAACAGGCGCCTCTGATCAGTCTGGTCGTCAGCTGGCTGTTTCCTGTTCTGATGGCCACCCTGCTGCTCAGAGCCTTTATGAACCGGCCGGGCGCCGGCAATTCCCTTTTCAATCTCGGCAAATCAAATGCCCGCGTCTATGAAAAGAACACTGGAGATATCCGCTTCAAGGATGTCGCCGGTGAAGATGAAGCTAAGGAAAACCTGCAGGAAATCGTCACCTACCTGCACGACCCCGGCAAATACAAAGCCATCGGTGCCGCCATGCCGAAAGGCATTCTGCTGGTCGGTCCGCCGGGCACCGGCAAAACCATGCTGGCGAAAGCCGTGGCCGGTGAATCCAACGTTCCGTTTATTTCCATGTCCGGTTCGGAATTTGTCGAAATGTTCGTCGGTATGGGTGCTTCCAAAGTCCGTGATCTGTTCAAGCAAGCCAAGGAAATGGCGCCATGCATCGTTTTCATTGATGAAATCGATGCCATCGGCGGCAAGCGCAACACCGGTAAGCTCGGCGGCAACGACGAACGTGAACAGACCCTGAATCAGCTGCTGACCGAAATGGATGGTTTTGAAAGCAACAACGGTGTCGTTATTCTGGCTGCCACCAACCGGCCGGAAAGCCTCGATGCCGCATTGCTGAGACCGGGCCGTTTCGACCGCCGTGTCCCGGTGGAACTGCCGGATCTGCAGGGCCGTGAAGACATTCTGAAAGTCCATGCCGCCAAAGTGAAGACGGAGCCGGGTATTGACTATAACGTCATTGCCCGCATGGCTTCCGGTGCTTCCGGTGCCGAACTGGCCAACATCATCAACGAAGGCGCGCTGCGAGCGGTCCGGGAAGGCCGTTCGGCCGTCAGCCAGAAAGACCTGGAGGAAAGCATTGAAGTCGTCTTCGCCGGTTACCAGAAGAAAAACGCCATCCTGACGGATGAAGAAAAACTGCGGGTATCCTACCACGAAGTTGGCCATGCCCTGATTGCCGCGCTGCAGTCACATTCCGCGCCGGTGCAGAAGATCACGATCATCCCCCGCACTTCCGGAGCGCTTGGCTATACCATGCAGGTGGAAGAAGGCAATCACTACCTGTACACCAAGGAAGAACTGGAGAACCGCATTGCCACGATTACCGGCGGCCGGGCCGCTGAAGAAGTTGTCTTTGGCAACACCTCAACCGGTGCCGCCAACGATATTGAACAGGCTACCAGAATTGCTAGGGCAATGATCTCCCAGTATGGCATGTCGGAAGACTTCGACATGGTTGCCATGGAATCCATCAACAACAAATATCTGGGCAACGACACATCCCCAGCCTGCTCTGATACAACAGCTGCCGAGATCGACAAAAAAGTCGTCGAACTTGTCCGCACCCAGCACCAGAAAGCCATTGCCATGCTCGAGGAACACCGTGATGATCTGGAACGGATCGCCCGTTTCCTGTATGAAAAAGAAACGATCACCGGCGAAGAGTTCATGCGCATTCTGGAAAACAAAGACGAAGCAGAACAGCAAAACGCACAGGAGGCCGCTGAGTAATCAGCAGCCTCTTTTCGTTATATCTTTTTACGGGCTTTGAGACCGTCGCATTCGAGGATGAAATATCCTCTTTCTTTCTTCAGCGTCACGGTCTGCCGGCAGTTGCGGCCGAAGCCTTTGACAAGAGCTTCTTCATCATTCAGCACCCGCAGATAATAATTCAGTTTCTCACCGATGATCTTCAGAGTCAGAACAAGTTCACCGTCTTTCAGACACAGATCCATGCCGGTAAAGAAGAATGTATCGATTCCTTCCTGCGGCTGATATGCGCCAACGGCCTTCAGCCACGTTTCATTGACATATGGCTCCTGATAACGGCTGCCGATCACTGTTTTCGCACTACCATTGTCCATGATCAGAACCGGATGGCCGAAGTAGACAGCCTGTTTCAGATCCCCGCTGCCCAGCATTCTGAGTTCTGCCGGCACATCTTTCAGCGGTTTGGGCAGAATGACACGCAGCCAGCCATCGGCCAGTGTTTCCGTCTTCATGCACAGCTGTCCAACCCGCAGCACCAGTTTTCCCTGATCACTGAGGGCAAAGGCCAGCGGACCGAAGACGGTGTCGTATTTGCCGACATAGTTCGTGATATTGCTTCTGACTTTCGGCCGCTTTCCTGTTTCCTTCTTCTGGAAGCCGGCCTGATTCAGGTATTCGTTGAGGAGGGCTCTCTCCAGTCTGGTGATGATCGGACGTCCGGTTTCAAAACTTGAGAAAATGATGATGCCGATCTTTTCTTCCGGCAGGTAATCATACAGAGAATAATGATAAACCGTCGCGCCGCCGTGACCATGGAACGGTCCGGTCCGATAATCGGAAAGGGTTTTGTTGTGGAACAGACTGTGACCGATCACCGTCAGTTCCCGATCCAGTTCATCGCGGATGGGAAGCTGTTCCATCCACTCGATCGTCTTTTTTTGATAGAGACGCTTTTTGCCCGTTTTACCTTTGTTCAGGATCATCTGCGCCATTTTCATCAGATCATATACGGTCGTGTAGGTATGGGAACCGGCTGGTATGCAGCAGCCCAGCGGATCCAGCTGTCGCTTTCCTTTCTTGTCGTAGGACAGTGCGACACGGTCCCGCACCGCTTCCGGCAGTTCATTTTCTGCGAGGAAATACACTTCCATCTGCAGCGGTTCAAACAGATACTTCTGCAGGAAGTCTGTATAAGCCATACCGCTGATGCGTTCGATGACGATGCCCAGCAGCGTATAGCCGAGATTGGAATAAGAGAACATCTCCGTCGGCAATGCCGTCCGCCACGTATCCCTTAGACCCGCCACGATATCCCGGTAGTGAAATCTGCCGTCGGTCATATACCGGTACATGTCACAGACAAGCCCGCTGCGGTGCATCAGGAAGTCTTCGATCGTAAACGGATAATCACCCATTCTGCTCTTCACTTCGAATTCGGGAATGTATTTGCGGATATCGTCCTGGGGATCCAGTTTTCCATCCTCCCACAGCCGCATCAGACCGAGGGTCGTCATCACTTTCGTATTGGAGCCGATCATATACAAAGTATCGGATGACGGCTTCCGGTGATTCTTTTTATCAGCCCAGCCGTCATGCCCTTCGTAGAGAACCTCTTTTTCATTGAAAATCACGGCACTGATGGCGCCTTTGTTGGTGTTCTTCAAAGTCTGACGCAGCACTGTGTCAAGCTTTTCCCTGTCAACATACATACTTATTTCCTCTTTTCCGTCCCTCACGCGATTTACATGCGTGTATATACTTTTCGCGACGTGAAAAACCGCACGGCTGTGCGGTCCTGGTTCAGATCGATGCTTTGACTTCGCAGTACAGACAGCGGTATTCCCGTTTCTTTCTGTCGGTCAGTTTAAAGACGTGGCGGATCTCCTGTTCGGTCTGGGTAATGCAGCGGGGATTCTTGCAGCGGATGACATCCACCAGTTCAGCCGGCAGATCCAGTTTTTTCTTTTCCACGATCTGTCCGTCCTTGATCATGACGACCGTCGCATTGGGAGCGATAAAGCCGATGGCATCCAGATTGACATCCATTTCCCGGTCGATCTTGATGATATCCTTACGTCCGTATTTGGCCGAAGTGACATTCTTCAAAAGCGCTACCGAGCAATCAAGATCGTCCAGTTTCAGAAGATCATACAGTTTCTTGCCGCTGCCGGCTTCAATATGGTCAATGACGATTCCGTTTTGAATTGCATCAATATTCATTGATCTTACCTGCCTCCTTTAACAGTTTCAGCATCAGAGCCATGCGCATGTATTTACCATTGAGCACCTGTTTGAAATAGCAGGCACGCGGATCATTGTCCACCGCCACGGAAATCTCATTGACACGTGGCAGCGGGTGCATGATGACGAGGTCCTCTTTGGCATTTGCCAGTTTGTCGAGGGTCAGAACATAGCTGTCCTTCAGGCGGAGATAGTCTTCTTCATTGAAGAAGCGTTCTCTCTGCACTCTTGTCATATACAGGACGTCCAGTTTCGGCATGACCGCTTCCAGATTCGTGGTCTGCTCGTACGGTATGTGTTCGTCCTTCAGTTTCTGTTTCACATAGGAAGGAACCTTCAGTTCCTGCGGTGAGATCAGAACCAGTTTCAGTCCGGCATAACGGGACATCGCATTGATCAGCGAATGCACAGTACGGCCGAATTTCAGGTCACCGCATAAACCGATCGTCAGATTCTCAAAGGTTCCCTTCTCACGGTAGATCGTCAGAAGATCAGCCAGCGTCTGGGTCGGATGGCAATGGCCGCCGTCCCCGGCGTTGATGACCGGCACGGAAGCAGCCTGGGCGGCGATATATGCCGCACCTTCCTTCGGATGACGCATGGCGATGATATCAGCATAGCAGCTGACCGTCTTGGCGGTATCCGCCACACTTTCACCTTTTGCGGCGGAAGAACTGTTTGCCTCCGAGAAGCCAAGCACATTGCCGCCCAGCTCGTACATGGCAGCTTCAAAGCTCAGACGTGTGCGGGTGCTCGGTTCAAAGAACAGGGTGGCCAGTTTTTTACCGTGGCATGCTTCGGCATATTTTGCCGGATTGGCAATGATATCCAAGGCAGTCGCGATCAGTTCATCAAGTTCCTGTTCAGAAAGATCTAATACATCAATTACACTGCGCATTTTTCCTCCTTGTTCGGCAGAAAAAAATCCGTATGTGCCTGCACATTACGGATTCGTTACAGATACTGCAAAAGAGAATAAAGCCCCCATGAAATGCACTGCCGTGAATCTTGCGTTTTCAGGCGCTCCGTATCTCATCGAAGTAAATATTACAAGTTTGCGATTTCCTTGTCAATGCATTCCCTCCGGAATAAATGTATGCTCTGATGAGCATCTTTATCGCCTGTCTTTCCGACAGATATGATAGAATGTATAAGCACGCACAAGGAGCTCTGTGATTATGAAAAAACTCTTTCGGATATTGATTTGCGCTGTTCTTGCCTTTACACTTTCCGCCTGCAGTAATGACACGCTGGATCTTTCTCTTCTGCAGATCCAGTATACCCAGGTCCTGGCCGTTCATGTTTCCGGCGGTGAGTTCGGCGAAGGTGATTATCTGAACAATGGTAAAATCGAGAAATTCGTCACCAACATGAATGTCATCAAGACACTTTATCCTGTTGAGGAAAGCGAAGTCGATACCGACAATGCCCTGAAAATCGACATTCAGGCCAGAGCCTTTACCAAGACCATTTATCTTCTGCCGCCTTATATCAACGTTGACAGAAGATGGTTCCGGGCATCCGACGACGATGTTCCGTTCCTGGAAAACATGGTCACCCTGCTCAGGGAAAATCTCGGCAACTGAAAGGATATGCAAATATCCTTTTTTTATACCGCTTTGGCAATAAACAGGATACGCACCGGACTGTCTTCGTCACGGCACGTCAGAAATGTCAGCAACCTGTCGGTTTCCTTTACTTCTTCAAAAAAGCCGGAAATATGATCTTCTTTCAGATGCCGGTTGTATTCGTCCAGTTCATCTTTGCTGTAACTTCCGGACAGATAATCAAAGATATCCGGCATGCTGTAGTCCACTTCCAGAACAGCAATCATCCGGTATTGTTCCATACCCCTTTCCGTGCTGAGTTCAAACAGTCTCGCTTCTTCATTGATGTTCTGATCCAGCAATTGGAAGAACGGTGTCATACGGATGTTTTCATAAAAGACATGATGGCCGAAGATCACCCGGTTCATGTCCTGCCAGTCACTGTGACATGAGAGAAACAATGTGCCGTTTTCACTTTCACTGCCATCACACAGATGACTGAGATAATACTGATCGTCCTCACCCTGAACGATTTCTTCCCGCATCTGCAGGGTTTCACTGGACAGGATGCCGGCCAGGTTTTTACAGCCGGCCGGTTCCGGCATACTGTAAAGCTCGTCCTGATCCTGCAGGTCCCGCAGAGTTTCTTTGATCTGCATGCGTTTTGCCTCACTGCTGACAAACGGATACAGTCGTAAGAGACAGACAGCCAGTACCAGTGCTGCACTGGTACGCAGAAAGCCATGATCAGTCATGTTTTTTCTGCAGGATGACAAACAGCAGCAGCGCAGCCACAGATATAACAGCTGTCAGCACCGGTGCCTTGGCGGCAGTATTGGGCACTTCGTGGTCATAGTATTTACGGACGATGGGGAGTGCCCAGTCAAAATCTGAATCTTTTTCAATGACGACATCCATCTGTTCATTGCTGCAAAGATACCCCACCGGAGCACCTGTCTCTTTGATATAGTAGCCAGCCTCCTCATATGGCAGATCAAAGACACACTGTCCCTTTTCATCTGTCTTCTTCACAGCTTCCTTGCCGTCAGTATCCAGCGCTTTCGCATCATCCGCTTTCCTGTATACGGTAAACTCCGCTCCTTTCAGAGCTTTTTCTTTCTGGCCGGCATCATATTTATATACTTCCAGACGGAACGGGCGACGTTCATCAACCAGATATACTTCCTGTTCCATTTCCAATGTGCCGGTAACTTTGAACGGTACATCTTCTTCAGCCGGCTGATAACCGAACGGCGCTGTTTCTTCATGCAGATAATAGGTCCGACCGGAATACAGTTTTATTTCCGCGCCATTTTCATCCAGCTTCACACCTTCTTTCGTGCTGCGGAAGCGGTACAGATAATCTTCGCCCTGTACAAGGTTCTTCTTTTCTTCCTCACTCATCTCCAGCATGCGGGCTTCCATTTCCTCATCCAACACCAGGATGACGGCGTCTTCGATCCAGTTTCCATCTTCGTCCTTCTTGCCGTAAACGACATTGTGGATCTCATCAGTCATGACGATTTCATAAACGATATCGTCTTCCTGCAGTTTTTCCGCTTCCGGTATCGCGAAGTCAATGTCGTCACTAAGGTAGTAGCCCGGTGCTGTTTCTGTTTCTTTCAGACGGTAAGTATGACCGGCTCTGACCAGGTCTGTCACATTCCAGTATTCTTCTGTTTCCGCAGTCCGATGGGAAGCCAGTTCTTTTTCTTCTTCCCCGGCAAGTTCATACAGTGTCAGTGTAACTTCGGGAACGATCGATGCGTTTTCCGTATTGTCCACTTTCCGGACAAGGACCTGATAGGTCTGATCGATCATGGTCACCGATACATAGAGAACCGGATCACCGGCCTGCGGAGCTGTAAAACTGATATCAGCGCTCTTGAACACACCGCCGATCAGTTCCGTTTCCCGAAGAATATAATCATGACCCTCCTTCAGATATTTTGAGCAGTCCCAGTCGATATCCGCCATTGTCCGGTACACCGCTTCTTCGCCGTTTTCACTGCGGGCTGTCTCGCCGCTTTCGGCATCGATGATCGTCAGTTCGACGTCGGCGATGCGGTCATTGCGCTGGGTATTTTTGCGGACAATGACCTGGAAGGCATCATCCACCATCAGACAGGACAGTCCTGCTTCGGCATCTTCCCGCTGCGGGCAGAAAGCGATGTCGTCGGTGCGGACATGACCATTCGGCGCTTCGATCTCATGCAGAACATAATGATGCTCGGGAATCAGATCATGGATGACATATTCCTCCGTTCCGGACATGAATTCCTCGATCAGCGTTTCACCTTCGTCATAGATGCCGTTGGCATTTTCGTCTTCGTATAAGCCAAGTCTTGCATCAGGCAGTGCCAGCATCTTTTCTGAGGATGCCTTGTTAATGTGAAGGTCGACACCGATTGCCCTAAAATTCAGTCTTCGCTCCACACCGTCGGCGGCACTGCCGGCTGACATCAGATTCTGCACACTGCCGCCCCGGTAGAAATAGACCGCGCCGTTGACATTGACATCCGAAGCCCGGTGCCGCATCAGGATCGACTGATCTTCGCAGGCCTCCGTGAACTGCACATGCAGGACATTGCCGTCTTTGGATACACTGCCGCTTTCACAGCTGTTTTCAACGATATCATAGTCGGCAAGCACCCCGGCCTGATCGGTGATGATGAGTTCATCATTCACATATGCTTCGATCACCTCCGCATCAGGATCCAGATATTCCCCGCTGGTACTGTTGTATATCTCCAGTTTCGGTTCGGTATGATAACGGCTGATATCAGCTTCGATTC
The DNA here is from genome assembly GCA_902793635.1 of uncultured Erysipelotrichaceae bacterium. Classification (GTDB taxonomy): domain Bacteria; phylum Bacillota_I; class Bacilli_A; order Erysipelotrichales; family Erysipelotrichaceae; genus Bulleidia. The sequence continues at coordinate 1,802 of CADBEA010000046.1, read as the reverse complement.
CGTCGATACAGGCTTGCACCTGTGCTGTAATATCCGTACCGTCATACAGGATATGACTGTCTCCCTCCTGCATATATACCTGGGTTTCGGAAAGCCGCGGATCCACTGCAATCCAGATCATCAATTGGGTGGCAATATAATCCAGCGTACTGTTCCGGCCCGGTCCGAAACCGAAATGGGCAATGTCCTTCAGCCGTAATTTCTGATCGTAGGACAGACCTTCATAGGACATGAAGTCTTCCGGGCTGTAGACATCGTCATAGGTCACAAATACCGACGGTTCGATACAGTAGGCCGGTTTGCCATGCAGTTCCCACCTGTCCCAGGCAACTGCCCATACGTCATCGACCGCGTAGCCGCCGGCCGCATTATAGAAAAAGTAGACCTCCGAAAATAAGACAGGGGTGATTGCTTCCGCCTGCACCGGCAGGAAGCTGCCGGCTGTGACGGCAGAGATACTCACCAGGATTGCCGCGATGATGCGGAAAGCCTGCCTTGCAAGATTTCTGTTTCTCATAGTCAGATTGTTGTTCTCCTCTCTGCCAGTTATATTGCGCAGAGAATGCCGTTCCCCTCAGAAAAGCAGAAAAAAAAAAGAACCTCTGCTTTTTTCGCAGAGATTCCCGAATTGATTATTTCAGATCTTTGACACCGGTTTCCAGCATTTCGATCTGCAGAATCGTCTGTTCCGGTGTGACAAGCCGCGGCTTGCCGTTTTTGATTGTTTCATACAGGGCATCGTAGTAATACCCGTAATCACCTTTCACGGTCGGTACCTTTTCTTCATGATAGCCGTTTTCATCATAGTAGATCAGAGTTCCGTACTGTTCCGGGGTATCCAGACCGAAATCCGGATGTCCTTCCGGCAGATAGAATTTCTTCAGGTCACGTTCCTGACCATCCTTGTCATATTTTTCAAACATACCCTTCTTGCCGTAAACGACAAAGGAAGGACGGCTCTTTACCCGGAAGTAGGAAGACTTGACCGATACTTTCAGAATGCCGTAATAGAGATCCAGATCAAAGTAGTCATTCATGCGGCCTTCACCAAGCAGCTGACGTACGTCATAATGCACACGGTCCGGCTTGCCGAAATAGGAAATGACCTGATCAAGAGTATGACAGCCGTGGCCGTAGAGATACGACCATTCCGGACGGAATTCTGTTATCTTTTCCGGAATCTCCGGCCGATAGTAGTCAAAGTGCATTTCCAGTTCCAGCAGATCACCGAGTTTGCCGGATTCAATGACTTTCTGCACGGTCAGGAAATCACTGTCAAAACGGCGGTTCTGATAGCACTGCAGGATCACGCCTTTTTCTTCCGCCAATGCGAACAGTTCCTTCGCTTCCGCACTGGTGGCGGTAAACGGCTTTTCCAATACGCAGTTCTTGCCGGCTTCGATCACCTTTCTGGCATAATCGTAATGCAGATGATGCGGCAGGGTGACAACGACGACATCGATTTCCGGATCGTTCAGCACATCGTCCATCTGATCCGTATATGTTACGCCATCAATTCTGGGCCAGTCGGTCTTCTGCAGATTACGGGCATAGATCGTCTTGATTTCCATCGTATCCCGGCGGGTCAGAATAAACGGTGCGTGGTAACGGTTTGTGCTTTTGCCGTTGCCGATAAAACCGATCTTCATTTTATTCATGATCTTGGTATATACAAATTAGGCTCATCCAGCTAAGCAGAATCTGTATACATCTCCTTTCTCATCCGGCTTAGTATCGGCCCGGAAAACCGATTAGAATTGAGATCGTGAATGCGTACCTGTATCAAATGTACTTGTAGCTTT
>CADBEA010000045.1 GCA_902793635.1 uncultured Erysipelotrichaceae bacterium | reverse complement strand
AATTTCGAACCGCCGTATACCGAACGGTACGTACGGTGGTGTGAGAGGTCGGGGCTAAGTAAAGGAGGAACCTTTACTTAGTTCCTCCTACTCGATTTTCTGTCTGTGCGGTGGCCTCGGGGAACAGGGGTTCCGTGTAATATGTTTCCTCTCTTTTCTTCCGGATATAGAAGAATGAGAAGATATTGACCGCAAGGCAGAATACGGCGATCGCGAGAGCGATATAGCCGCCCGCACCTTCGTACACGATTTCGTTCAGGCAGAAATCATAAGCGCCATGGATCAGAGTAGCTGCCAGGATTGCCAGAACAGGGCTGGCATTTTTGTCGGTCTTCCACTGTTTCGCCAGAATGTAGCCCATGATCAGACCGAATGTGCCGTGCATGCAGGTGATGCCGCGGACGAGGATCTGGGGAACATTGGTGATAAACACATATACAACTGCTTCCATCAGTTCAAAACCGATGGCGGCAATGCAGGTATAGGCCATGACGTCCAGGAAACTGACTTTCGCCTTATTGTTCTGAATGGTCTTGTTGGCGACCAGATACTTCATGACTTCTTCGGAAAAAGCCGCCAGGAAGAAGGCCTTGAAGAGAGCTTTGAGCAGGGGTGAAGCGTTTCCCTTGAACACGAAGGCGAACAGAAGGTTCATTGCCAGTGAGAACAGGAAGACCGGCGGCGCCAGCAGGCTTCCTTTCAGCAGCAGTGTGTTGCAGTCTTTCTTGTAGTTTTCGTCGTCTTTGTGAGCACTCTTCATAAAGAAGAACATGGCGAGCGGAACGATGAAGCTGGCGAGCAGCGCAGCGATAGTTACGATTATTTGTAATACCTCCCAGGATCTGCTGTATGGCACAGCAGGATTGTTTTAACAGTCTCTATTTTACTGCCGATTCGCAAAGAAAAAAGCCACTTGCGTGACTTTGTTCTGACTTTTTACTGAATGGAGTTAACAGCTTTGGCAAGTCTGGACTTCTGACGCGCAACGTAGTTCTTGTTTCTGATACCGGAAACGATTGCCTTGTCCAGGGACTTGTTGGCTTTGTTAAATGCCTCGACAGCTGCTTCTTTATTACCTTCTGCAACAGCTGCGAGAACTTTCTTGACAGCTGTTTTCAGTTCACTTTTCTGACCGGCTTTTGCATTCTGTCTCTTCAGATTTGTAAGCGCACGCTTCTTCTGGGATTTAATATTTGCCATGAGACACCTCCTAGTATTTCTTTCAGCAGTAGGAATTATAACAAAGCACATATCAAAATGCAATAAAAATGGCGCTAATATACGCTATAATATTACAGATATGAGGAGGTAAGCATATGACAAGTCCCCGCATTGTTTTTTTTGGCACACCGGAATTCGCCTGCACGATCCTGCAGGCTCTGATCGATGAGAAGTATCATATCGCTGCCGTGGTTTCCCAGCCGGACAAACCGGTCGGAAGAAAGCATATCATTGTCAAAACACCTGTCCATGCCCTGGCTGATGAAAACAATATTCCCGTTCTGCAGCCGGAGAAACTGAGAGCGGAAGCAGACGCGGTTCTCGCTTATGAACCGGATCTGATCGTGACATGCGCGTATGGACAGATCGTACCCGAGACGATTCTGATGGCGCCGCGTCTTGGCTGTGTGAATATCCATCCGTCCCTGCTGCCGAAGTACCGGGGCGGGGCGCCGATCCATCATGCCATTCTCAACGGTGACGAGAAAACCGGTGTCTGTCTGATGGAAATGGTGAAGAAGATGGACGCGGGCCGGGTCTTCGCCTGTCATGAAGTCGGTATCACACCGGATATGACGGCTGCCGAACTGGACGTGCTGCTGAAGGAAGAAAGCGTGCGGATCATCCGGGAGGAACTGCCGCGCTATATCCGCGGTGAACTGCCGGGTGTGGAACAGGACGAAGAAAAAGTCGTGCTGGCGCCGAATATCTCCCGTGAGATGGAACAGGTTCATTTTCAGGAAGAAGAAATCAATTCCCTGTATAATCATGTCCGGGGTCTGATCGACTGGCCGATCAGCTACGGTATCCTGGAAGGGAAACGCTATAAGTTTTACAAAGCCCGCAAGGAAGTCAGGGAACATGCATATCAGCCGGGTGAAGTGCTTGGCTTTGAAGACGGTGCGATGAAGATCGCCGCCAGGGGAGGAATCCTGCTGGTTCTCGAACTGCAGCCGGAAGGCAAGAAGCCGATGAAAGCGGAACAGTTCGCCAACGGTGCCGGAAGAAGTCTGGTTGGAAAGGTATTTGAATAGGGTAGAGAATGGATCAGAAATACATACGCAACTTCTGCATTATCGCTCATATTGACCACGGCAAATCGACACTTGCCGACCGCATTCTGGAAATGACGGACACGGTCAAAGAGAGAGATATGAAAACACAGCTGCTGGACGATATGGAACTGGAGAGAGAGCGCGGCATTACCATCAAGCTGAATGCCGTGCAGCTTTCCTATCATGCCAAAGACGGTCATGAATATCTGTTCAACCTGATCGATACGCCAGGCCATGTCGACTTCAGCTACGAAGTGTCAAGATCACTGGCCGCCTGTGAAGGTGCGATTCTGGTCGTCGATTCGACCCAGGGCGTGCAGGCGCAGACGCTGGCCAACACCTATCTGGCGCTGGACAATGATCTCGAGATCATCCCGGTCATCAACAAGGTGGATATGAACAATTCCCAGCCGGATGTCACGATCAGGGAAATCGAAGACATCATCGGTCTGGACTGCAGTGAAGCGCCGCTGATCAGCGCCCGTACCGGCCTCAATGTCGACCAGGTGCTGGAACAGGTCGTCACGCACATTCCCGCCCCGCAGGGTGACAAGAACGCGCCGCTGCAGGCTCTGGTGTTTGACTCCTTCTATGATCCATACCGCGGTGTCATCGCCCTGGTCAGAGTCCGCGAAGGCAGTCTGAAGGTCGGTGACAAGATCCGCTTCATGGCGACCGGTGCTGAATACGAAGTGCTGGAAACCGGTATCCGCAATCCCCGGGAAGTCAGAGTCGACGGTCTTTCGGCAGGAGATGTCGGCTGGTTCGCCGCCAGCATCAAATCGATCAAGCATGTCCGGGTCGGTGACACGGTGACCTCCGTCGCCAAGCCTGCCAGTGAACCGCTGGCCGGTTACCGGCGTATGAATCCGATGGTTTACTGCGGTCTGTATCCGAGTGATGCGGCCCGCTATGAAGACCTGCACGACGCGCTGGACAAGCTGCAGCTCAACGACGCATCGCTGCAGTATGAACCGGAAACATCACAGGCTCTGGGCTTCGGCTTCCGCTGCGGCTTCCTTGGTCTGCTGCATATGGATGTCATCCAGGAAAGACTGGAGAGGGAATACAACCTTGATCTGATCTGCACGGCACCGTCTGTTATCTATCATGTCTATCTGAGCGACGGTTCCATGATGGCCATCGACAATCCTGCGAAAATGCCGGATGCCTCAAGAATCGACCATGTCGAGGAACCTTATGTAAAGGCCAGCATCATGGTGCCGGATTCCTATATTGGCGCCGTCATGGATCTGTGTCAGAACAAACGCGGCATTTATCAGAACATGGAAGTGATCGATGCCGGCCGCAACATGATCATCTATGAACTGCCGCTTTCAGAGATCATCTACGATTTCTTTGACAGGCTGAAGTCCTGCTCGAAGGGCTATGCTTCACTGGATTACGAACTGGTCGGCTACCGGAAGGAAGATCTGGTCCGTATGGATATCCTGCTGAATGGTGAGCAGGTGGACGCCCTGAGTGTCATCGTGCACCGTTCCAATGCTTATAAACGCGGCTCCGGCATCACCATCCGCCTTAAGGAACTGATTCCGAAGCAGCAGTTTGAAATTCCCGTTCAGGCCGCGGTCGGCGGCAAGGTCATTGCCAGAACGAATATCAAGTCACTGCGCAAGAACGTCCTGGCCAAGTGCTACGGCGGTGATATTTCCCGTAAGAAGAAACTGTTGGAAAAGCAGAAGGAAGGCAAGAAGCGCATGAAGGAAGTCGGCTCTGTCGTCATTCCGCAGGAAGCCTTCATGTCTGTTCTGTCGAGGGAAGATGAACCAAAATAAAAAGCCGCGGGCTTTGTATATTCATGTGCCGTTCTGCCGCAGTATCTGTTTTTACTGCGACTTCTGCCATCGCTTCTACCAGGAAAAAGAAGCGGATGAATGGCTTTTGGCATTGCGGAGGGAAATCAGTCATTACCGTCTCAATACAGATCTGAAAACGGTCTATATCGGCGGTGGTACACCAACCGCGCTTTCCGGCCGTCAGCTGGACAGTCTTCTGAGCCTGCTGGATCCTTATACGAAAAACGTTTTGGAATATACGATTGAGATCAATCCGGAAACGCTGGATGAACAGAAAGCAGCCATTCTGACTGCCCACGGCATCAACCGGGCCAGCATCGGCCTGCAGACAGCTGATGGAGAACTTTTGCAAAAGATCGGCCGTCATCATACCACCGCCGATGTCACGGAAACAGTGCGCCTGTTAAAAGAACACGGCATTGACAACATCTCACTGGATCTGATGTATTCGCTGCCGGATCAGACAATGGAATCGCTGCGGGAATCGATCCGCTTCGCGCTTTCTTTACAGCCGAAGCATCTTTCCCTGTATTCCCTGACGGTGGAGGAGAACACCGTGTTCGGCCGTAAGGGCGTCACACCGCTGGATGAGGAAACGGAAGCGGACATGTATGAAGAAATCTGCCGGGTTCTGCCGGAAGCCGGCTACCGGCAGTATGAGATCTCCAATTTCGCACTGCCGGGCTATGAATCCCGGCATAACCTGGTCTATTGGCATTACGAGGACTTCTACGGTCTTTCGGCCGGCGCTTCCGGTATGGAAGATCACTGCCGCTATGACAAACCGGCAGGCTTAAGTGAGTACCTGCAGGATCCGCTCCGGCGTGATCTGATTCCGCTGCCTCAGGAGGACGAAATGTTCGAAACGGTCATGATGGGACTTCGGCTGAAAGACGGCATTTCCCTGTCAGTTTTTCAGGAGCGCTTCGGCATGACTTTCGAAGAGGCGTTCAGCGGGACGGCAGAGAAACTGCTTGGCGAAGGCAAACTGCTGATCAAAGACGGATACCTGAAATGTGCGGATGCGTATTATCATCTGCTGAACAGTGTATTGAGCGATCTTTTGCCGGTTTGAATATTGGCAGATGATTTGCTAGAATTTTGAATCGTGAGGAATTTATGGCAGATAAGTTAAAGAAATCTAAAACAAAACCGCGTTCGCAGCGTTCCATAGAAGAAGAACAGAGACGTGAGGAAGCAATCCGCAAACATGAAGAAGAAATGGAAAAAAGCAGAACCGCAAGACGCAGCACGCTCAGCACGATTTTCTGCTGGTATGCGCTGGTATCTTCCATCTTTTCCATCTTTCTCGGCTTCTGGGGAATCTTCTCACTGATGGCGATCGGTTTCGGCATCGCCGGACTGAAAATGAACGGCAGCCGCCGCGACAAGGATTACTACGCAGCCTGGGTCGGCATTGTTCTTGGTGCCATCTGGCTGGTTGTTCAGATCGTCATCGCCATGCAGAGAATGGGCTGACACATGGTTTTGCCATGTGTTTTTTTGTCGGGTTTCATGAATAAAGACTGATACATGTAGTAGAATATTAACAGAGGTACTGGTCATGTACGAAGAGAACACGGAAAGACTGCTGCAGGATTTTAAAAACTGGGCTGCCAGACAGGAGAGCAGCGAGTATATCATTTCGTTTTCCCATGAGAAGGGCGACCATATTATCGTTGATACGGAATATGCCCGCGGAACCACGTCTTTTTACCTGCTGGAAAACTTCGTCGTCGTCGAAATGAGCGTCGTCAACAAGCATACCAGTGAGGCGGTTTTTTATCTGCACTTCGAACTGAAGGATCTTGAACATGCCCAGGAACTGTTCCAGGAAATGGTATCGGCTGTTCTCAAGCAGAAGGTCACTTCCACAAGACGTATTCTCTTATGTTGCTCCAGTGCCATCACGACATCGTTTTTCAAGGAAAAGCTGAACAACGCGGCCAAACTGCTGAAACTGAATATGACGTTTGAAGCGGTAAGCTACAACAATCTTTTTGTGGAAGGCTATGACTGCGATATGATCCTGCTGGCACCGCAGATCGCCTATGACTACGATAAGATCCGTGAAGTCCTGAAGGACAAGCTGGTGCTCAAGATCCCGGCTTCGATCTTCGCAGCATACAACGTCAGCGAACTGCTCGATTTCGTCAACCGCAGCATTCTCGAAAACGATCTGGAAAAAAAGGCGAAGATGGTTCCGGCCGAACGCATGGAATTTCGCAATACACCGCGGATGCTGATCATATCAGTGATTGTCGAATATGAATCGATCCGCTTCATTTACCGTATCTATGATACCGGTCTGGTCACCCATGAAGATGAAGTCATCAAACAGCGTTTTGAGATCCGTGACCTGGAAGATATGCTGGACTTTGAAATGGCCCGTTTCCCGGGGATCCGCATGGTCTGCATCAATTCACCGGGCGTGTTCTGGAAGGGACATATGACATTCCGCTCAGCCGGCATCTATGATGTCGATGTGGAAAGCCGTTTCGTCGGCAAATATCAGATTCCTTTCATCTTCGTCAACGATGCCAATTCGATGGCTCTCGGTTATTACGGACTGCAGAAAAACACCCGTAACCTGAGCTTCTATTTCCATCCCCGGGCGGCCCGCACAGCCGGTGTCGGCAATGTGGTCAACGGCGCTCTGTTTACCGGCCGCAACAATCTGGCCGGTGAGATGCAGTATGTGCACAAGATCATCAGATACAGCAGGGATCCTTCGGAACTGGTCAGGACGCCGGAAGGATCGCTGGAAGTCGTCACGAAATACCTGCTGACTATCATCGCTAATTTCGACCCGGAACTGATCGTCATCTACTGTGATATGATCTATGATCTGGATCAGGTGAGGGATGCGCTGGCGGAATACATGCAGAGAGAATTCATTCCGGAACTGATCAAGACCGACGACGTGATCGAATATATGTTTGTCGGCGGGATGATACTGTGTGTGGAATATCTCTCAAAGCAGCGGCTCAACCGTACCCAGGAAACATACCGTGCTCATGAAGACAACGAGGCAGAATGATCTGCCTCTTTTTCTTGAAATCCGCCGGACAGGGAATGTAATATATGTATTAGCAATCACTAACTTCAGTGGCTGCTAAAAATTTGTATATATGTTAGTTAAAACTAATTCAAATGAAAAGAGGTTTATATGTACAGAACAACTCTGAAAATAGACGGCATGATGTGCGGCATGTGTGAATCGCATATCTGCGACGTGATCCGCAAAACCGTACCGACCGCGAAGAAAGTCACGGCTTCCCGCCGCGCCAAAGAAGCGTCCTTTGTGCATGAGGAAGAAGTCAATGCGGATTTACTGAAAAACGCCGTCAATGAAACCGGCTATACCTGCACGGATGTCGTCAGTGAGCCGTATGAGAAGAAGGGGTGGTTCTTCTGATGATACGGACGGTCGTCACCGGTCTGCTGATCCCGTTTATCGGAACGGCGGCCGGTTCGGCAGGCGTCTTCGTCATGAAGAAGGATCTTGATATCAATGTTCAGCGGGCCTTGATGGGTTTTGCGGCCGGCGTCATGACAGCCGCGTCCATCTGGAGTCTGATCGTCCCGGCGATCGAACAGGCAGGCAGTCTTGAACGCTGGGCCTTTCTGCCGGCCTTTATCGGTTTCTGGTGCGGCATTCTGTTCCTGCTGTTTCTTGACCATGTCATTCCGCATCTGCACCGCAGCATCAACCAGACGGAAGGTCCGAAAAGCCGTCTGACAAGAACGGCCATGATGATGCTCGCAGTGACCCTTCACAACATTCCGGAAGGCATGGCGGTCGGTGTCATATATGCCGGCATGTTAAACGGCGCCGGTCATATTACCGCCGGAGCGGCGCTGGCGCTTTCCCTCGGCATTGCCATACAGAACTTTCCGGAAGGTGCCATCATTTCCATGCCGCTGTATGCCGAAGGATGCAGCCGGATGAAATCGTTCTGGCTGGGCGTGCTTTCCGGCGCGGTGGAACCGCTGGCCGGGGCTTTGACCATCCTGATTGCCGGCCTGATCGTACCAGCCATGCCGTATCTTCTTTCGTTTGCGGCCGGATTCAGTGTCATGATGGCGCTGGATGTCGCTTTGGGATAAGGAGTAGCGGATGAAATATCATATTGAGAAAAACACAGTCCAGGAAACATTGGTCATTCCGCTGTATGCCAGACTGATCTGTTCACGGCATTATCCGTATCTGTTCACTGATCCGGAAGCGGAACGGATCTGTACCATGCTGGACTATGACTTCGCGGACAAACAAAAAAAGATGGAATCACCGGTCGGTCTGTTCGGCGCTCTGGAAGTGGCCCAGCGGCAGTATGATCTGCAGTGGGAAGTAAAATACTATCTGAAAAGCCACCCGCAGGCGGCAGTCGTCAATCTCGGCTGCGGTCTTGATGATACTTTCCGGAAATGCGACAACGGTCTGTGTCATGGTTACAATATCGATCTGCCGGATGTCATCGCGATCCGCAATGAGCTGATTCCGGCAGGTGAGAGGGAAGTGAATCTGGCGTTCGATCTGAATGATGAAGCCTGGATGGATGCGGTGGACGCTTCAAATGGCGCGGTATTCTTCGCGTCCGGTGTGTTCTATTATTTCCGGACAGACCAGATCAGAAAACTGTTTGTCAGGATGGCGGAGCGGTTTGGCGGTGCGGTGCTGGTCTTCGATACCTGCGGACCGCTTGGCACGAAGATGTTGCGCGGCACCTGGCTGAAGGAAGCAGGTATAGATTCGCTCGATACTTTTTTTTCATTAAAGGATGAACATGAACTGATTGGATGGAGTGACAGATTTCATTCAGTGACAGCCAGAAGCTACATGCGCGGCTATCGTGATATTTACAGCGAAGTCAATATCTTTCACAGACTGCTGATCCGCTTCTGTGATTATCCAATCAGAATGAAAATCGTCAGGATCGAATTCGGAGGATAAAAGATGTCAAGAAAAGATCTGATCCAAAATGCCTATCAGATGACTGGCGGCGCCAGCAGTTTTTATGACGGCATGATGACGTACTCGACACCGGCCGGAAAGGCGATCTGCCGGCTGGTATGGAATATGGACCGGGAAAAGAACCTGCGGTATATCATGGAAGCTCTTGCCGGCCTTCCGGAAGGTTTTAAAGGAAAACTGCTCGAAGTGCCGGTCGGAACCGGTGTGCTTACAATGCCGGTTTACCGGGAACTGCCGGAAGCTGATATCACATGTCTGGATTACTCCGCGGAAATGATGGCGGCGGCGAGACAGAAGGCGGAACATCTCGGTCTAAGGAATATCAGGTTCGTACGGGGTGACGTCGGGGCTTTGCCGTTTCCTGATGAAAGCTTTGATATCGTGCTTTCCCTTAATGGGTTTCATGCCTTTCCTGATAAGGAAGCCGCTTATCGGGAAACGTTTCGGGTACTGAAGAAGGGTGGCATCTTCTGCGGCTGTTTCTATATTGAAAACGGCTGTAAGAGAACTGACTGGTTCATCCGGCATCTGTATGTGCCGAAAGGCTTTTTCACGCCGCCGTTTGAAACGGAAGACAGTCTCAGAAAACGCCTTTGTGAAATGTATGAAGACGTGCATGTCACAGCGGTGGAAGGAATCGGCTGTTTTCGATGCGTGAAGGGATCAGGAAATGAAATACTTTGAATTCGGCAAAGAGAATAAAGAACTGATGGTCCTTCTGCATGGCGGCGGAACGAGTTATCTCGGTATCCTGCCCACGGCGAAGAAGATCGCCGAACAGTATCATGTCATTCTGACTGCTTATGATGGCTTCAATCCATCCGAACCGGAGACGGAATTCAGGTCGGTGGCGTATGAAGCCCGCAGCCTGGAGGATTACATCATTGATAACTATGACGGCAAGGTGGACATTCTTTATGGCCTCTCATATGGATGCCGCACGCTGATGCAGGTACTGGAAGACAACCGGCTTGCGATCACAACGACCATCGCCGACGGCATGTCACTGAAAGACTACCCCGATATCAAAAACGATGTTCTGAAAGAAATCTATCTGTTCTTCTTTACCGGGACATTCTTCGTCATTATGGGCAGAGCCGGAAAACTGCGCAAAAGGTTTCTGGCAAAGATCACGGGACGCAGCCTGGCGGAGGCCGACCGGATCCTCTATACCAAAGCCAGCTGGAAAAGCTGGAAGAACCAGGATAAATGTCTGATCGGTAAGAAGACGGATTACAGTGTTTTTCAAAATACCGATATGCATATCTGGTACGGTGTCAAAGGAACCGTGGACAGGAAACTGTCAGCCGGCCTCGAAGATCTGAAACAGAAGGGCTATCCGTTTACCTGTAAAATCTTTGAAGATATGGGGCACGGCGGCCTGATCGGTGAAAACACCGGACAGTTCATCAGGGAAGTGGAAAAAGCACACGCATCAGGAAAGGACTGCAATTGAGCCCTGGTGCCTGGATATCGGAGGTGGATCATGATTGTCATTCAGTTGATTTTATATTGTGCACTGTTCACCCTGATGGTAAAAATTGGTGTAGGAAACAATGCGCTGAACGGTCTGTATTTTTATCCGAAGCCCGTTCAGGAAAAGGTATATGAACTTGGACTGACAGACCGGGAAACGGTTGCGGCAAAGCGGAAGCGTTTTATGACGGCGTTTTTCGCGGTCATGACAGCAGCCCTGATCCTGATCATCCGTTACTGGAACGGCGTGCAAAACTTTTCTACAGCATATTGTCAGGCACTCCTTTTCCTTGAAGTCATGAACTGGTATGACGGGATCGTGATCGACAGACTCTGGGTCGGACACAGCAGGTTCTGGTTGATTCCCGGAACCGAGGAAATTCCGTTCGTGCAGACCTGGCCGCAGGTCCTGAAGAAACGGGGCATCCTGACACTGATCTGGATCGCGGGAGCGGCCATTGTGGCATTGTTTGTCATACTTCTGAAATGAAATGCAAATTATGTTTGTACAGATCCTAAAAGAATGCTAAACTAATAGGGCTTCCAATCTGGGACATGCGCATCCTCTAACGCTGATCTCGGTTTGGAACATAAACAGAAAGAAAGAGGAAAAAAAGATGTTATCTAAAGAAAGAGTTGCAGAAATCACAAAGGAATTCGGCCGCAGCGAAGGCGACACGGGTTCTGTCGAAGTTCAGGTCGCTCTGCTGACAGCGCAGATCAATGCCCTGACTGAACACATGAAGGCTAACAAGAAGGACTATTCTTCCAACCGTGGTCTTCTGAAGATGGTCGGCCGCAGAAGAAAGATGATGGAATACCTCAAGAGAACTGATGTAAACCGTTATCGTGAACTGGTCAAGAGACTGGGTCTGAGAAAGTAATGCAATTCATGCCGGGAGTGAAATACTTCCGGCTTTCTTTCCTTTATCGGTATCTTTTTGACCTGTATAATATGGATATGCCGTTTATTTCCTTCCAGAATGTCACCAAGGTATACCACCAGGGTGAAGTCGATATTCACGCTCTTTCGGGAGTGGATTTTGACGTGGAGAAGGGTCAGATCGTTATCGTCGCGGGGGCCAGCGGCGCCGGCAAGAGCACGGTTCTGAATATCCTTGGCGGCATGGATTCGCCGACAACGGGAGAGATCACGGTCGACGGTGTGCGTATCGACAGTATGAGTGAGAAGGAACTGACGGAATACCGGCGTAACGATATCGGCTTTGTTTTCCAGTTTTACAATCTCGTGCAGAATCTGACCGCCCGGGAAAATGTTGACCTGGCTACGGAGATCTGCATCGATCCGCTGGATTCCACGGAAACACTGCGTCAGGTGGGACTCGGTGAAAGACTCAACAACTTTCCTGCCCAGCTTTCCGGCGGTGAACAGCAGCGTGTCGCGATTGCCAGGGCTCTTGCGAAGAATCCCAAACTTCTGTTGTGTGACGAACCGACCGGCGCCCTCGACTATGTGACCGGCAAACAGATCCTCAAACTTCTGCAGGAAACCAGCCGCAGCCGCGGCATGACTGTCATCATCATTACCCACAACCTGGCCATCTGTCCGATGGGCGACAGGGTGATCCGCATGAAGTCGGGCAAGGTGGTTTCCGATACCTTCAATCCGCATCCGCAGGATATCGATACGATCGAATGGTAAAAACATGACCAAGACACTGGCAGCCAATATACGAAGACTCATTCTGGCAACGAAAAGCCGTTTTTTTGCCCTGACGGCAATCGTGACGATCGGCGTTGCCTTTTTTGTCGGTGTCTCGGCAACATCGCCGATCATGGGACACAGTGTCGATGTCTACGATGACGAGATGGAAATGAAGGATATCACGGTCTACTCCAACTATGGTTTTGATCAGGCGGATATCGATGCGATACAGAGACTGGACGAAGTCGAACTTTGCGAAGGCGCATGGTTCGCCGACTGTCTGGCCGCTTCCGGCAATACGACGCTGATCACCAGGATCCATTCCTTTGATCCTGACAGCCGTATCAATCGTTTTGTTCTGCGGGAGGGAAGACTGCCGCAGAATAAAAATGAAGCTGTGGCGGAAGCGGGAACGACGCTGAAATCCGGCTTTCAGATCGGCTCGACAGTTTCCATCAGCTGGCCGGAAGGATCAGAGAATGAATCGTTGCTGGTGGATGAGGTGAAAATCGTCGGTACGATCGATACGCCTCTGTATCTGAACATGACCAAGGAAAACAGCACCCTGAACAACCAGTATATCGAAACGTATCTGTATGTACCGGATGCCGCGTTTAATCAGGAATTCTATCTGGAAGCCAATGTCCTGCTCAAAGACGCCAAAGAGCTCTATACGTTTTCGAAGGAATATGAAGATTTCGCCGGGGAAGGCAGGGAAGCCATTGAAGCTCTGGCGCTCTCGCAGAAAGACAAACGGATCACACGCATCAGGGAAGATGCCCTGAAGGAATACAACGACGGCCTGAAGGAATACGAAGACGGCCTGAAGGAATTCAATGAGAAGATCGCCGACGGTGAACAGCAGATCGCTGATGGCGAAAAGGAAATCGCCGATGGTCAGAGCCATGTTGCCGATGGCTGGGCGGAGTACAACGACGGTCTGAACCAGCTCAACCGCGAGACGGCCGATGCCGTGGCGAAACTCAATGACGCGGCTGCCCAGGCAGCCAGCGGCCGGGCGGATCTGGAAAAAGGCAAGGCGGAATTTGCGGCGAAGAAAAAGGAACTCGAAGATCTTCTGAAGCAGATCGATGATGGACTTGTACAGATCGATGATGGCCTGAAACAGACCGCTGAAGGAATCGACAGTCTGCAGCAGGCTCAGGATGCCATTGCCGAAATGAAAGACAAGATCCTTGTCCATGAGGATGATCCCGTCTCGGTATTGCTGGAATATGCGCCGGAGCTGAAGGAACTGACCGACATGCTGGAAGTCAGTGATACCGATACAGTCGGTCAGCTGATGGAAAGGCTTGATCAGATGCAGGCATTGCTCGATGCCGCATCAGAGATACTGGCAAACGTACCGGATGCCATCAAGGCTATGACTCTGGCGGAGGCGGAAGAAGTGCTCGATGAGCGCATTGTCGATACGATCACAATGATCGCAGCTCTGCTGGATACAGCCGACACCGATACGCTGGAAACGCTGATCAACAACATGATAGATCTGGTTCCCGAAGAACAGCGGCAGATGACGATCGGCGAACTGAAGGAACAGCTGCCGGAAGAAACCGCCGCGATCGTTTCAGAGATCACTGAACTGCTGGGCGGGGATGACAGTTCCACCTTCATTGAAATGCTGGACAAAGCGGAAGCGATGATTCCCGAAGAAATCCGCGCCATGACGATTGCCGAAGTCAAAGAGACAGCCGGCAGTGAACTGGCGGAAGAACTCAACAGCATAGCGGCAATGCTCGGCGGCGATGAGAATAACACGATTGCCGAACTGGAAGCGATGCTCAATGAAAAAAGAGAACTGCTGCAGACCGCAAGTGACGCCATTCATACGATGCTCAATGAGCCGATGATCACTGACGATACAAAACTGTCAGTATTGATGCGCAATGAGGATATGAAGAAACTGGCTGATCAGCTTGGCCTGAATGAAGAAAACACCGTAAAGGAACTGGAAGAAGCGATCAGCGCGAAAATCAGGGAACTGCAGGATCTGACTGTTCAGCTGCAGAAACAGCGGCAGGATCTTGTTAACAACCGACAGCAGATTCTCGACGGCATTGCTGATGGTGAAAAACAGCTGAAGGAAGCGGAAGACAAGCTGATATCGGGTGAAGCGGAAATCGCCGATGGCTGGAAACAGCTGGAAGCGGAGACCGCCTCGGCCCGTGACAAACTCTATGATGCCCGCAAGCAGCTGCTTGATGCTGAAGCGGAACTGACCAGTGCTCTGTCCGATCTTGCCGATGCTCGAAAAGAACTGGCAGACGCCAGGGAAGAAGGCCGGCAGGAGCTCGAGGATGCGAAAAAGAAACTGGACGATGCCAAAAAGGAAATCGACGATCTGAAACCGGGTGAATGGACAGTGCTTGATCGAACGAAGCACTATGCCACCGCGACCTATCAGAACACCGTCGATCAGATGAAGGCGATCGGTGATATCTTCCCGCTGTTCTTCATTCTCGTCGCCGCTCTGGTATGTCTTACGACAATGACCAGACTGGTGGACGAACAGCGCGGTGAAATCGGAACACTGCGGGCGCTTGGCTACAGCCAGCTGCAGTGTGCCGGAAAATATCTGATCTATGCCGGCAGTGCGACACTGCTGGGCGAAGTGATCGGTGTCATCGCCGGCATGCTGATATTCCCGCCGGTCATCTACAGCACCTGGGGTCTGATGTATATCATGCCGAAGATCAGACTGCAGATGCCCTGGCAGCTGATCATTCTCTCGAGTGTCTGCTTCCTGGGAGGCATGCTGTTGACGACCTGGTATTCCTGCCGTCAGGACATGAAGGAAGTGCCGGCCCAGCTGATGCGTCCGAAAGCACCGAAGCTGGGACGCAAGACAATGATTGAACGGATCCCGCTGATCTGGAACCGGCTCAGTTTTACCTGGAAGGTGACGATGCGCAATCTGTTCCGCTACAAACGCCGCTTCTTCATGACGGTTGCCGGTGTCGCCGGCTGCGGAGCTCTGCTGGTGACCGGTTTCGGTATCCGTGATTCCATCAATGCCATTGTCGATTTGCAGTTCTATGATATTTACCGCTACAACGGCGCCATCACATTGGACAACAGTCTGAGTGAAGAGGAAAAGCAGGCGTTTGAGAAACGGCTGCTGGCAAGGGAAGATGTGGAAGCACTGACCGAAGCATCTGTCTACAGTGCCAAGGCTGCCGGCAATACGAATGTGGACGAAACGGTCAACGTGGAGATCTTTGCCCGGGGTGAAGATATCAAAAACGTCTATGAACTGCGTACCAGGATCGGCAGAAAGCCGCTGGAGCTGAACAATGACGGCGTCATCATTTCCGAGAAACTGGCCGAGAACCTCGATCTCAAAGTCGGTGATACAATTGCTCTGGAAGGGGCGGACGGCAGCTTTGCTGACGTACCCGTCAGCGCCATCACGGAAATGTATGTACAGCATTATGTCTTCTTCACGGAAGATGTATACCGGCAGTATTTCAAAAAAGACTGTGAAGACCAGGCAATCCTGATCACCGTAAACGGTGATGAGGACACACAGAAAAAGGTGGAAAGCGAACTGGCGAAAATGAAGGAAGTGGCTTCCGTCTCATTCTTCAACATATTGCTCGACAATTTCCGCAAGATGGTCAAAGGTCTGAACTATATCGTCTGGACGATCATTCTGGCTTCGATGAGTCTGGCATTTGTCGTCCTGGGCAATTTGATCAATGTCAACATCAGTGAACGGCAGCGGGAAATCGCCACCCTCAAGGTGCTGGGCTTCCGCCGCAAGGAAGTGGAGTCATATATCTACAAGGAAAACAATATTCTGACCCTGATCGGAGCGATTACCGCCTTGCCGATCGGCACCTGGCTGCATCATTACATCATGCGTACGGTCGAAATGGACTATGTCATGTTCGGCCGTCAGGTTGAACTGCTGAGTTACTTCTACGCCGTCGGGCTGACATTGCTGTTCGGTGTCATTGTCGATCACTTCATGGCCGGAAAACTGCATGAGATCCAGATGGTTGAAAGCCTGAAGAGCGTCGAATAAACAGCCGCGCAAAGAAGGGACCACCGGCAAAACATCGATTGAAAAAGACCGGTGATTCCATCATAATAATGGTGAAGGAGGATGTATTATCATGATTAAATTTGTACGCTGCAAGGAGTGCGGAAAAATCGCTGTTATCCTGCAGGATTCCGTTTGTCCGACAAAGTGCTGCGGTGAGGCGATGGTGGAACTCGTTGCCAACACAACCGACGGTGCAACAGAAAAACACGTTCCGGTCGTTACCCGGGAAGGCAACAAGATTTCCGTTTCGGTAGGCAGCGTTGAACATCCGATGCTGGAAGCACATTACATCCAGTTTATCGCTCTCGAATGCGAGACAGGTTTCCGTATCGCATACCTGAAGCCGGGCGACAAACCAACTGCTGATTTCTATGCCGAAGAGCCGGTTATGGCAGTTTATGAGTACTGCAACCTGCACGGCCTCTGGAAGACAGAAGCATAATTATAATTGATCTGCCGCTTTGAAAAGCCATAAGGCGAATGCCCTATGGCTTTTTCTTTACCGTTCATACGGCGGCAGCAGATTGTCAGTGGTAATGCCGCTGATATAGGGATCCATGGAGGCCAGATAATCCGGCCAGTTGACCATCCAGATCTGCAGGGGTATACCCGCTTCCTGACAGGCGGACGACACCATGGACACAAGCGGATGGGCGGCGTCAACAAACACGTTATAGCCCTGTGCTTTTTTCTCGAGAATGCGCGGCATGTACATGGCGGCAGTCTCTTCAGTACTGAGCAGATAGCCGGTTTCCGCCGTTGGCAGATCATTGAGCACATAGGCGAGATCATCCGGTGAAAAGGAGATCCAGGAGACGCGGTTTTCCATATGCTGCTGACGGACGATATCAACGATCATGTCAACATCTTCCTGGCTGTTGACCGTTTCCATCTTCAGTTCCAGATAAGGGTGCAGACCGACTGAACTGCAGTAGGCGAGGAAGGTATCCAGCCGGGTGATTTTCATGCCGGCATAGGCAGGTGAGGAAGCAATGCCGAAATCATAATTCAGCAGTTCTTCGTAAGTCAGATCATAGACATACATAACATTTGGTAAAAGCGATCCGTCGGCGTTTCTTGCTACTTCATTGATGGAAGGATTGTGCAGCAGAACAGGGATCTGATCTCTGGTGATCTGGATGTCACATTCCACATACTGATATCCCTGGGCATAGGATTCCTTATATGCCGCCAGGGAATTCTCCGGCGCTTCGATATGATAGCCGCGGTGGGATATATAGCGGATCGGTTCTTCCTGCAGTTCGACAGCATAGGCGGAAGCGTCCATGCAGATGGTTTCTTCGGCTGTCTGGTTTGCTTCCGGCAGCGGGAAGACGAGTGTATCAGTGTTTTCTTCTTTCAGCAGATGGCCTTCGCTGTCAAAGCGGGCTATGCGGCCGTCAGCGAGAACAACAGAACTCTCAGCCAGACGGGCACCGCCCTGATCAGCCTGCAGGAAGTAGAAGCCTTCTTCGCCTTTGACAAACAGGATCTTGCTGCTGTCAGTGCCGGCCGGCTGACCGTTTTCATACCAATAGTATGCTTTACCTGAACGCACCCAGTCCTGATCGGCGAGGATGCCGTTTTTCATAAACATCAGCTGCTGACCGTCCACTTCATTCAGACCGCTGTACTGCCGGCCGCTTTCCTCATCATAGTAAAAGCGTTTGCCGTCTTTTTCATACCAGCCATGCCGGATCTTTCCGTCTTCATCCAACCGGATGATATAGAAGTGCAGACCATCTTCACTGAGAGTCAAAGGACAGTCCTTCAGAACACTGTCATTCTGAAGGAAGGTACCTGTATCTTCGTCATAGGTGATCGGTGGCATCGACGGGTCGGAAGGGATATTCAGGATCTTGCGGTAGGGTGAGCCGTCAAGGAGTAAAAAGGAAACAAGAAAACGGGCCGGCACAAAAAGAACGGCGAGAAATACAGCCGCAAGAAGCACTTTGACCCAGGGACGGAGTCTTCTTTTCCGCTGCCGGCCGGAGGCAGGTTTTCTTTTCTTACTGGTCATCCTAATAATCATACAACAGCAGGGGCATTCCTATGGAAAAACATGAAGACGGAGAAATGCCAAAAAAGCGCATGATAAAGGCCTTTTAAACTTTTGTTTTCATTCTGCAGGCGTTGTGATAGAATATTACAGTTAATGAATATAAGAGTAGACGAAATATAGACTAGAGGTTAAGACGAAAAGATGGAAAAGTTTAAAAGAAGCTGGTATTTCCACGGCCGCACACTGACGGTGGAAAACGGCGAAATGGCCAAGCAGGCCGGCGGATCGGTGCTGATCCGTTACGAAGACACAGCTGTGCTGTCCGTTGCGACAGCAAGCAACGAAGCGAAAGATACTGATTTCTTTCCGCTGACTGTTCTGTATCAGGAAAAGATGTACGCAGCTGGTAAGATCCCGGGTGGCTTTTTAAGAAGAGAAGGAAGACCGAGTGAACATGCGACACTGACGGCCCGTCTGATCGACCGTCCGATCCGGCCGCTGTTCGCGGAAGGTTTCCGCAACGAAGTTCAGATCGTCAATACGGTTTTCTCCGTCGATCCGGACTGCTCCAGTGAGATGATGTCGATCTTCGGCTCATCCCTGGCATTATGTGTATCCGACATTCCGTTCAACGGTCCGGTCGCCGGCGTTATCGTCGCCCGCGTTGACGGTGAATATGTCATCAATCCGACTGTTGAACAGTCGGAAAAGGCTGACCTGAACCTGACGGTCGCCGGCACCAAAGCAGCCATCAACATGGTTGAAGCAGGTGCGAAGGAAGTATCGGAAGAAGACATGCTGACAGCGCTGGCTATCGGTCATGAAGCGATTCAGGAACTCTGCCGTATTCAGGAAGAAGTCATCGCCGCATGCGCCAAGTCCAAGATGGCCATCACACTGTATGAAATCAATCCGATCGTCCGTCAGTATGTAGATGAAAACGGTGCTGACCGTATCCGTGAAGCCGTTTCCATCAAAGGCAAGCTGGAACGTTACAACAAGATCGATGAGATCATTTCTGAAATGGCAGCCGGTGTCGGCGAACTGACATGGGAAGATGACAAAGCCCGCGAAAAGGCAGTCAAGCAGGCCCATGAATACGGTGTCGAAGTCGAAGCTGCCGAAGTCAGAAGATTGATCTCGGAAGATAAGATCAGACCGGACGGAAGAGCGCTTGACGAACTGCGTCCGCTCGACAGCCAGGTTGACCTGATGCCGCGTACCCATGGTTCCGCCATGTTCACCCGCGGTGAAACACAGGTTCTTTCCGTTACCACACTGGGTCCGTTATCCGATGCCCAGATCATTGACGATCTGACAACTGTTACGGAAAAGAGATTCATGCACCAGTACAACTTCCCGCCGTTCTCAGTCGGCGAAGTAGGCCGCATGGGCTCCCCGGGCAGACGTGAAATCGGTCACGGTGCGCTGGGTGAAAGAGCACTGCTGCAGGTTCTGCCGAGTGAAGAAGAATTCCCGTATGCGATCCGCACATGCGCGGAAGTACTGGAATCCAACGGTTCTTCCTCACAGGCTTCGATCTGTGCCGGCACAATGTCTCTGATGGCAGCCGGTGTTCCGATCAAGGCTATGGTTGCCGGTGTTGCCATGGGTCTGATCACTGTCGGTGATACCTATTCCATCCTGACAGATATTCAGGGTATGGAAGACCACTACGGTGACATGGACTTCAAGGTCGCCGGTACAAGAAACGGTATTACCGCTCTGCAGATGGATATCAAGGTTACCGAGGCTCGCAAAGGCCGTATGGAAATCCTTGACAACATGGAAACAGCAATCTCCGAGCCGCGTCCGGAAGTATCCAAGTGGGCTCCGAAGATGGATATGATGATGATCCCGGTCGACAAGATCCGCATTGTTATCGGCAAGGGCGGCGAACAGATCGACAAGATCATCGAAGAATGCAACGACGTCAAGATCGATATCGATGATGACGGCAAGTGCGTGATCTACCATACAGACAGAGAAATGATCAACAAGGCAAAGCAGATCATCAGCGACCTCATCCGTGAGGCCAAGGTCGGTGAGATCTACGACGCCAAGGTTGCCGAAGTACGTGAATCCTTCGCGTTCGTAACTCTGTTCCCGGGCACTGACGCGCTGCTGCATGTCAGCCAGCTGGCATGGGAGAGAGTCGAAAAGATCCAGGATGTGCTGCATGTCGGCGATACCATCAAGGTCAAGGTCATCTCCATTGACGAAGCCGGCAAGCTCAAGGTTTCCGCCAAGGAATGCATTGAAAAACCGGAGGGCTATGTTGAACCGAAGAAGGCTCCGCGCAATAACAATTTCCGCGGCAGCAAGAAGGAAAACAGCCACACAGGTGACAGCGGTAAAGTTGAACGCCGCACTTTCAGCAGCAAAAAAACGAGTGAATAAGAAGGCTTAGGTCTTCTTATTTCTTTTCCTGCCGAAAGGCGGGGCAATGACAGGAGGAAGAAAGTATGGGTGGATTTTTTGGTACAGCATTGAAAGAAGACTGTGTATTTGATCTGTTCTACGGTACGGATTATCATTCTCATCTCGGTACCAGAAGAGCGGGAATGGTCGTCTATGATCAGAAGAACGGTTTCAACCGGGCGATTCACAATATCGAGAATTCTCCTTTCCGCACCAAATTTACCAATGACGTACAGGATATGTCCGGCAATATGGGTATCGGCTGCATCTCTGACTATGATCCCCAGCCGCTGATCGTCCGCTCGCACCATGGCACCTACGCCATCTGCTGCGTCGGCCGTATCAACAACAGTGACGAACTGCTGGACGAGATCTTCGGCGGGTCGCAGTCTCACTTCCTGGAAATGAGCGGCGGCGAAGTCAACAAGACCGAACTGGTCGCGGCTCTGATCAACCAGCGTGACAATCTGGTCGACGGCATCCGCTATGCGCAGGACAAGATCAACGGATCGATGTCGATGCTGCTGCTGACGCCGGCCGGACTGTACTGCGCCAGAGACAAGCTGGGCCGCACACCGATCCTGATCGGCAAGAAGGAAACCGGCTACTGCGCCACCTTTGAATCGTTTGCCTATATCAAGCTCGGCTATACGGACTGCCGCGAGCTCGGCCCCGGTGAAATCGACGTGATCACACCGGACGGCTGCGCTGTTCTGGCCGCACCGGGCACGAAGATGCGGATCTGCACGTTCCTGTGGACATATTACGGATATCCGCCCAGCAACTACGAAGGTGTCAACGTCGAGGCGATGCGCTACCGCTGCGGTGAATACATGGCGGAAAGAGATCCCCTGAGTAAAGAGGATATCGATGCGGTTGCCGGTGTGCCGGATTCCGGTCTGGCTCATGCAATCGGTTATGCTAACCGCAAACATGTGCCGTATACAAGACCGTTCATCAAATACACACCGACCTGGCCGCGCAGCTTCATGCCGACCATGCAGACAAAGAGAAATCTGATTGCCAAGATGAAACTGATCCCGGTCAGGGAACTGATCGAGAACCAGCGTCTGCTGCTGATCGACGATTCCATCGTCCGCGGCACCCAGTTGAGGGAGACATCCGATTTCCTGTATGAGAGCGGCGCCCGTGAAGTCCACGTCAGACCGGCCTGTCCGCCGATCATGTTCGGCTGCAAATATATCAACTTTTCCCGTGCCACATCCGATATGGAACTGATTGCCAGACGCATCATCGCCCAGGAAGAGGGCAGCGATGTCGATCGGGTCATCCTGGATGACTACGCCAACCCGGACAGCAGCCGTTATGCGGCAATGGTCGAGAAAATGCGTGAACAGATGCACTTCTCATCCTTGCGCTTCAACCGCCTGGATGATACCGTAAAAGCGACCGGTCTGGATGCCGACAAATTATGCACATACTGCTGGAACGGCAGGGAATAGGAAGTTTCGCAAAACAACATCAGTGAAGAAGGCGGAAGCCTTCTTTTTGGGAGGAAGAGACACATGCGGATGAGAAAGAAAAAATGGGCAGACGGATGGCTCGAAGAACACAGTGACTATGTCTTCAGCGATCCGCAGGAATATGCGGGGAAATGGCGGGACCTGCTCCATGCCGATATCCTGCATGTGGAAATCGGCATCGGCAAAGGTGACTATATCAATCACATGTCGGCAATGTATCCGGACGAAGCCTGGGTCGGCATTGAAAAAGACCGCAGTGCGATTGCCGTGGCGGCCCGCAAGGCAGTCGAAGATGAAAACGACGATCTGCACAACAAACGGCTGATCGTCAATCAGGCGGAAGACATGACGAACTGGTTCGCCGAAAACGAGATCGACGTCATTCATCTCAACTTTTCCGACCCATGGCCGAAACGGCATTACCACAAAAGACGGCTCAGCAGCGACCGCTTTCTGAATATGTACCGCAGCCTGCTGGCGGCAGACGGCTGTATCCGCATGAAGACAGACAACAAGGATCTGTTTGAGGATTCTGTTCTGTATTTCCTGCAGAATGACTTTATCCTGACGGAATTCTCCGTCGACTACCGGCGGAAAGAACATCCTGAAGATGCCGTGACGGAATACGAAAGCCGTTTTCTTGAACTCGGTCAGCCGATTTATCAGCTCTGTGCCAAAGTGCGCCGCGGATGATAGAATAGAGTCATGAAGAAAAGAATATTCATGATCCTGGCTCTGGCCGCCATGTCCATCAGCGGCTGCGCCAGATCGGAAATCAATATGCATGCCGCACTGGAGCGGGCTCTGAAGGAAGCAGAAGAGGTCACGGTACCGCCGGCTTCCTATCAGAAGGAATTCTATGCCTATTACGCCCAGCCATGCATCGGCCGCATCAGTGCGACAAGGACCGGCAATGTCTTCGCTTATGAGGGTCAGTTCTTTGTCATGAATCTCGATGTGCCGACTATCCTGCGGGAAGACAGTACGGAACTGACGGCTCTCGCGTTCAGCGGCGGCACGGAAGAAGCTTCCGCCTCCGGAACATTCACGGACCGGCAGGGGAATCCGCATCCCTATCAGGTGCGCATCAGCACCCTCGGGGAAAGGCATTTCGTCTGTCTGCAGACGGATACCATGCAGTTTTACGGGGTATGCCTGATCAACTCAGCTCCTTTGATGGCAGGGGAGATGCTGAAGATCGGCCGCTCGGTCACCATTGAAAAGAATGCCATCGCGGCATACTTCAAAAGCAGCTCCGGTATTTACTACACAGGTGAGACGATCGAGCTGTTTGACAGCATCACACCGGAAAACGGTTCCATTGAAGAACTGTTCCCGGATACGATCGAGCCGGATGATTTCAACAAGACAGATGAGAACAGCAGTGATCAGAGTGAAAAAAAGTAAAATTTTCACTTTTGACAAGTGTTTTCTGCTATTATTAATATTGTTAACAATTATGCGTTTTTAGCATAGAATAAATAAGTATTCAAGAGAGGGTGGATCTATGTTTAAGAAATTACAGAACCTGCTGTTCGAAGATGATGACGACATCATTGAAGAAGAGGAAATAACCGCAAAACCGGCTCCGGCTGTTGAAGCGACTGCTCCGACACCGGTACAGCCAGCTGTACAGCCGGCTCCTGTTCAGCCTGCTCCGGCACCGGAACCTGTTCAGATCCCGGAAGCTCCGGCTTTCCCGGCGATTGAACCGGAAGAAGTACGCACACCGATGCCGCGCATCGACGTGACACAGTCCATTCCGGTACAGACACCGAAACCGCAGCCGCAGCCACGCCGTACGGAATCTGTCTTCAGAGAACAGACACCGTCACAGCCGGCCAGACCGTCCACACTGGGCATCACAGCTGACAGCCGTTTCGAAGAAAAGAAAGTCAGCACCAAGCCTGTCAGCAAACCGGCCAAGAAAGAAGAAAGAGCCCCGCGTTCTTCCTATCAGTTCCAGCCGGTCATCAGCCCGATTTTCGGCGTTGATGAAAAGGACATGAATGCCCTGAAGACAACAACGACCAAGATCACTGCTGCTGAAAGAGCGAAGACAGAAACAAATATCACGCCGATCATCTCGCCGATGTACGGCCGCAACGCTGACGACGTTCCTTCAACAATTCAGAAGACTGTCGAAAAGTCCAATGCTCAGGAAAAGCTGCGCCGTGATCCGGTCAAGCTCGCTGCTGAAGATGAAATTCCGGAATTCTCGCTCGATGACATTCTGAAAGTCAGAGACGAAGAATACAGCAAGCCGGACCTCGAAGACACCGCGCCGATCAACTCCACAGACAACCTGTTCCCGGACCTGAATCTCAACCTCTGGGATGAAGAACCGGAGAATGCGGAAGATCAGACGATCGTCATTCAGAGACCGAACAAATAAGCAATCATGACATGTTCCCTGTGAACATGTCTTTTTTTTCGTCTGATCAGAAAGAAATGACCTGTGTCATACAGAATACTGGTAAACTAAAACTGCCTGACAAGGAGACGGAAATGAAAAGAAAATATCTGTTTTTTGATATCGACGGAACGCTCGCGGCCGGCGGCTACGGCCATACCTATATTCCCGCGTCCACGAAGGAAGCACTTCTGAAACTGGAAGAGGCCGGTCACTTTCTGGCGGTATGCACGGGCCAGGCCCAGGCGCTGGCTGTTGATATCATGAAGGAACTCGGTTTTCATAACATGGTTTCCGACGGCGGTTACGGTGTCACGATCAATGATGAGCTGCTAGGCATCACACCGCTGGACAGAAAGAAAGTCATCGCCCTGGTCAACGAGTGCCAGGAAAAGGGGTACCTCTGGGCGATTCAGCCGGAGAACAGTGATACCCGCTATGCACCGGATGAGAAGTTCTATGAATTCACCCATGATGTGTATATGAAGACAAAGGCAGTCGCAGGCCTGAATCCGAATGACTATCCGATCCTGTATAAAGCCTATATCGGCTGTTACTATCCGGAAGAAGAAAAACTGGAAACATTGAAGGAACTTCCCTGGTGCCGGTTCCATAAGGAATATCTGTTCGTCGAACCGTGTGACAAGGCATTCGGCATCCATCAGATCTTACAGCATTTCGACGGTGATCAGAAGGATGTGATCGTGTTCGGTGATGCGAAGAACGATCTGTCCATGTTCCTTGACGAATGGACGTGTGTCGCGATGGGTAATGCCTGTGACGAGATCAAAGCCAGAGCTGATTTCATTACCAGGGACGTGGATGATGACGGTATCTGGCACGCCTGCGAAACACTCGGGCTTTTCGAAAAAGCGGAAAAATGATCATAACATGCAGACGGCAAGCGGGCTGTCTGTTTTTCATACAGGCCGGTATACCTGCAAGCTGAGCGGGAATATCAGAATCACGGGTATTTTCGAAAGCGCTATCAAGGTCTGTTGAAAATGTTTTCATTTCAAAGTATAATTTCCTTAAATCAAAGATCAATAAAAAAATAAGGAGACGCATATGTTAGATTCTTTACTAATTGCTCTGAGAGACGTATCACAGGCTTTACTGCCGATTCTCGGAGCGCTTGCATTATTGTTTTTGACCATTCTGCTCACTAAACTTGGCAAGCTGGTTGACGAGTTGACCTTAACGGTTAAAAATCTGGATCCATCCTTGAAGAAGGTTGATGAAAGCCTTGCCAGAGTGCAGGCACCGCTGGATACCGTTGTCAAATACTCTCATACACTTGACAAGGTTCACGATAAAACAGCCGAAGCGATCGGGAAAGCAACTGATTTTGCGACCGAGAACATTGACAATCTGAAGAGCACTGTCGAAGAAAAAATTAATGTACTCAAGAACGGTGCTGCTGAAACCGTTGGTGAAACGACAGAGGAGAACACAGATGAGTGAAGAAAACAAGGTAACTTCCGAAGAGGAAAAGCCGGCATTTGAAGATGGTGCCGAACCAATTGAATCAATTGAAAAAACAGTGGAAGAACTGAAGCGCAAGATTCAGGAACTTTCCGAGAAGAACGCAGCTGAGAATACCGAACCGGAAGAAAAAACGGAACCGGCTGCTGAAGAGACATCACTGGGTGATGAAATCAGCGAAAAGGTTGAAGAAATCACCGGCAAAGTGGAAGAACTCGGTGAAAAGGCGGAAGAACTCAAGGACAATGCCTGCAAGACACTGGATGATTCCATTGAAACCATCAAGGATAAAGCCGAAGAAGTCATGAACAAGCCGGATCTCAAGAAGACCCTTGATTTTATCCGTTCCAATGCTGTCAAGGCTGTTACCGCCGCCAAGAACAAGTGGGACGAATTCTCATCCGATCCGAAAGTTCAGGAAGTTTCCCGCAAGACCGCCGAGACGATCAAAGGCGCTGCTGACTCAATCAGCGAAGCGGTAAAGCCGGTCGTGCAGAATGTTGACACATTCATGAACAAGCCGGAAGTACAGGAAACGATTGCCAATATCCGTACAACTGCCGCTGATGTGACAAACAAGGTAGTTGATACCGTCAGCGATCTGCTGAATCTCGATGATGAAGATACTTCAAAGAGTGAAGAGGACAGTAAGGAAACAGCTGAAACAGATCATACAGACGACAGTGAATAAGAACGGAGAAACGAACTATGAAAAGAGTGACGATATATGATGTCGCCAAAGAGGCCGGGGTATCCCTGGCCACGGTTTCTCGGGTTATCAACGGTTCAAATGTTGTAAAAGGTCCGACCAGAGAAAAAGTTCAGGCTGCTGTCGATAAACTTGGATACAAGCCGAACGCAATAGCCCAGGGGCTGGCGCTTCAGAAGAGCACGACCATCGGACTGATTGTGCCGGAAGCGAGTTTTACCTATACCGGACAGATCATCAACGGCCTGATCGACGTTGCGAAGATCTATAACTATAACATCATGCTGCACACGATCACCGCCGGCATCACCGATCTCGGTTCCGTGATCGAAGAGATCATCAAGTCACATGTTGACGGTGTGATCCTCTACAACAACAAGCAGTCGGCGCCGGAGATCGAAGAGCTCTCCCGCTACAATATCCCGATCGTTGTCATCGGCAACAAGATCAAGGGTGAGAACATCTGCAGTGTTTACATCGATATCGAAAAGGCGATCTATGAACTTTCCACCAAATACCTGGAGGAAAAGAAAGACAATATCGCGATCCTCGAAGACCGCAAGAACGTTTATTTCTCCAAGGCGATGGTAGCCGGTGCCGAAAAGGCATTCGCGGCGAAGGGCAAGAAGTTCAGCGGTTTCCTTGAGATCCCGTCGGAAAACCGTACCAGCTATTCCTTCCTGAGCAGCTGGATGAAGGAACACAAGTATGACGTACTGATCGCCAACCGTGATTCCCAGGCGATGGCGGCCGTCAATGCCGCACGTGAAAACGGCATCAAGGTTCCGGAAGAAATGGAAATCGTCTGTGTCATCGACACGAAATACAATTCCATGATGCGTCCGCAGATTTCCAGTTTCTCGATTCCGGCCTATGATCTTGGTGCTGTCTCGATGCGGGTCATGACCAAGATGCTGCAGAACGATTCTGAATCTGACAAGATGATCGAACTGAGCTATCTGTTCACACCGCGGCAGACAACCAAGAATTGACTTTGCCCGCAAAGCACTATAAAATCAATCTGGCGATGAACAGGATAAGTAATTGACCGTATCAAACGCGACAGAGACGTCCCGGCTGGTGAAAGGGAACGGGCGATTGGTCAGTGAATACACCTGGGAGCTTCCGGCCTCAAAAGACCGGACGTGCGCGCCTGCGTTAAAGGCATAGATGAGGGTATATCCGCTGGATATAAACTAAGGTGGTACCGCGCTTCAGGCGTCCTTAGATCATAATAAGGACGCTTTTTATATCGCGTCCGGGGAGAAAAACAATGAGTGAAAAAATGACTTTCTATGATGAACTTGTCTGGCGCGGACTGGTACAGGATATTTCCAGTCCGGAGCTGATCGACAAACTGAACGAAGGCGGGCTGACATTCTACATCGGCACCGACCCGACAGCTGACTCCATGCATATCGGTCACTATTCTTCGTTCCTGATTTCCAAGCGTCTGGCCCAGCACGGACACCATCCGCTGCTTCTGGTCGGCGGTGCGACCGGTCTGATCGGCGATCCCAAACCGGATGCGGAAAGACCGATGATCACTTATGAGGAAGTCGCGAAGAATATCGAAGGCCTGAAAAAGCAGGCGGAAGAAATCTTCGGCTTCGAAGTCGTCAACAACTACGACTGGACCAAAGACATCAATGTCATCGACTTCCTGCGTGACTACGGCAAATACTTCAACGTCAACTACATGCTGGCGAAGGACAAGGTCAAGTCGCGTATGGAAAGCGGCATCACCTATGCTGAATTCAGCTATATGATCCTGCAGGCACTGGACTTCCTGTGGCTGTTTGAAAACCGCAACTGCACTCTGCAGGTAGCAGGCAGCGACCAGTGGGGCAATATCACAAGCGGCATCGAACTGATCCGCAAAAAGCTCGACAAGACAGCCTACGGCATGGTTATGCCGCTGGTTACCGATTCGACCGGCAAGAAGTTCGGCAAGACAGAAGGCAATGCCCTGTGGCTTGACAAGAACAAGACAAGTTCCTATGAAATGTATCAGTATCTGATCAACCTCGAAGATTCGATGATCATCGACTATCTGAAGAAGCTGACCTTCCTGACACCGGAAGAGATCATGGAAATCGAGAAGAAGCATAACGAAGCACCGCATCTGCGTCTTGCCCACAAGGCCCTCGCCAAAGACATCATCACCGGTCTGCACGGCGAAGAGGAATACCGCAAGGCAGTGCAGATCTCCGAAGCATTGTTCGGCGGCGATCTGCAGGGTCTGAGTGCTGACGACATTCTGCTTGCCGCAAAGCAGGTTCCCAATGTCAAGGTGGAAGCAGGGCAGAAACTGATCGATCTTCTGGTCGACAATAAGATCTGTTCCAGCCGCCGCGAAGCAAGAGAAATGCTTTCTGCCGGTGCCATCAGTATCAACAACGAAAGACACAGCGATGAAAACGAAGTCATGGACGGATCCAAGGCCATCGACGGCAGAGTCTTCATCATCCGCAAAGGCAAGAAGAAACAGTTCATCGGTCTGATCTGAAACATCTGAAAGAGGCGCAGGCCTCTTTTCTCTTGTCCGCCGCTGAGGTTTTCTGAGTGGGAGGCAGGTAACTATGGTATAATCCTTTCGAGGTATTCTATGCGCAAAATTATGCTCGTTCTGGCTCTGTGCCTGTCGTTTCTTGGCGGTTGCCGCAGAAGTTCAGAAGAAGATACATATATGATCAAATACGAAGCTTACTGCCGTTCCCTGGCGGAAGCGACAAGGTTTGTGCCGATCAGCCGCTACTATTCAGTCAGCGGTGCCATGAGTGAAATGCCGGATGGAACATACCGGTATTACGTTTTTGTCGACGAACCGAAAGTGGCCATGACTGACGTTGTCGTGCTGGCTGTGGAAAACGGTATGGAATATTCGACCAGTGGAAAGATGATGCCCTCATCCGGTATTTTCGGTGATGCCATCAACATGATCCCGAATCAGGTCAACAAGGACAACGGCTATGTCAAAGGCATCATGCTGAACGGTGAATGCGCCCAGGATCATGTCAATCTGCGGGTGCTGGTGGAATGGAAAGACCGCAGCCGCAAAACGGTCAACCGTGAGTTTATCGAGCTTTCTCTCAATTATGCGGAAGATCCGTATGTTCCGGAAGAAAAGACAGAGGAACAGACGGAAGAACAGACAGAAAGTGAGGGTGACTGATGGCCAGGCGCAGGAAGTCATCCGTTTTTACAGTCGGTGCTCTGTCCTGTACGACAGGTATTTTTCTGGCGACGATCGCCGGTCTGATCCTTTGCGTTCCGTATGTCACACTGGCGGATAACGCCCAGCTCAGCGGTCTGGCCATACTGCACGCGTTTCTGATTTTCGTGACCCGGACTTTCGCGGCATCACTGCCGTTTGGTCTGATGGCCATGTGTGCCAATTACAGCAGCCGCAATGACTACAAGACAGTTCTGCATCTGCGGCTGTTTACAACGGTGGCGATGATGATCTTCGCCTGTGTGCTAGCCATCGCGCTGGCATTTGGCGCAGAACCCCTGGCCGCGCTGATCTTTGGCGGGGCAGCTGATGCGGCGACGCTGATGACTGTCAGGAATGTGTTTTATGTTCTGGCCGCCTTTATTCTGCTGTATGCCGTATTGTATCTGTACCGCGGATTCTATCAGGGCATGAACGAAATGACTGTCGATGACAGGTCGCAGTGGATCAACGGTCTGCTCGGCGCTCTTTGTTCAGCCGGCAGTCTTGCCTATATCTGGTTCCACCGTGATCAGAAGGGAATCATGCTGTATCTGATCATCGGTGCTGCCATACTGGCATTGCTGATAACGATCGGTTTCTATGTTCTCTTTGACCGGCTGAAATATCCCCGTATTGAGGCCCAGGCGAAAGCCCAGCTGCTGCCGCAGGTCAAAAAGAAAAAAGCGATCGGTGAACTGTTTGCTTTTGCCATGCCCGGCTTCACGGTAGCTGTTCTGCACGGCTGCATCCTGCTGATCAACACCGTCTTCTTCCTGCCGGCCAATCAGGCCGCCGGCATGGAAGCGAGAGACGCCCTGCAGGTGTACCATCAGCTGCAGGTTCACAGTGCCTGGATCGCCGAGATTCCGGTTCTGTTTGCCTGCTGGCTTTCTTCGCCGCAGATCCCGCAGATCGCCGAAGGTGTCGAACGGCGCAGCGAAGCATTGATCGACAGGGGTGTGGAACGCATTTTCGGCCGTTTCCTTTACGCGGCTGTGCCGATGCTGTTTACCATGGGCATTCTTTCACCGCAGTTCTATTACGTCCTCTACGGCAAAACAGCGGCTGATACCGGTGCCGTGGTGCTTGTCTGGGCAATCGCGGAAGGTGTGGCGGTTGCCATGGCGATGATCTCGTCGTGGCTGATGATCACCCTGCGTTTCAATCAGAACAGTCTCTTTTATACCGTCATCGGTCTGATCGTCAAGATCGCGACATTCTGGTTCCTGATCAGTTATATGGGCTATGCCGGTGCCATGGCATCGACGATCCTGGCTGTCTTCACGATCCTGTTCCTGTCGCTGAGCCGTGTCTATAACGTCTTCAATGTGTCATATCAGCGGCTGTTCCTGCAGATGGGCAAGATCCTTGCCGCATGTATGTGCATGAACGGTGTCTTCGCCATCTTCAAGTTCTTCGGACTGGATGGTCTGCATGCCAGCCGGCTGCTGTCAGCGGTTCATCTGCTGGCCATGTACGCGGTTGCCATTCCGATCTATCTGTTTGTCACCGGCATGCTGAAGGTACCGACCCAGCTGTTCGGCAAAAAGAAGGGGAAGACGAATGATGCGGCTGGATAAGTTTCTGGCTGATCAGGGCTGCGGCACCCGTTCGGAAGTGAAGAAAAGCATCCGCCGTCATGAAGTGAGCGTCAACGGCAGCACCGATGTCAAAGCGGATCAGCATATTGATCCGGAAAATGATGTCATCACGTTTCTCGGTGAGGAGATCGTCTATCAGAAATATGTCTATCTGATGCTGCATAAGCCGGCCGGCTGTATCAGCGCGACCTCCGGCAATGCGGAAACAGTCATGGATTATATTGCCGAGCCGTATAAGGATCTGTTTCCCTGCGGGCGTCTCGACAAGGATACGGAAGGCCTGTTGCTGATCACCAATGACGGACCGCTTGCCCATGAACTGCTCTCACCAAAGAAGGGGATCGAAAAGGAATACTTCGTCCGCTATGCGAAGGACCTCAGTCCGGCGGATATTGAAAAAGCCGGCCAGGGCATCACATATCAGAAGGAAACCTATAAGCCGGCCAGGATCACGGAAGTCAGTGACCGCAGCTGTCATATTATTATTACAGAAGGCAAATTTCATGAAATCAAGCAGATCTTCACGGCACTCGGCAACGAGGTGCTTTACCTGAAGCGTCTGCGTATGAAAAACCTGAAGCTCGATGAGAATCTCGCTCCAGGTGAATACCGTTATCTGACGGAAGAAGAGATCAATGATCTCAGAGAAGGGTGCTGATTACTTCTTCGGGAAGCCGGAACTGTCCGGTGCGGGCATATTCCTGCAGGAAGTCAATGATCTGGGTAGTCAGTGAATTCGGTGTTGACGAACCGCTTGTTACGGCAATGCGGTTTTTATTTCTGACCATTTCTTCTTTCAGAGAAAGAATACTTTCGATCAGATAGGTTTCCGGGATACCGGCTTTCGTGCCGATTTCCCGCAATTGATTGCTGTTGTTGGAGCGGGGATCACCGACGACGATCAGCACGTCGGTATCCCTGAGATTCATGACCGCTTCCTGACGGACCCGGGTGGCATTGCAGATCTCTTTGCATACAACGGCGTCAGGCCATTTAGCCAGGCAGGCGTCAATGATGTCCTGGGTATCGATCAGAGACAGTGTCGTCTGGTTGGTGATCAGGATATTTTCCAGACCGTCCAGTTTTTCAATGTCAGCAGCTGAAGTGACCAGATGGACACGGCCGCTGAGGCCGACGGTTCCTTCTGATTCGGGATGATTCTTTTTGCCGATATAGATGACGTCTCCCGATGTGGCATGTTCACGCACGATGGTATGGGTTCTGATGACATCCGGACAGGTCGCATCAACGACGATCAGGCCTTTGGCGGCTGCCTTTTCACGGACTGCGTCACTGACGCCATGAGCGGTGAAAATGACGACGCCTTCATCGATTTCATCAAGAAGTTCGAGACGTGTTTTCGCCGGATTTTCGACAAAGCGGATGCCCATGCGGCGGCATTCTTCGACAACAAAACGGTTGTGCACGATCATGCCCAGCATGGTTACCGGCTGATCGGGATATTGTTCAGCTGTCCGTTTCGCCGTCAGAATGGCGCGGACAACACCCTGGCAGTAACCACGCGGAATAACAGAAATGATTTCCATGAGAAGCCTCCCGGATTCATTATAAATGATGTGTTACTTTTCAGCAAAATACGATGATGGTAGAATAGAAAAGATAGAGAACGAGGTGGAATTATGTATCAGATTCAGCTTGATCATCCTGTACATGCACATTTTATCGGCATCGGCGGAACGTCCATGAGCGGCCTGGCAGAGTTCCTGGTCATGAATGGTTTTACCGTTACCGGATCAGACTCGGCACATTCCAAATACACCGAACATCTGGAAAAACTCGGCGTGCAGATCAAATATCCGCAGAGTGCGGACAATATCACCGATGATATCGACGTTGTCATTTTCAGCGCGGCGATCCGGCCCGGCAATCCCGAATATGATGCGGCTGATTACTGCGGCATCCCGATGCTGACAAGAGCTGAACTGCTGGGTCAGCTGATGGCGATGTATGACAATGCCATCAATATTTCCGGCACCCACGGGAAGACAACGACCACTTCAATGGTTACCCAGATCCTTCTGAAAGCCGATATGGATCCGTCGGTTGAGATCGGCGGCACACTGCCGGCTATCGGCGGCAATATGAGAATCGGTGAAAACCGCGATCTGATGGTTGTCGAAGCCTGTGAATACACCAATTCGTTCCTCTCATTCCATCCGACGATCGGCGTCATTCTGAATGTCGAAGCTGATCATCTGGACTTCTTCAAGGACATCCAGGACATCCGCCGTTCTTTCCGCGCCTTTGCGAATCTTCTGCCGGAAGACGGTGTACTGATCCTCAATTCCGAGATCACGGACCGCAGCTACTTCACGGAAAACCTGAAGGCTCAGGTAATGACCTTCGGCCGTGATCCGAAGGCCGATTTCACGGCTGTCAAGATCAGCAGTGACATTCTGGTCAGACCGACCTTCACCGTTGTCGAACATGGCAAGGAAATGGCGGAAGTCACGCTGAACTGCTCCGGTATGCACAACGTCTGGAACGCGCTGGCGGCGATTGCCGTATGTCGTTATCTCGGTGTTTCCTATCAGGCAATCACGGAAGCACTGAAGGAATTCCGCGGTGCTGCCCGCCGTTTCGATATCCTCGGCAAGGTCAACGGTTTCACCGTCATGGACGATTATGCCCACCATCCGCAGGAAGTGGACGTTGTCATTCAGACACTGCTGAAATATCCGCACCGCAAGCTCTGGGCTGTTCAGCAGCCGCATACATATTCCCGCACCAAACTGCTGATGCAGGACTTCGCTGACGTGCTGTCCCGTTCAGAAGCCGTCATCGTCACTGATATTTTCCCGGCCCGCGAAACCGACACCCTGGGTGTCACCGCCGAACAGCTTGTCGACGAACTGAAGAAGCGCGGCACGGAAGTGTACTATACACCGACCTTTGACGATGCCGAAAAGTTCATCATGGAACACTGCCAGGAAGGCGACCTGGTCGTCACCCTCGGCTGCGGCAACATCAATATTCTGGCCGAAAGACTTGTCGACAAGTACGGAACCCGCGAATAATACCTGAAAACTCAGCCATCCGGTTGGGTTTTTTTTCGGAATATGTTAAAATCCGTGTGCCCGCAAAGAAAGGAGGCAGCGTATGAAAAAATATGAAGATTTCAATCTGAAACCGGAAACGATGGAATTTATACATAAGAACCACTTCAAAGAACCGACCCCGATCCAGGAACAGGTGATACCGGCCTGTCTGAAAGGAAAGGATGTCATCGGTCTTTCCGCTACCGGTTCCGGTAAGACACATGCCTATCTGATTCCAATCATGGAGATGGCGGATCCCGCAAAGGATTACTGCCAGGCTGTCATTACAGCCCCGACTCGTGAACTGGCTGCCCAGATCTTTGAGATGGCGAAAGTCATGAATGAAGTCGTTCCGGATCTCAGGATCCGTCTGCTGATCGGCGGCCAGGAGAGAAGCCGTGACAAGGAACAGCTGGAAAAGGCACAGCCGCATATCGTGATCGGCACACCGGGCCGTATCCGTGACCTGTTTCTGAATGACGGCGGTCTGCGTATTGAAAAGGCGAAGATCCTGGTAGTCGACGAAGCTGACATGACGCTTGAATATGGCTTCCTTGATGATATTGATGCGTTTGCCGGCCGGCTTTCTGACGATCTGCAGATGCAGTGCTTCTCGGCGACAATGCCGGAGCAGCTCAAGCCGTTCATCCGCAAATACATGCACCATCCGATCACCTGCCAGATCGGCGAAAAGGTCCGCTTCAATCCCGATATCCGTCACGTTCTGGTGCCGTGCTATCACCATGGCTATGCCAAGACAATTCAGTCCATTCTGCCGGGCTTCCGGCCGTATGTCTGTCTGATTTTCGCCAATACCCGACAGGAAGCGAGTGATATCGCTGAAGAACTCAGAAAGGCAGGCATCAGCGTCAGTGAAATTCACGGCGATCTGACAAGCCGCAAGAGAAAGCAGGCCATGAAGAGCATCGCCAGTGCCGAGCACACCTATGTTGTGGCGACTGACCTGGCAGCCCGCGGTATTGACATCGGCGAAGTAACACACGTCATTTCCTGCGGTTTCCCGGACGATCTCGAATACTACATTCACCGGGCCGGCCGTACCGGCCGTGCCGGATCAAGCGGCACATGTTATGCATTGTATGAAGAGAAAGACGATATGGCCATCCGCTCCCTGAAGCGCCGCGGTATCCGTTTCGAACATCAGAGATGCCGCAACGGAGTCTGGCAGGATCTGCAGCCATACGGTGTCAGAAGAGCTCGCAAGGACGATGAACTGGAAAAGAAAATCGCAATGATCATGACCAAGAAGAATGCGAAGGTCAAGCCCGGCTACAAGAAGAAGAGAGCCGAAGCGATCGCCCGTGTGCATCGTCAGAAAAAACGCGAAATGATCCGTTCCAAGATCCGTGAGGAAAAGAAGGCCATGTACAAGGCCCGTGCCAAACAGGACAAGGAGAATGGCTTATGATCATCGGCTCGCATGTGCAGATGAAAGCGCCTGATTTTGTCGAAGGCAGTGTGAAGGAAGCAGTTTCCTATGATGCGAATGCCCTGATGCTGTATACCGGGGCACCCCAGAACACACGCCGCCGGCAGCTTTCGGAAATGCACATTGCGGAAGCAGCCGAACTGATGAAAAAACATCAGATCCCGGCTGAGCACATGATCATTCACGCGCCGTATCTGATCAATCCGGCCAACAGCGTGAAACCGGAAGTAGCGGAACTGGCCCATGATTTTCTCGCCAGTGAAATAGAACGCACGCATGCGATCGGTGCGAAGTATATTGTTCTGCATCCCGGCAGCTATACGAGTACTGATCTGGAAACCGGCATCCGGACGATTATTTCCTGTCTGAATTCACTGACCATCCCGGAAGGCATCGTCATCTGTCTTGAGACGATGGCCGGCAAGGGCAGTGAAGTGGGATTCCGTTTTGAACATCTCGCGGAAATCATTTCCGGCATGCGGCAGCCCGAACACTTCGGGGTATGTCTCGACACCTGCCACATTCACGATGCCGGCTACGACGTCAGTGATTTTGACGGTGTGCTGGATGAATTTGACAAAGTCATCGGTCTGGACAGACTGCATGTCATTCATCTGAACGATTCGAAAAACGAACGGGGTGCCCGCAAGGACAGGCATGCCAATCTCGGCCAGGGCATGATCGGCTTTGACACGCTCTGCATGATCGCCCATCATCCCCGTACCGCCCATATTCCGAAGATTCTCGAAACACCGTACATCGGCGGCGAGCCTCCCTATAAAGAGGAAATCGCCATGCTGAAGGAAAAGAAATTCAAAGATCTGATGAAAGCGCAGTAACATGCGCTTTTTCGTTTGGTAAACGCTCTTTTCAAAGAATTAGTTGATGTACCTGGCAGTGTACAGCGAATTTCGGGAAAAAGACTATTCTAAACGCAAAGAGGTAAGGAATATGCTGA
>CADBEA010000044.1 GCA_902793635.1 uncultured Erysipelotrichaceae bacterium | reverse complement strand
AGTTCGTGCTGACAATACAAATGTAGCGCCGTATACGAGAACCGTACGTACGGTGCAACGGGAGGGACGGGAGCTAAAGCTCCCTCTCTACCCTATTATATATTTTGATATCTTACTGGGCGGATTCCGCCTGCTTTGTCAGCATCATGCCGTAGTAGGTGATAAAGCCAAGAACAGCAACAAACAGGATCAGAACAATGATGTTCAGCGGTGAGCCGGAACTCTGGAAGATCTGGCTGCTGAAATCGGTAAGGAAGTGCAGCAGGATCATGGAAGCGGGGTCCTTTGTCGCTGCGTAGATGCCTCCGAACAGAATGCCTACAGCAGTTGCATAGGCTGTCTGAATCAGCGTGTTGAGAACGTCACCTCCGACGATATTTGTCAGATGGATCAAACCGAAGATCAGAGCCGTGGAGATAACCGTTGCCGTCGGTGTACGGCCGGCATCTTCCATTTTCTTGAAACCGATCATACGGAAAATCGATTCCTCAAACAAGGCAGGAGCCAGGGCGGCCAGAACAATACCCGGGATTTCCGCCATCGGTTTCAGCGTTGAATGAGACAGATAGTTGTAGAGAACATTCCAGACAACGATGATCAAAGCCGGGATAATGTATCGCACGCCGCGGAAGGAATTCGGCCATGGGAAGCAGTTTCTAAACAGTATCATCAGCATGACTGCCGCAAGAATACGGGCAACTGATATGGCGAGATTTCCTTCGAGGCCGATCATCTGAAAGATGATGACAAATACGGCTGTGAGGGCGAAAGCCGCGATCAGCAGTAAGATCAGAAATAAGACGGGTTTCTCAGACAGTCCTTTTTTCATAGTTTTCCTTCTTTCCCTTTTTTTCTGCGGTATTCCTGCAGTTCTTTTTTCAGTCTTGCGAAAGCCGCGTCTTCACCGTTTTCGGCGATGTCTTTCAGCACAGCCTCCAGCTTCGCGGCAGTCTTTTCGTGCATATAGAAACGGTCATTGCGGTTGTAGAAGTATTCGAGAGCGCTTCTCTGCGTGTAGTTTTCCTTCTGGTAGATACGGCAGGCAGCCACCCGGTCACAGACCATTTCAATAAAGAAGGGGAGCGGCATTTCCAGCGGCACCCATTCGCCTTTGATCATATCATACCAGTATTCCCAGTGATGCCGGTTGCGGCCTTTGTGATGCAGCCAGCCGTACGAAAAGCCGTACTTCTCCTTTTCGTACATATAAGGTGAACGGTCACCCTGGAAGTATTTCACGCTGACCAGGAATTCCTCGGGAGAATACTTGGAAAGATCATGACTGAGACCCTGACTGTAGAGACCGCATTTAAAACAATTCTTCATCACTTCATAACGGTGTGTGTCTACCGTATGCAGATGCAGGAAGAAGCGTTTCCAAAGCGGATTTTTCCGAGGGTCTCGGTTCATCACGAAAATGATAAGTCACAATTTGAAGCGGTGCAAGCATTCTGTTTTTTCATACGCATTCATGATAGAATTAACAACAGGAGACAAGGAATGAAACGATCTGAACTGCGCGAAAAATCAATGATTACCATTTACCAGAATCTGCTGGTAAATACTGATATCGACGAACTGATCCGTGATCAGTTTGAAATGGAACCGGAAAAGCTGGATCCGTA
Organism: uncultured Erysipelotrichaceae bacterium; assembly: GCA_902793635.1. Lineage (GTDB taxonomy): Bacteria > Bacillota_I > Bacilli_A > Erysipelotrichales > Erysipelotrichaceae > Bulleidia. Next base: position 18,613 of record CADBEA010000044.1, on the reverse strand, counting down.
TTTTCATGATGTGATCAATACCGCCATCTCTCATAAAGATGAGTATGCCGGCTATATTGACCGTGTCCTGGAAGGCTGGACATTTGACCGTCTCGGTTACATTGAAAAAGCGATCCTTCTTCTTGGCTGCTCGGAATTTGCCCAGAAGAAGGTGGAAGCCGCCGTCATTATTGACGAATGTGTGGAACTGAGCAAGAAATACTGTGATGAGGATACCTACAAACTGATCAACCGGGTGCTGGATGTCATATGAGCGAAAGAAAACCGGCAAAAGTAAGTGCACTGGTCCGTTATCTGAAAAACCGGCTGGAAGGTGATCCGATCCTGCACGGCGTGCTGGTGGAAGGGGAAATATCCAATCTGCGCATGCCGCAGGGAAGACACTGGTACTTCTCGCTGAAGGACGAACATGCCAGCATCAGCTGCGTGATGTTCGCTTCCAGCAATCAACGGGTGAATTTCCGTCCCAAGGACGGTGACAAAGTACTGCTGCGGGGAGATGTCAGCATTTATGAAGCCGGCGGACAGGTACAGATCATCGTATCCGCCATGAAGGCAAGCGGCATCGGCGATCTTTATCAGCAGCTGGAACTGCTGAAGAAAAAGCTGTATGCCGAAGGACTCTTTGATCCGGCTCATAAGAAACCGCTGCCCAGATATCCGATGGATATCGCGCTGGTTACCGGTAATAACACGGCCGCCCGCAAGGACGTGCTGATCACGCTGCAGAAACGATGGCCGCTGGCCGAACTGCATGAATATCCGACACCGGTGCAGGGCAGAGAAGCTTCGGAAAAGATTCTGGAAGCCATGATGAAGGCGGAGGCGGGAAATCATGATGTGATCCTGCTGGTCCGCGGCGGCGGATCGATCGAAGATCTCTGGTGCTTCAATGATGAGACACTGGCCCGTTATATCTACATTATGAACACCCCGGTCGTGACCGGTATCGGTCATGAGATCGATTTCACGTTATGTGATTATACAGCTGACGTCAGAGCCAACACACCGACCGGTGCTGTTGAAAAGGCAGTTCCCAATCTGAAGGAAACGGAAGCCATCCTGAACCAGTATGAAAAGCGGCTGACGAATACGGTCCTTCAGTATCTGGAAGCTGACAAAGCCCAGTTGCTTCATTACGCGGAACATCCTTTCCTGAAAAGACCGGAACGTCTCTATGCCGAAAAGACGATGCGTCTTGCGGCTGTGCAGGAAAAACTGATGCATCAGAAGGATACGGTGCTGCAGCGGGAGAAGAAACTGCAGGATGTCCTGCAGCGCTTCTACGCAGCCGTCCGCAGGGAAAGCACTGAGATCAGCGGCAGTCTGCAGGCGTCGAGCCAGCGGATGCGCATGGCCGTACAGAAAACAGTGCTGGATGAAAAGGCATTGCTGCAGAACAGCGAAGCGAAACTCGGCTTTCTGATGACAAAGGATATGCAGCAGAAACAGCAGGAACTGGCCCAGAAGATTCAGCTGCTGGACGCTTATTCACCACTGAAAGTCATGGAACGAGGATATTCCGTGGTTTACAAAGGAGAGCATGTTGTCAGCAGTATTGATGAAGTTGATGAAAAAGACAGACTGAACGTGCGGATGCGCGATGGTCTTGTATATACGGAAGTCATAGCGAAGGAGAAACTGCATGGCTGAAAAGAAACTGACATTTGAACAGTCGATGGAACGCCTCGATGAAATCGTTTCGATCCTGGAGGAAAACGAAAGACCTCTGGATGAAACGATTGCCTTATTTGAAGAAGGACTGAAGCTTGTCCGTTCCTGTGATCAGAAACTGAAACAGTTCGAAAACAGGATCAATGATATTATTCAGAAAAACGGCGGTGATGAAGATGCGGATTGAAAGTCTGCTTGAAGAAAAGATCATGGCTCTGCCGGAAAGCCGGGTAAGAGACGCCATGGCATATTCACTGCTGGCCGGCGGCAAACGTATCCGTCCGCAGCTTCTCTACGCGGCGGTGAAAGGCTATGGCAAAGAAGAATCGCTGGCCGATGAATTTGCCTGTGCGATCGAAATGATCCATACTTATTCACTGATCCACGACGATCTTCCGGCGATGGATAACGATGATCTGCGGAGGGGACGCCCGACCTGTCATAAACAGTTTGATGAAGCGACCGCCATCCTTGCTGGTGACGGACTGCTGACCTATGCTTTTGAAGTGGCTGCTTCTTCCCGTTGCGGCGGTGAAGAGAAGGCGACCGGCATGAAATATCTGGCCGAAATGGCCGGACCTTCCGGCATGGTGCTCGGACAGTGTCTGGATATCTTTGAGGAACAGGGGAAAACCTCATGGGACGACGTCCAGACGATCCAGAAGTACAAAACAGGATGCCTGCTCAGTGTGCCGATGATGATCGGCTGTGTTCTGGCTCAGCATCCGGAAGATGCCGGACAGTGGCACCGGATCGGAGATATGATCGGCCTTGCTTTCCAGATCCAGGACGACATTCTCGACGTACGCCTGACGCCGGAGGAATTCGGCAAAAGCACTTCTGACAGTGACAATGAAAAAGTCACATGCGTATCAATTTTTGGGATAGAAACCGCTGAAAGAATGATGAACAGTCTGTATGATGAAGCAATCAGACTGATTCTCTCATTCGGAGCGTTCGAAGCGGCTGAGATCATTGCGATGATTGAACAGATCCGCGGCAGAACGAAGTAGGAGGTTTTATGATCGATCTGAATGAAATTCATGACCCTTCGTTTCTAAAGTCAATGAACGTTCATGAAATGGAAGAACTGGCTGCTCAGATCAGGGAATTCCTGATTCACAGCATTTCCCGTACAGGCGGCCATCTTGCCAGCAATCTTGGTGTCGTTGAACTGACGATTGCCCTTCATTATGCTTTTTCCTCACCGCGGGATAAGATCTTTTTTGACGTCGGACATCAGTGCTATACGCACAAGATCCTGACCGGAAGAGCATCCCGCTTTTCCACGTTGCGCCAGTTCCACGGCCTGAGCGGATTTGAGAAGCGATGCGAAAGTGAACATGACGTCTGGGAAGCGGGCCACAGTTCCACTTCACTGAGCGCGGCGCTCGGTATGGCGGCAGCCAGGGATATCGATCCCGGCAGTCAGTATTTCCATATCGTACCGGTTATCGGTGACGGTGCTCTGGGCAGCGGTATGGCACTTGAAGCGCTGAATCAGATCGGTGCGGAAAAGAAGAATATCATCATCGTATTCAACGATAACAATATGTCGATCTCCCGCAATGTCGGTGCCATGAGCCAGGGTTTTTCCCGTCTGCGTACCTCCAAGACCTATACCGGTTTAAAGGAAGGCGTCAAGCGTTCCCTGCGTTCCAACGGCGTCGGCCAGACCATTTATACCGGTCTGAAAACCTTCAAGGACGGTGTGAAATATGCCATTATCCACGGCGGTATCTTTGAGGAATTCGGTCTCGACTACATCGGTCCGGTTGACGGACATGACATAAAGGAACTTATCCGGGTTTTCCAGATGGCCAAGACCCATGAAGGTCCGATCGTCGTCCATGTCATTACCCAGAAGGGCAAGGGCTATCTGCCCTGTGAAGTTGACAGGGAAGGCAGATGGCATGGTGTCGGTGCGTTTGACGTCACAACCGGAAAGCCGCTTTATGAAGTGCCGGAGGGCTATCAGAGCTGGAGCGGCCTGATGAGCAATACAGTCCGTGAACTTGCGGAAGTTAATCCTGATATCATCGCCCTGACACCGGCTATGATCAACGGCTCATCGCTGCGTGGTTTCTTCGCGGAATTCCCGGAAAGAAGCTATGACTGCGGCATTGCCGAAGAACATGCGGCAACCATGGCCGCCGGTATCGCCATTGCAGGTAAGCGTCCGTATCTGACGATTTACAGTTCCTTCCTGCAGAGAGCATACGATCAGATCAATCACGACATCGCAAGGATGGATCTGCCGGTCGTGATCGGTATCGACAGAGCAGGTCTGGTCGGTGAAGACGGAGAAACCCATCACGGTATTTTTGACATCGGTCTTCTGACTCCGCTTCCGAATATTATTCTCGCCCAGCCGCGCAATGCCGCGGAAGCAAGAAACCTTCTGTATACCGCATTCCATCAGGAACATCCGTTCTTCATCCGCTTCCCGAAAGGCATCCAGAAAAACCCCGACAGCAAGGAATTCAAAATGGTTCCGACCGGGAGCTGGGAAATGATCAATCAGGCGGATACCAACCGGGTCATTCTTCTGACATACGGGGACATGGTGGATGCCGTACTGGAAAAGGTGCAGGCCAACAACCTGCCGATCACGGTCGTCAACTGCCGTTTCTTCAAGCCGCTGGACGAACTGATGCTCGATCAGATCGCTTCCTACGGCAAAAAGATCGTTGTCTACGAGACGGACCTTCTGACCGGCGGACTTGGTTCACTGATTCTGGATTACTACAACCGCAAAAAGATCCAGGCTGATGTGCGGCGATTCGGTCTCGGTGATCTATATATAAAACAGGGAAGCCTTGGTCAGCTGCGCCGGGAAAACGGCATTGACATCAATACCGTTCTGGAGGCTTCACTGGAGGAATAAAACTCTTATGATTAAAAATCTCTTCATACAGAACTTTGTTTTGATCGATCAGCTGAATCTGGAATTTCATTCCGGATTCAGTGTTTTTACCGGTGAAACAGGTGCCGGCAAATCCATTCTGATCGATGCCATATCCATGCTGGGAGCGGAAAGGGCAAGCGCCTCTTTTGTCATGCACGGCAGGGAAAAGGCCATCATCGAAGGTACATTTGACCTTTCCGAAGATGAACATGCGAAGACTGTTCTGCAGGAAGCAGGTTTTGAATGCGGTGACGATGTCACCTTTACCCGTGAGATCCAGGCCAGCGGTAAATCCACCGCCCGTATCGACCACCGTATCGTCTCACTGAGCCTGATGCGTGACTGCCTGCGGGATGAAATCGATATCCACGGTCAGCGCGACAATGCCTATCTTCTGAATACATCCTCGCATATCCATCTGCTGGACGAATATGCCCAGGACCACGAAGCGCTTGTCGCTGTTCAGGAAGCATACAGGACCTATGACGGACTGCTGAAGGAAAGGGAAGCTGCCCTGCAGGAAACATATAACGAGAATGATCTGGAATTCTTTACCTATCAGGCCAATGAGATCGAAGAAGCGGATCTGAAGCCGCAAGAGGAAGCGGAACTTCTGGAAAAGGAAAAACAGTTCAAAGCTGTCCGTGATTCGTTTGATAAATTCAATCAGATCTTCGCCCTGTATGATGAAGACCTTTCGGCGAATCTGTATGAACTGAACAAAACCGTTCAGACACTGCATGGTTCAGAACGCATTGAGACACTGCAGGAAACACTCAACGACGCATATTACACGGTTACCGACGTCATGGATCAGCTGCATGACATGGCGGCCGAAATGGAAATGAGTGAAGAAGACGTCAATGCCATGGAAGAACGTCTGTATACGATCCAGCGTCTCAAGCGTAAGTACGGCAATTCCATTGAACGCATTCTTGAAAAGAAAGAAGAACTGCTCAGCCAGATCGAAATGATCACTCACCGCCGGGAATATCTCGAAAAGAAGGACCGCGAGATCGAACAGGCGCGGAAGATCTATGATCAGAAAGCGGCTGTTCTGCGTGATATCAGAAAAGCGAAGGCACCCGAACTAGATGCGGCGATTGCCCGTCATCTGCAGGATCTGATGCTGGAACATGCCCGTTTCAGGACGGTGATCAAAGAAGGAAATCCGTCTTTGTACGGCAGTGATAAAGTCGAATTCATGATCTCCATGAATCCCGGTGAAGAACTCAAATCTTTGAGCCGGACAGCGAGCGGCGGTGAACTGTCAAGGCTGATGCTTGGACTGAAGGTGATCTTCACCCGTCTGCAGGGCATACAGACCGTTATTTTCGACGAAATCGATACCGGTGTATCCGGCCCTGTCGCGACAGCTATCGGCCGTAAAATGAAGTCACTGGCCGAATACTCACAGGTCTTCGCCGTGACCCATCTGGCCCAGGTGGCCGCCTGCGCTGACCGTCATTATCTGGTTGCCAAGGCATCCGGTGACGATGAAACAAGAACGTCAGTGCTGCAGCTGGATGAGAAGGGCAGATATGAACAGCTCGCTCTGATCGCCAGCGGTGAGATTACGAAGAATTCTCTTTCCGCTGCGAAAGAACTTTTCCGGAGGAATCATTCCTGATGGCCCGCGTCATCTTTCATATCGATCTGAATGCCTTCTTCGCCAATGCAGAAGTGTTGCTGGATCCGACTCTCAAGGGTAAACCGCTTGTTGTATCCGGCAATACCCGCCGCAGCGTTGTATCAACAGCCAGCTATGAAGCAAGAAAATACGGCATTCACAGCGCCATGCCGCTGGCGGAAGCGGAAAAACTCTGCCGTGATCTGATTATTATTCCCGGCCATTACAAATGGTATGGGGAACTTTCGCATCAGTTCATGCAGATCATACGTTCCTATACGAATCTTGTCGAACAGGCATCCATCGATGAATGTTATGCCGACGTGACAGAAGAGATCATGAAATATGAGAAACCGCTCGATCTTGCCTGGCAGATGCAGCAGCGGGTTTTAAAAGAGACTGGACTTTCCTGTTCGATCGGTGTCGGACCGAATATGTTTCTGGCCAAGATGGCTTCTGACATGAAAAAGCCGATGGGTATTACCGTGCTGAGGATCCGTGACGTGGAAGACAAGATGTGGCCGCTGCCGATCGGCGAAATGCGCGGGGTCGGAAGAAGAACAGTTCCATTGCTTGAAGATATGGGTATCCATACGATCGGTGATCTGGCCAGATATCAGAATATGGATGAACTGCGTCTGATCTTCGGTAAGAATACCGAAGAAGTCATTGCCCGCACACACGGCCATGACAGCCGGACGATCACACTGGAATATGACGCCAAGTCGATCGGCGTTTCGGAAACAATGCTGGAAGACATCACGGATTATGATGAGATCAGAGGTCTTCTGCGGACTCTTTCCCGCCGTCTTTCGCGGCGTCTGCATGATTCCCACAAAGCCGCATTCAAGGTTTCTCTGCGGATCTGCTATTACAACTTCCGCAATGCCGATAGATCTATGACGTTAGAGCAGCCGATCTGGCAGGCTGACGATCTGTTTGTCAACGCCCTGACTCTGTTTGATGAAAACTGGGACGAAGGGGAGGCGGTCAGACTGCTGGGCATCAGCACATCTGATTTCGCCAGTGAAGAGGAAATGGCATCGCAGATCAATCTCTTCGATATGAAAGAGGCTGATGAGAAGGAAACCAGAAGCATTCTGAAGGAACTGAACGAACAGTTCGGCAGCAAGGCTTTTGTCAGAGCCAGTACATTGCTGAAGGAGAAAGCGGAATGAAACTGGATGATGCTTTGAAAGAATACCTGATGCATATCCGCATCAATGAAGGCAAAAGCAGACGGACCGGCATTTCCTATGAAGAGGATCTGAAGCAGTATATTGCTTGGCTGAAGGAAGAGGGCATCAAGGATACAAAGAAGATCACATCTGACCTGGTGGAGGACTTCATCGTCGAACAGCAGGCAAGCAAAGCATCTTCCTCAGTCGTCCGCATGGCCTCCAGCATCCGTTCGTTTCACCGTGATCTGGCCTTCATGCACGACGAAAACGATCCCAGTCTCAATCTCGAAGTGCATAAGGACACCAAGACTCTTCCGGTCTTCTGCACGGTTGACGAGATCGAAAAGCTGATGTCTTCGTTCAACGACGAGGTTCCCCGCGAGTATCTCGATCATGCCATTCTCGAGATGATTTATTGCTGTGGGCTGCGGGTCTCGGAAGTGACCTCGCTGACTTTGAACAGAGTCGACCTGGATGCGGGCAAATGCCGCGTTTTAGGCAAGGGTGACAAGGAAAGGATCGTTCCCATACCCGACGGTGCGATCGCGCTTCTGAAGGGCTACAGGGACGTTGTACGGCCTGTCTTTCTCAAAGGACGCTCGAATCTGTTCTTCGTGAACCGCTTCGGCCGCAAAATCACTTCCAAATATGTCGAAAACCTGCTGGCCGGTAAATGCAATGAACTGAACTTCCACAAACATATCACGCCCCATAAGCTGCGCCACTCCTATGCGACGCATATGCTGCAGGGCGGGGCGGATCTGCGCAGCATCCAGGAGATCCTCGGCCATGCCAATATTGCCACGACCGAGATCTACACGCACGTGCAGAACCGGCAGCTGTTTGACAGCTATGATAAATACCATCCGGGCGGCAGCCGGCTCGGCAAACTGGAACGCAAAAAGAAGGACTGAAGATATCTCCAATATGAGATATCTTTTTGTATATCAAGAAGACATACTATTAGTATAGAAATAAATATTCTTTTGGTATTACCGGTATCTTCATTCCATTCCTGGGATGCGCTAGTATGAATACAGAAACGGGAGGTTATTTTATGGAAATCAGACTTGCCGAAAACATCCGGACATTCCGGAAAGACAGAAATCTGACACAAGAAGCGCTGGCGGAAGCGATGAATGTCACGCCTGGTGCCGTATATAAATGGGAATCATCGCTTTCCATACCGGAACTGTCGATGATCATGGAATTGGCTGACTTCTTTGACGTTTCCGTCGATACACTGATCGGCAGCCAGCTGAAAGACAACCGGATCGCGACACTTACGAAACATATTTCCGAACTGGCTGTCGCTCATGATCCTGCCGCTCTTTCAGAAGCGGAAAAAGCGCTGAAAAAGTATCCGTATTCATTTGAAATCGTTCATCTCTGTGCGCAGGCTTATATGTTATTTTCCATTGGAAAAAATCATACGAAAGAACTGGAAAGGGCACAGGAACTGCTTGAGAGGTCCCTGCTGCTGATATCGCAGAATACCGATCCGTCCGTCGGTGAACTGACGATCTACGGTGAAATGGCTTCTCTTTACATTCTTAGCGGTAAGGAAGAAAAAGGAATCGAATTGATGAAAAAACACAATATTGAAGGTGTTTTCAGCCATATGATCGGCATGTATCTATCGATCAGCCAGCCGCAGGAAGCTGAAAAGTATCTCAGTTCTGCATTTCTGAATCATATATCAGCACTCTTTGATGTCATTCCCGGTTATGTGATCACTTTCTGTTCGAGAAAAGAATATCAGTCAGCTGAAGATATTCTGCAGTGGGGCAGAACACTGCTCAGAGGGCTGCACAGCAGTGAAGAAGCCGGTTTTATTGACAAGCTTGAAGCTCTTTTGATGATTCTGAAGGCTTATGTCGAGCTGCAGATGGGAAAAGAGAAAGAAGCCGATGATTCCGTATGCGAAGCCCGCAGGCTGATGGAACATTTCGATCAGGCCCCTGATTATACGACGGGAAAGATCCGTTTTATCGCAGACAATGATGATCGTAAAGGAATCCATGACAGTCTGGGAAGCAGCGCGGCGGAAAGCATTGCGAATCTGATCGGTATTCTGAATAATCAGAAACTGAAGGAACTCTGGCAGAGGAGAACAGAGAATGAAAACAGCTGAAAAACAGACGAGTATATTCAGAAACCGTAATTTTTCACTGGTGTTCTTCGGATCTTTTGTTTCCGATCTTGGTGCGGTTCTTTACAGCTTTGCGGTTGGCTTCTATATCCTGGAGATTTCCTCGCACAATGCCTTTCTGCAGGGTGTGTATCTTGCTGTATGCGGCGTGATGATGCTGGTGTTCACACCACTTGGCGGTGTCCTGGGTGACCGTTTCAGCAAGGCCAGGATCATGTTTATCTGTGATTTTCTCAAAGGCGGATCGATTCTGCTTGCCGCATTGGGAATGATCCTGCTGCCATCCTATACAGCGCATATCGCCATCCTGTTTATTACCGGCATCATCGGTAATGCCGTCAGCGGCATCTTTTCACCGGCCGCCGGGGCACTACTGCCGTATATCGTTGAAGAGAGCAGACTGCAGCAGGCCAATGCCTATTATTCGATCAAGAATTCCCTGCAGAGTATCTTCGGCGTCGTACTGGCCGGTATTCTGTATACAGCACTGCCGGTAACAGCTCTGTTTAGCGTCGTCGGCGTATGCTATATCTTTTCCGGTATTTCGGAAATGTTCATCCGCTATAACTTTGAAAAACCGGATAACAAGCTGACTGTTGCCTCAGTTTTCTCTGACATGCGGGAGGGTTTTGATTATCTGAAGGGACAGCGGGCAGTCATCGTGCTGATGGTGTCCATCCTGTTCATCAATTTCTTTTTAACACCTGTCTTCAGCAACTTCGTTCCATACTTTATCAAGACCGATATTGCCGAAGCCGATTCCTATCTGTTTGATTCCTTCATGAAGCCGGAACTGTGGTCCTCGGTATTGAGCATGCTGGTGGGAATCAGTTCACTGGCCGGTGCTATGTATCTCAGCATGCATCAGGAAGAGGGTAAGTGCGGTATGAAGATCGCGCTGCGGCTTGGTGTTATGGCTGCTTGTATGAGTACGCTTGCAATATCGTACTGGCTGCTGGTCGATCGGGGTTTCTCACTGAATGCCTTTTTAGTCCTGATGTGTTTTCTTACGATCGTGATGGGAGCAGTGATTCCTTTCGTCAACATCAAAATCAACACACTGATCATGAAGATCGTTGATAAGAATCAGCTCAGCAAAGTCAACAGTATCATCAGCCTGATCAGCCAGGGACTGATACCGTTCGCTTCCGTCATGGCCGGTGCTGTGCTGCAGTTCTGGGGAACAACCATACTTCTGTTTATCTGTGCTGCCGGCTTCGTCATTTCAGCCATATATCTGGCCCGCCAGCCGGAAACAAGGACGTTCTGAAAAAGCAGGGAATACATACAAAAAACACTGGTAAAATGCCAGTGTTTTCATCGTTATCCGATTACATTCAGGAATTCTCTTGTTCGATCACTATCCGGATTCGTGAACAGTTTTTCCGGTGTTCCTTCTTCTTCAATGACACCTTTATCCATAAATACGACACGGTCAGCGACTTCTCTTGCGAAGCCCATTTCATGTGTGACGACGATCATTGTCAGACCGTCGGAAGCCAGCTGCTTCATGACGTTGAGTACTTCGGAAACCATTTCCGGATCCAGAGCGGACGTCGGTTCGTCGAACAGCATCAGCTTCGGCTCCATGCACAGGCTTCTGGCAATCGCCACACGCTGTTTCTGACCGCCGGAGATCGTCTGCACGGAAGCGCCGGCGAAGTCTGCCATACCGACTTTATTGAGGTAATAGAGGGCGGTTTTCACCGCTTCTTCCTTGCTTTTCTTAAGGACCTTCATCTGCGGCATGACGCAGTTCTGCAGAACATCCAGATTGCTGAAAAGGTTGAACTGCTGGAAACACATACCGACTTTAGCCCGGTAGGCATTGACGTCCTTCGTGTGCAGGATGTCTTCACCGAAGACGCGGATCCCGCCATCATCCGGCTTTTCCAGAAGGTTGATGCAGCGCAGAAGGGTGGATTTGCCGGAACCGGAGCGGCCGATCAGACAGACGACTTCTCCTTCATTGACATGGAAATCAACCCCTTTGAGGACTTCCAGCGATCCAAAACGCTTATGGATGTTTTCAATCTCAACGAGCGGCATAATCGCTGTTTCCTCCTTTCTGTTCGCTTTCCTTGATGTAGTTCACATTCTTCGGATCTGTCACGCTCTGCGGCAGTGACATCTTCGGCCGGTTCATTCTCTTTTCGATATAGTTGAGGATCAGGGAGGCGACAGTCGTCAGAAAGAGATAGATCATCGCTTCAATAAAATACGTTTCGGTAAAGAGAAAGGTCGATCCGGCAATGGATTTGGACTGGAACATCAGTTCGGTGATCGAGATGATCATCAGCACGGAAGAGTCCTTGATATTGACGATGAACTCGTTGCCGATGGCCGGGAAAGCATTGCGGATGGCCTGGGGCAGAACGACCTGCATCATCGTCTGGGTGTTGGAAAGACCCAGCGAGCGGGCGGCTTCCGTCTGGCCGATATCGACTGCCTGGATGCCGGAGCGGACGATTTCCGCCATATAGGCACCGGTATTGATGGAAATGACGAAGATCGCCGCCACCATCGGTGACCAGTGAATGACATCGAGCAGTGCGTAATAGAAGAAGACAGCCTGGACCATCATCGGGGTGCCGCGGAAAACCGTGATATAGATGTTGGCCAGTATATCAAACAGTTTTTTCAGAATACGGGCGGCAGGTGAGGCGGTATAATCGAGTTTCGCGGCTCTTAATCCGCCTACGGCAAGACCCAGGATCAGGCCGAAGATCGTACCGGTAAGAGATACGATCAGTGTCGTACGGACACCCAGCAGAAGGCTGGAACCGTATCTCTCAAGGATGCTGAGAATGCCCTGCCAGAACGAGGTCATTATTCTCCGGCAGGCTGACGCTCAACAGCCGCCTGCATCATGGCATTGCGGTCATCTTCGGAAATCTTATCGAGAGCTGCCTGCAGCTTGGCAAGAAGTTCCGGCTTGTCTTTGGAGACAGCGATGGAAACAGTCGCATCACCGTTTTCATCTGTGAAGCCGTTGCCTGCTTCGAAGCGGATATATGTCAGATCCGGATTGGCTGTAACTACACCGATGGCAACCGGCAGTTCGGATGTGACAGCGTCTACGCCGCCGGCCTGCAGTGCCTGGATGGATGCCGGGAATGTCTCGGCAGCCGGCATGTGCTGTACACCGTCAATCTGATCGATGATATCGTCATAGATCGTATTCATCTGCCCCTGTACCTTCTTTCCGGACAGTTCCTGGACGTTCTTGATGTTGGCAAGGTCAGAATCCTTTCTGACAATGACGACCTCTTCAGAGACGTAATACGGCGTCGTGAAGTCGACCTGCTTCATACGTTCTTCAGTGGCAGTCATACCGGCGATAACAGCGTCGATCTGATCTTTCTGCAGGGAAAGGATCAGGCTGTCCCAGTCAAGCTTGACGATCTGCAGTTCCATACCGAGATCGTCCGCCAGTTTTCTGGCAATCTGTACGTCATAACCGTCCGCATAGTCAACACCGGAGATCTGAACAGTCAGGTCAGTCTGGGTTGTCGTCGTCCAGTTGAATGGTGCGTAGTTGCATTCCATACCGACCCGCAGAACGTTGGATGCGGCTGCTGTGTCAGTTTCAGTTTTCGCCGGAGCAGCAGGCTGTGAAGAACAGCCGGTCAGAAGGGCAAGCGCCATAGCTGCGCTCAGGATGTTTCTTGAAGCTTTCATTTCTATATTTTCCTCCCAAAATAATAAAACCGCATGCTATTACATACGGTCAGGTGATCATTGTAATAGCTCCTCTTCAAAAATGAAGGAGTGATACGGGTGTTTCCCGCATCCCCACAGATGATCCATGCCTGAATCATCCGTTCGGCGGCGATTACCTTTCGTCTGTTTCTTCATCTGCCGACTCCGCAGACTACTCATTTGCGCCGCTACCTCTATCGGTTTTACAACAAATATTATTGAAAAAATATAAATCATTGTCAATAGGAATGAAAACTATGCAGAGTTTATGATATTGATTTTCAACAGTTTGCATGTCAACAGCAAACTTCATATAATACCTATGTAAGATTTCTTACAGAGAAGGGTGGACCAAATTGAGCAAACATACAGTTAAATGTATTGATGATATCAATGTGCTTGCCGATCAGTACGGCATGCCACTGGAAAAGATGCGCTTTTTTATCGGTGTCAACAACACGGAACCGAAGTGTTTTGGTATTTTTCAGGATGAAGCCGGCTACTGGGTCGTTTATAAGAATAAGGCAAACGGCGAAAGGGCAGTGCGCTACCGCGGCCGCAACGAAGCGGAAGCCTGCCAGATCATCTGGGACAAGATCGAGGAAGAGATCAAGATCCGTAAAAAGGATGCCGACTGGTGGCAGCATCAGCAGGATCTGGCCAACGATCCGGTATATGCCGAAGAATATGACAAGGAGCTGGAACGGCGTGTTCTGAAGCCCAACTACGGCACGAAAAAACCGGCGAAAAAGAAGCATCCTGTCCGCAATGCGCTGCTTACGTCGATGGCTGTTGCCGGTATCGTGACGCTGATGTACAGCGGCATCAGACATATTGCCGCAAATCATCCGCATACCGGTTATTATTCCGACGGCAATACGTTGTATTATTATCAGTCGCCGTCCTGGTATTACTGGAACGATACCTATAACGACTGGTTATTCTACGATTATGACGCCTATGAGGACAACTGGCATGACTGGAACTATGACGGTTCCTATTATACCTATGACACCGGCGGCAATGATTACATCTCATTTGAAGACACTGATTACTATCATGACAGTTCTTCTTCCGGCAGTTACAGTTACAGCGATGATGACTATGACAGTGACTGGTCATCAGACTGGGATGACTCCTGGGATTCCAGCGACGATTACGACTATGACTTCAGTGACTGGGATTCGGATTATACTGACTGGGATTCTGACTGGTAAAACGAAAAACTCATCGGCTGATGAGTTTTTGTTATCTCTGCTCTTTAAGACGACTGGCATGCATGTACATTTACCGGTCAGAATGTACAAGAAATATTTGAACAATACTTTGTTAACGATGGAAAATACAGGTACAATATATATAACAGCTGACAGCAGATGATACATAAGTTTTAAAGGAGATGCCTATGAACACAACTCTGGAATACTATGACGAGAATGCGGAGAAATATGTAAAGGAATCCTTTGCATTAACTGCCAGAGATAATCAGGATATGTTCCTTTCCTTTGTGAAGAGGGGCGGTCACATCCTTGATTTCGGCTGCGGTTCCGGCCGCGATACAGCATTTTTCCTGATGAAAGGTTTCACAGTCCAGCCAACTGACGGCTGTGAAAGCATCTGCAAACTTGCATCGGAATATCTGAAAATGCCGGTAAAAGTTCTCGAATTCAATGAACTGGATGAAGAAGATGAGTATGATGCTGTTTATGCCAGTGCGTCGATCATGCACCTGGAACATGACAAATTGATGGAGCTTTATCCGAAGATCATCCGGGCGCTCAAGAAAGACGGCATTCTGTATGCCTCGTTTGAATATGGCGAAGAAGACGGATATGTGGATATGTGTTATTACACCAGAATGACAGAAAAGAAATATACTGACTTCGTCGAACAGTTCCCGCAGCTGAAGATGGTCATGCAGAATACATTCCATCAAAAGTCCGGTGGTACAGATCTTGTCTGGTACCAGTCAATCGTCAGAAAAACAGGGGAGTAGTTTGGTCTGATTCAATTGTTTACCAACAGGTGATTCCGTATAGCGGACCACCTGTTTTTTACTGCAAAGCAGGTCTTCCAGATAATCAGACAAGAAAAAAGAGCTGTTGCTTCAGCTCTTTTCGCTTTCAGACATTCAGTTATTTACGAAGGCCGGTAACGACATATTCGTTACAGAGTCTGCAGACATAGACTGCTTCTTTATTACTGAAGCGGCCCGGCTGATATTTTCAGAAAGAAAGCTTGCCGATGTTGCAGCAATCGCATTTTGTACTCTGCAGAAGGTGAGCTTCCGTATCGATAAGTCCGAATTTTTCAAGCTCAGCATAGTATTCTTCTTCTGTCTGTCCACCGCAACACATTTCAGTGTTTCGCTGAAATGACTTTATTATTCTCGCTCGTGGTTTAATTGTCCTTTTGCTGTATTTACAGCATTCCAGTATACAACATTATTATCCAGGAAAAACAAAGAAATTACTATTGTTTATCCAGTTCAGAAGGGTCTGATAAAGCATTTATCATATATTCAGCAGCACCAGAGAAATCAGGATCAGAACGAGTCCGATTGTTTGCCGGCTGGAAAGATGTTCTTTGAACAGAAGCATACTTACAGCACTTACGATTACGATCGTTCCCGCCGAGAAAACCGGATAGGCAATCACAGCCGGTATCGTACGCAATGACCTGAGCAGAAGAACGGAGGAGAAATAATTCGGTATGCCGATGCATATGCCTGCCGCCAGGTCCCTCAGATCCGCTTTCTTTCCGGTTCGGTGTGTTTCCAGTACCATCAGGATATATGTCAGGAAGGCCGCAAAGAGGAACAGAATAAACATATATAAGGTTTCTTCATTCTGATAGCCGATGGAACTGTAGATCTTGGCCATGGAATCTGACATACCGTTGGTAATCAGTACGACCAGCAGAAACAGCAGACTGAAGCTGGTATTCTGTTTTTCGGTGCCGTTCATGATCAGAATGGAAGCAATGACAAATAACAATCCAATCGCTTGCAGAAATGAAGGTATTTCATGAAAGAACAGAACACTGAGCAGAAGGGGCACCAGAAGACCCAGTTTCGAAAAGGCGGAAGACAGGATCGTGCCGTTGGAAGAGATGCTGCTCTGCATACAGACAAGCGACAGAACAAACAGAAAACCACCGATCAGACCGCAGACATAGGTTGCAGGATGTATCTGAAAGAGCAGCGGCTTATCAGCTATCATCAGGAATCCGATCAGTGTACAGGTCAGATAGTTACCGAGGATCATTCCGTATCTGTTATTCTGCGATGTTTTGAAAAAACGCAGGGCGATTGCCATCGACGCGCTGCAGACCATGGCCAGAAGCAGAAATACACCGCCAGATAAGTGCATGAACGGTCCTCCTTTATCACATGTGTTCTATTATTGCATACACCGCATAATATGTGCACAGAAACAATCTTCATCTGTTTGTACTATATTTAGCTCATATGAACTCATGGCTGCAATGCAAATGGTGTGGTTCATAAATACAGCTAAGATACTTT
The DNA here is from genome assembly GCA_902793635.1 of uncultured Erysipelotrichaceae bacterium. Taxonomy (GTDB): domain Bacteria; phylum Bacillota_I; class Bacilli_A; order Erysipelotrichales; family Erysipelotrichaceae; genus Bulleidia. The sequence continues at coordinate 1,840 of CADBEA010000044.1, read as the reverse complement.
TGCGTCTGATAGGGTAATACATTACTTCATATATTTTTTCCTGACAGTCAGTCCTTTTCCTTGCGTTTGTGTTTTAGTTTGAAGTTTTTCTATTTTCTGTAATTATTATTTTTTTATTCCGTATTGAAATGATCGCATGTTATATATTCAGATCAGACTGGTTTATATGCATTTCAGAGAGGGGGTTGTTTATTTTGGCAGCAGGCATCATCCTCTGTTTTTTGCCTTCAAAATCGGAATCCAAAAGAATCGTATAACATACATTATGCGAAGTATTAGATTCCATTATAGGATGAATGGGCTGTTTCAGATGCGTTTAAATTGATTCTGAAATATTTACTTTGTCTCATTGGTCATTTCCAGATCTGTGACTTGCTTGTGCTACTGTCTTTTTTTATTACTTTGTATTCGGTCTTTTATCTTTGTTCATAATTCATTTACTGGCATTTATTTCTGTTTTTATAAGCCGCTGATTTGCGCGTTCATTGGTAATTACCCGTAAATTCATTTCCCAATGCAAATCAGACGCTCTGTATTTATCTGTTTATATCTGTCTGATCCGGCTGTCCGTAACATATGACCGTATTTCAGCTTGTCATTGATTTTTATATTTGCGTTAGATCTGATTCAACTGGTTTCGTCGATGTGTTATCTGATCTTTGATACTGCAATCGATATATTTCAAATCATGCTATAGAATCATTTACAAAACGGTGATATTTCACAAATGAAAAGATTTTCACAAACTGATCTGAATGTATAATTGTGAAATTATCACAAATTGTGGAAAACTGACATTTTTGAAAATATTTTCATTTTCTTGTGATTTTAATATCTTCTTTTAACAGAATTCACTAAATGAAAAGATTAGTAAAAGCTTATAACAAGATCAAACAAAACTGCCGGTAATAATCCGGCAGCCTTCTGAAGAAATGATTTTTTCATACTTATATTTCAGTCATTCTCTTTACTTTGCACACTGTAATTCAGCCATTTCAGTACATGCTGGATATAGGTATCCCAGAAATACCAGTCATGAAAACCTTCCCCTTCTTCATAAGTAACATCAGCACCGGCTTCTTCCAGTGCCTTGGCAATTGAGCGGTTTGCTTCCAGCAATACATCCTGCAAACCGCAGGCTACATAGAATTCAGGAAATATCTTGTCCGGATCATTTTTGAGCGCGTTTATCAGATACCGGGGATTTCTGTCTGAATTTCTTGTTTCTTCCAGATTTCCGAAATTTCTAACTTCACCGATTGTGTTGCCTTTCGTTTCGACCCAGTCTAACGGATATTCATAGAAATGAAGAGCTCCTGAAAGAATTGCAACCTTACTGAATGTATCACAGTATTTCAGACCGTTCCGGCAGGCACCAAATCCTCCCATGGACAATCCGCCGATGAAAGTATCAACACGACTATCAGAGAGCGGAAACAGTTCGCGTGTTACTTCTACAAGTTCACGTCCGACATATTCACCAAAATCACCGAGACATCCATCCTTAACAAGAACATCCATATAGAATGAATTTTCACCGGAAGGCATGACAACTGCAAGACCGCTTTCTTCTGCCCAAAGCCTGATTCTGCTGTTACTGAGCCAGCTGTTGTAATTGTCTGTCAGGCCGTGAAGAAGATACAAAGTCGGATATGGTCCTTTAAACCGTTCAACCGGTAGAATAACATTAACTGAAACTGTTCTTTTTAATGCTTTTGATTTGAAATCCATCTGCAGCAACGCCATAAATCAATCCTCCATTGTTTCGGCCAACATAGAAAGCGTGTTTGCCAATTGCTTTACTTGAGCCTTATCCATGTAAAAAAGTTGTCTTTCAACG
>CADBEA010000043.1 GCA_902793635.1 uncultured Erysipelotrichaceae bacterium | reverse complement strand
AAAGCTGTTGCTTGACTGAATGAGTAAGGCGTCTAAACGCCAGAAACTCACAGAAGAAGAATTAAAAGAGGAGAATAAAAAACTGCGCCAGGAAATGGCTCAGCGTAACTATTCATCCAAAGAGGACCAGGAACGTATCGTTAATGTTCTGAGCACACAGAATATCATCGCATACGTGATGGTCCTCTTTCTTCCTCCTGTAGGAGTCTGGTACATATGGACACGCAGAGAGAAGCTGCATCTGAATATTGAATCGGTTCTGTTATGGACATTTGTCGGAATCGTTGTCTTCTTCGGATGGATCAAGCTGATCATGCAGTGGACCGGCGTTATCTGAAACGATACAGCAACCTTCTAGAATTGTTTTATTACTATAATATTGAACTATGCATACTTACTAAAAAGTCTTAACAGTGGCTTTCCTTATTGGCTGCGTGTTATGACTTTTTCAATTATTCTTCACTTCCTATGATCTTTTTTCAAGTGCATTCTTGATGACAGAGGCAATCAAGATAAACATGCATGATTATGTTAATGCATGTGCTGATTCAGCAGTCGGAAAAGAACAGACCTCACATATTCATGCAAGGTCTGTTTAAACGATATTGATTATTTCTGATTGTTTGCCTGAATGATTTCAGCCAGTCTGATCTGCGGATGACGGTACCGAGCTTCGGGATTCTTTTCCCTGAGAACCGCGAAGCCGATTGCTTTCGTGGGACAGGCATGAATACATGCCATACAGCCGATGCAGCCAGTGTATTCATAGACTGCTCTGCCTTCCGCAACGCGGATGCAGCCTTTCGGGCAGACACGGGTGCAGGTGCCGCAGCCGATGCATTTGTCAGACACTTTGTAACGGGGTTTTTCAATGGAAGCGCTGTAATCTATCGCATGTGCCTTATAGCCTTCATAGAAATCGACTTCTTCTTTTGCGGCCGGCTGAATATAGTGTTTTCTTTCGTCGAGATCAGCTTTGATCAGAGCGAGATGTTCATCCACCTTTTTTTCGGGATCGAGTTTTTTCTGTTCCTCGATATCAAAGACAGGAAGGGCGTTGTCAAGCATCTGAACAGTATTGAAGTAATCAACCCGGCGGCCGGCCTGTTCAAAGAATGCCGCGTTGCGTGCGGCGCATCCGCCATGATGCATGCCGTAGGTCATGACAATATAGAAATAGTCTGTTTCAAACTGCGAGTTCAGAATGAAATCCTTCACGATGACAGGAAGATCGAATTCATAAAGCGGACAGACTATTCCGATGCTGTCGGCTTTGTATTTCCTGCTGTCTTTTTTTAATTCCTGGGGAATGCTGTAAAGTTCTTTATCAAAGTGTTTGGCGGCATACAGACTGTTGCCGGTTCCTGTGAAATAGAAAATCATATATGTTCTCCGTTCAGAATGCTTCAGATATGCTTATCGGCATTCGAGGATGATATCGCGGACTTCATCACGGGAAAGCTGACGGGCGTTTGTCGTGGAAATATTGCATGTCGATGCGACAGCGGAAGCAGTCTCTTCACTGACTTCAATGCCGGCTTCCGAGAAAGAAGAGGGCAGACCAAGGCACCTGATGAATTCACGCAGACGGACGATGCCTTCCTTTGCAATTTCCAGCTGTGTTTTTCCCTGCGGATCAACTTCCATGACATTGACTGCGAAACGGGCAAACATTTCCGCACCGGCTTCGACAATATGGTCATAGTAAACCGGCTGCAGAATGGCGAGCTGCAGCCCATGGGTCGCATGTGTATAGGCCGCCAGCATGTTTTCGATGCCATGTGCCTGGAAATCACCGGGGTTGCCGGTATAAAAACTGAAGGACTGGATTAGGGAAGAATCCCACATCAGATTGGAACGGATCTCCTTGCTGTCGGGATTCTCCATCAGAGCCCGGCCGTTGCGGATGATATTCTTCATCAGTGTTTCGTTGATTTCATCCCATACATTTGTGCCTCTGCCGAAATATGTTTCCATACAGTGACTCAGGGAATCATAGACACCTGGTGTGAAGACACGCAGCGGGACAGACATCAGATATGTGGGGTCTTCGATAACAAAATCGGCATAGGGTCCGACGAATGTTTTCTTTTCGTGGGTCTTTTCATTTGTGCAGGCTCCGAGGTGATCCATTTCGGCACCTGCTCCGGAAATTGTCAGGATAACGGCATATTTTCCCATCTTTTCGGGAATGTGATGATTGACCATTTCTTCTTCCCAGATGTCACCGTCGATTTCCGCACCGGCAGCCATGATCTTTGTGCTGTCGACGACAGAACCGCCGCCCAGGGCAATCATCAGATCGATATTCTCTTTTTTATACATAGCGATTCCCTCCAGGATCTTTTCATAGGAAGGACTGGAGGCGACACCACCAAACTCGAAGACTGTTTTGCCGCATTCTTCCAGAGTTTTTCTGACTTCATCCAGAATGCCATTCTTTTTCACCGAACCGCCGCCGTAAACGATCATGACATTCTTTCCGTATTTTCCCATTTCCTTGGGGAGGTATTTCTTTACACCGTTCTCTTCAAAGTATACTTTTACCGGCATGTGATAAACAAAACTCTGCATTGCTGTAATCTCCTTTTTGCAATTACAGTATGCAGAGGTTTTTTGGGAATGTGAAATGCTTATATCAAATTATTTGTCATTTAAATTATGAATTCCAAAATAATTGAGGAATTCAAACAGGGCGGGACTGTATACCGGCCGTTTTTTCCAGATCAGGGAGGCGGAAGATACCCGCTGCGGTGAGAACGGAACGAAAACGAGACCGTCACCGGTTTGTTTCCGTGTTTCCAGACAGACCGCCACCCAATCGCTGACCCTGGTCAGAATCATGGCGTTTCTGAGCAGGGTGTAAGTGGCAGCCACATGGGTGCGGGGGCCGATCCATTCACGGATATCATTGCGCAGCCGGCTGTTGTCGGGCACGATCAGTTTTTCTTTCTGCAGATCCCGTGCTGTAACATATTCTTTCGAAGCCAGCCGGTGATCTTTTCTGACAAGAATACCCCATGCTTCAGAAGTGTTCAGACTGCAGACTTCGTATTTCATTGTGTTGACGGACTGGATAATAAAACCGATATCAGCTGTTCCTTTGTCGATTGCCGCGCAGATTTCTTCGGCGTTTCCCGAATAGATATGAAACAGAACTTTCGGATGGAGCAGGTGAAAGTCACGGATCTTTTCGGCAACGATATCGAATGATTCAATTTCACCGGCGGCAATATATATTTCTCCTTCGATTTCATTCTGATCTGTATGATCTGCTTTCGCTCTGTTATACAGTTTCAGAATATCCTCGGCGGTTTCTCTGAACAGCATCCCTTCTTCTGTCAGGATTACTTTTTTATTTGTGCGGATAAACAGTTTTCTGTCTAGTTCTTCTTCCAGATCCATCAGCTGCCGGGAAATTGTCGGCTGTGATACATGCAGGAGTTCGGCAGCATGGGATATGTTTTCCTCATCCGCGACTGCAAGAAAGTATTCCAATACTCTGAGGTCCATGGCTGTTTCCTTTCTGATGTGCGTGCTTTTTCTAAAAAGTATCATACAACGGAAAAGGTTCACGTTGATACAAAGGAACATTCTGCTGTTTCAAAGACGCGGAGTATCAGCGGCCTGGCTGTTCATTCAGTGTACTGTGCTGCAAATAAGTCTATCGTGCAGCTTTATTGTTGCGCTGATACGAACCGTTGAAATGAAGTACAATAAGAACATGGAAAAACGGCTTTCATACAGCAGCCGGATGATGATCCGAAAAACCGGAAGAGAGGGAACAGAGTATGAATTATTACTTCCTGATGTTTGATCAGTTTGAATCTCTGGATCTTTTCGGTCCGGTGGAGATCTTTGCCAGAACACCGGATGCGTCGCTGCATTATATTTCCATGGACGGCGGTATGATCACCAGTGCCCAGGGAGCGGTAATCATGACAGAAAAAGCAGACATCCTGCCGGCTGGCAGTGTTCTGCTGGTGCCCGGTGGCATGGGAACCCGTCCGCTTGTGAGAGATACGCAGTTCCTTGCGGGACTCAGAAAACTGTGCGGTTCAGCGGCATATGTCCTGTCTGTCTGCACCGGTTCGGCTCTGCTCGCAGCAGCTGGCGTTCTGTCCGGGAAAAAGGCGACCTCAAACAAGATTGCGTTTACGTGGGCAAAAGACAGCGGGGAAGCTGAATGGATCAGAAAAGCCCGCTGGGTACGGGACGGAAACATCTATACTTCATCGGGAGTCTCAGCGGGAATCGACATGGCATTGGGATTTGTCGCGGATCACTATGGCAGAGAAGCGGCCGAGGAAAATGCCCGCCGGTCAGAATATGTCTGGCATGACAATGCCGAAGAGGATCCTTTCGCCTGACGAACGATTCTGTACAGGCAGTTCGGCCGGCAGGTAAGATCACTTTGGTTCTTTACAGTTTTTTACAGAATACTGATAATGAAAACATACTCGGCAGGAATTACAGCTATGGAAGAAATGACAATGAAAGACACAATTGAAAACACGGAAGTAATTGAGAGTCCGGAGACAACGGAACCGGCGGAAGTTCCTGAAACGATGGAAGTATCTGAAACCGCGGAAGTATCTGACACTTTGGAATCGTCAGAAACTTCTCAAGAGGAAGCAGATAAAAAACCGGGAAAAAAGAAAGAAAAGACAGCGGAAAAAATCATTGCGCAAAGAACCAGACCGCTGAAGCTTCTGGCGGCGAATCTGAAGGGCATGGTACTCTTCCAGGTACTTTACCGTATCGTAACAATGCTGATTTTCTTTCCGGTTCTGATCTATGTTGAACGGGCGCTTCTTGTCGTCAACAACAGTTCCACTCTGACGCAGGCCAATGCTATCAAGGCGATGATGAATCCGCTGACCTGGATGGTATTGATCGTCATGTGGTTTCTGATGTCAGTCTTTATCAGTATCGAACAGTTCGGAACCTATTCGATCCTGCACGCTTCCTTTACAGGCCAGAAAAACATCACAGCCCGGGAAGCTTTTGACAACGCCGTGGACATCCTAGTCAGAAACATGAGGACATCGTTTTTTCTTCTCATGCTGTATATTCTGTTTCTGTATCCGTTCTCGGATCTTCTGAATACGTCTTCCATTACCCGCTTCTTTACGATGCCCGGCTTTATTACCGAGCATTTCGAGAAATACCCTCTGATCGGCGCCGGCTACAACCTGCTGACACTCGTTCTTGGCATGGGAGCGCTGCGCCTGGCTTTTGTGATGCCAGCCATGGTAACGGAAAAACTGGATTTCAAAAACGCAGCGAAACGCAGCTGGCAACTGAACAAGTTCAAATCACGTGTAAAACTGATGCTGGCACTGATATCCTATGTCGCATTACTATCGATTGCGGCTGTGATTGTCGGTATTCTGATTGGTGTGATCATGCTGCTGGGTGTTCTGTGGCTTGAACCAGGCATTGACCCGGATGTGATTCTCAACGATACCACGCTTTCCGTCGTGGTGATGGTCCTCTTCATGGTCTTTGGCTGGTTTGCTCAGCCGATGGTCTGCTCGGTATGTGCTTCCCGTTACTACCGTGCCGTTCTGAAGGAGGGGTTTGAGCCGGAACCATATAATATCGAAAACAAACATATTCTGCAGCAGCGCTGGCCGCGCATTGTATGGGCGGTGTTCTGTGTTATTTGCATGTATTTCTCCATTCCCAACCGTTATCAGCAGTTCAAATGGATCATAAAAGGCGATACCCAGGGCGTCATGATCATGGCTCACCGCGGCTATTCCGGTGTCGCACCGGAAAACACGATTCCGGCTTTCGAAGCAGCTTACGATGCCGGTGCCACGGCTGTGGAACTTGACGTGCAGATGACGAAGGACGGAAAGATCGTCGTGCTGCATGATGACAACATCAAGCGTACCACCGGTGTCGATGCCAATATCTGGGAAGTAACCTATGATGAAATCAAGAATCTTGACAACGGATCCTTCTTCTCCCCGGAATTTGCCGGGACCAGGATCCCGACCCTGGAGGAAGTGCTGCAGTATGCAAGAGGCAAGCTGTATCTGAATATTGAAATCAAGCGGAACGGTCATGATGACGGTATTGAAGAAAAGGTCGTGGAGATCATCCGCAAGAATGAATTCCAGAATTACTGTGACATTACCTCTATGGATTATGACACTCTGGCATACATCCACAGCAAATATCCGGATATCCTTCTGGCCTATACTTCTACCGTCGGAATCGGTGACCTGCAGAGTCTTGATGATGTGCAGATCATTTCGATCCAGGAAACATTCGCGACCTACGACAATGTCAAAGCACTGCATCTTGCCGGCAAAAAGGTATTTGTCTGGACTGTCAATGAGTCAAGCACCATGGAACGTCTAGTTGGCCTGAATGTCGACGCCATCCTGACCAACAATGTTGAGGCGGCTTCCGAGGTCATGGCCAACCATCACGGCATCTCCGACTTCCTCAAACGTCTGGATCAGATCCTGTATTATTTCTCCTAGCGGCATTATGATCTGACGCTCCGTTAAACAGGAGCCTGCTGAGATACATGTTATAAACACGGTGAACCATGGGTGATGCTCTCTGAGAAAAAACAGATTGCATACAGATTGGCTTTCCATACCGGTTGAATTACACTGAAAATACAGAAGAAAGAGGTCAATATGGAACTGAAAAAAGTACTCAAAGCAAGATTCTCATGCAAAAAATACTCTGACCGGCAGGTCGAGGACGAAAAACTCGCTGCGATCCTGAATGCCGGCCGTCTGGCACCGACCGCCAAGAACCTGCAGGAACAGCGCATCTATGTCGTGCAGAGCCCGGAAGCACTGGCAAAGATCGACACTGTGACACCGTGCCGTTACAATGCCCCGACTGTCATCGTTGTCGCATACAACAGAGACAATGTCTTTACCTATCCCGGTGAGAAGCGGGATTCGGGAACCGAGGACGCCACCATCGTCGCGACGCATATGATTCTCGCGGCAGCGGATGAAGGTGTGGACAGCTGCTGGGTCAACTTCCTCGATCCTGACAAGGCGAAGGAAGCGCTGGGACTGCCGGAGAATGAGGAAGTCCTGATGTTCATGGACCTGGGCTACGCAGCCGAAGGTGCCGGCCCGCTGCCCAATCATTCCTCCCGTAAGGAATTAAGTGAAACCGTTTCATATCTTTAAGAAACAACTGGACTTCCGCAAGGGAGTCTTTTTTACAGCAGGCATATATCCGCTTGCTAAGAAACAAAAAGAAGTCTACTTTAATCTTAGGAGGCATTATCTCCGTCAGATATCTGCACGGCAGAGATGAAAAGATAATTATGGGTGAATTAAATCTTAACAATGCAATGTATCTTTCCTATCCGGAAGGATTCCGTGAACTGAGTCGGGAAGAGATCGGCCAGATGAACACGACAGACAGTCCGCCGGTATGGGCAATCAATGATGACGAACGGCACATGATCGTCAATGGTGCTTACCGTCAGGCAAGCGGTTTTCAGGCATTCATGCTGAACGCCAAGGATGTTGCGACGGAAATGGAAAAGCAGATTGCCAGACCAATGAAACCTTTCGGATACAAACGTGACAGATTCTTTGTCAGGGACGCGGGCGGCGTTCAGGGTGCCGGCTTCAGCTACACCTATACAGCCCAGGGCATCGACATGTGCGGCGAGTCCTATGTGTTCGAACATAACAAGGTATTCTACTATCTGTATTTCTATTACCGGAAGGAACTGATTGAAACGGGAAGGGCGACAGCGGAGGAGATTCTCCAGTCCATCTCCTGGCAGTAGGGTACCGGCTGAACAGGGAAGAAGGAAAACTGACAGGGTCAGAGATATCTGATTTTGTGATTCTTTTCATTGCCTGAAAAAGGATTCAGATATGCCGTTCTGATTGGCATACATACAAAAAAGGAATAACCGGAAACGAAAAAGACCTCGCATGAAATGCGGGGTCTTTCTGTTGAAATTGGTATCAGCAGAGGATGATTCTGTTTCCAGGAAACAGGATCATCGTTATCACCGTGGAAATCCCTTTATCCTTTTTTTTGAATTTGTTTCATCCTCCGGTGGAGATACCCGCCGTGGTGATGATCAATCATTAAACCCCCTCCACACGATCATTCCATTAAACTTTTGGCATTTCTTTTGGGCATTATTCTTGTGTATGCAAGGTCTCAAAACATCAGTATTTATCGGTTTTTTAATGATCGGCAGGGTATTTAATCCTATTAATTCATTAATCAATAGAAACTAAAAAGACCTTACATTTTATGCAAGGTCTGGATATTCATTCTGGTGCCGCACAGTTTCATAGCTTCATGGAGATCGAAGCTTCAAATTTTCTGGTAAGTTCCCTGCGGATGAAATCATCGCTTTGGGTGACCATCCACTGCAGTATACAGATAAATACCGATGCTGAGATGTTTGCCTGAACACGGATCGGGTAATCCTTGTTTCGGTATTTTTCGAACTTTTCAAAGATTCGGACGAAACCGTCAGAAGTATACTTCTGCATGATCGCATAGAATGCAGAACCTTCCGGGTTATGTTTCATGATCTTCCTGATTTCCTGCTTATGGGACAGCAGGAACGTTTCAAAAGTGTCCCCCATATCTTCAAACTCATATACCACTTTGTAGTCATAGGATCGCAAAATGTTTTTCCGGTAATAATCCATACTGTAAACGGCAAGATCATAGATATTTTCAAAGTAGTTGTAGAACGTCGACTTAGGAATCAGGCAGCGATCACACAGTTCTTTTACTGTCACCTTTTCAAGTTCCTTCTCCTGCAACAGAACCATAAGAGCTTCCCTGAACAGATTCAGGGTCCGTTGCTTGCTTTTGCTGAGATTATCTGTCAATTTGATTTTCGTTTTCTGGACCTTTTTGTACTATCGTCTAATTTTAGACATTTATTCTTCTTCGTAACTATTATGATTTTCGCATTGATTTACACTTTAGACAAGAATAGGGAGGACATAAAATGAAAACTCTGCTGATTATCCTGATTGCCCTTTTTGCCATTGGTCTGCTCAGTTTCATCGCTCTGAAACTGACTCTTTCGCTCAATGAAGGCAACGCGGAAAAATATGCTGTCGCAAATATGCCAAAAGATGAAAACAGTCCGCTAAAAGGAAAGAACCTGATTTTTCTTGGATCTTCCGTGACTCTTGGCTTTGCCTCAAAACATGAAGCGATTGCCGATATGATCGCGCATAAGGACGGTGCAAATGTCATCAAGGAAGCGGTAAACGGTACGACACTGGTCGAGACGAGATCGAAACTTGGCGGCGGTGAATCCTATATCACCCGGCTGAAGAGGCTTGATAAAAATCTTAAAGTCGATGCCCTGATCGTTCAGCTGTCTACAAATGATGCAAACTCCAAAATCGAACTGGGAAAGATTTCCGACAGCAAGGACATCTCATCCTTTAACACCAAGACTATCATTGGTGCAATGGAGTACATTATCGCATATGCGGAAGAGACATGGCACTGTCCGACAATCATATACTCCGGACCGGATTTCCATAATCCGCTGTATACTCAGATGAATGAAGCCGTCAAGGAATTACAGAAAAAATGGAATATTGGCTTCGTTGATCTTTTTGACGATAAAGATATCAATACGAAATATATTACAAAAGATTACATCAGTGATGCCGGATACAAGCCGATCCATCCGACCCGCAAGGGTTACCAGGCGTGGCTGCCGTATTTTGAAAAAGAAATTGCCAAATGGGTCTCCTAATCCACAAAGTGTAGAATAATATCAGAACCCGGGAGTATGTCCCGGGTTTTGTTTTACCGTCAGGGTATTTAATCATGTTAATTCATTCATCAATAGAAACTAAAAAGACCTTACATTTTATGCAAGGTCTGGTTATTAATTCTAGTATCACCACAGGATAATTCTATTTCCACGAAACAGGATAATCGGGGGTGTAGGGGGATAATCGTTTATTCCCACTCGATGGTGCCGGTCGGCTTCGGTGTCAGATCGTACAGAACACGGTTGATGCCCGGTACTTCATGGGTGATACGGTCAGTGATCTTCTTTAAGAGATCATACGGCAGTTCTTCAATTGTCGCTTCGATCGCATCCGTAGTATTGACGGCGCGGATGACTGCGAAATATTCAAAAGAACGCTTTCCGTCCTTGATGCCGGTGCTCTTGAAATCCGGAACGATCGTGAAGTACTGCCATACCTTGCCCTGCAGGCCAGCGTTGGCGAATTCCTCACGCAGGATCGCATCGGATTCACGGAGTGCTTCCAGACGGTCTCTGGTAATGGCGCCTGGGCATCTGACTGCCAGACCCGGGCCCGGGAACGGCTGACGTTCTACCATGTTTTCCGGCAGGCCGAGGGCTTTGCCGACAACTCTGACTTCGTCTTTATAAAGCAGTTTTACCGGTTCGACCAGTTCCATTTCCATCTCTTCCGGGAGGCCGCCGACGTTGTGGTGGGCTTTGATTCCCTTCTCGCTTTCGAGAATATCCGGATAGATCGTTCCCTGTCCGAGGAAGTGAATGCCTTCCAGTTTGGCTGCTTCTTCATCAAATACCTTGATGAATTCTTCACCGATAATATGACGCTTCTGTTCCGGGTCGTTAACACCGGCGACTTTGTCGATAAATCTGTCAGATGCATCGACATAGATGAGGTTTGCGTTCATCTGGTTGCGGAATACTTCAATGACCTGTTCAGGTTCACCTTTTCTTAAAAAGCCGTGATTGACATGGACGCAGACAAGATTGCGGCCGATTGCCTTGATCAGAAGGGCGGCAACTACGGAAGAGTCAACACCGCCGGAAAGTGCGAGCAGAACCTTGCCGTCTTTGACCTGTTCCCTGATCGCTGCTACCTGTTCTTCAATAAACTGATCTGCCAGTTCTCTGGTTGTGATTCTTGCCATTGTTTCAGGACGTACATTTGCGTTTTCCATTCGTTTCCTCCATCTTGAATATTCTAGCAAAGATTGCGTTGTTCCAAAAGAGACATACGCTATAATAATTTCATGAATTTACCGGAATCATATCTTCAGAAAATGAAGGGCGTGCTGCAGGACGAATATGAGAATTATCTGCAGGCAATGCAGGAGGCGCCTATTACCAGTATCCGTATCAATACCGGCAAGATCACTGTGGAAGAATTTCAGAAGATTTCACCGTTTCCGCTGGAGCCGGTTCCCTGGTGCCGGGAAGGTTTTTACGTGCCGGCAGAGACACGCCCGGGAACCCATCCGTATTATTATGCCGGTCTGTATTACATTCAGGAAGCCAGTGCCATGACGCCTGCTTCACTTTTGCCGGTGGAAGAAGGAGATGTCGTTCTGGATGCCTGTGCGGCACCCGGCGGCAAGACGACTGCTCTGGCCGCGAAGCTGAACAACACTGGTCTTCTCATCAGTAATGACATCAGTGCTTCGCGTCAGAATGCGACATTGAAGAACTGCGAACGCTTCGGCATCCGCAATGCCTATCTAATCAGCAGTGATCTGCGGAATCTGGCCGCGAAGTATCCCGGTTATTTTGACAAGATCCTGGTCGATGCGCCGTGTTCGGGAGAAGGCATGTTCCGAAGAGATCCGTCTTTGATCACTTCCTGGCTGGAGCGCGGCAGTGAATATTATCCTGATCTGCAGAAGGAAATTCTTTCTTCAGCGGTATCGATGCTGAAGGAAGGGGGAACCATTCTCTATTCGACCTGCACCTTCGATCCGGCTGAAGATGAAGATGTGATCCGTGCCGTACTGCAGGAATATCCGGATCTGTATCTGATAGAACCGGAAGAAAGATGTCCGCTGTTTGCCGAAGGTATCGGTGAGGACATGAAGGCATGTGTGCGGCTGTATCCGCACCGGCTGAAAGGGGAAGGACATTTCGCGGCATTGCTGAAAAAGCAGGGAAACAGTACGGGAAGGAACAATGATATTCTGAAGTCTGATCCGATCAGGAACACATCGTTCAGCGAATTCATGAAACATGTATCACTGGACCAGAGTCATGCCGTTACAAAAGTCCTGAATGATAAAATCTATCTGCTTCCCGAGAGGAACTACGCACATGATTCAGTGCGTGTCATCCGCTCCGGACTGCTGCTGGGCACATTGAAGCGGGACCGCTTTGAGCCATCCCAGCATCTCGCATATGCACTGAAACAGGAAGAATTCGATCAGTGTGTCAGTTTTGCGGCGGATGACATCCGGATCGAAAAATATCTGCGCGGCGAAACAGTCACAGCGGATGAGAGCCATGACGGCTGGGTGCTTGTCTGTGCTGATGGATATCCGCTGGGATTTGGTAGGATGAACGGCCGGAATATCAAAAACAAACTGGAAAAAGGCTATCGGCGTATATGAAAAGCTGATCACATCATGTGATCAGCTGTTTTCATGTTTGTTTCAATTGTAATTATTTGCCCATCAGAGAGAGCAGAGAACCTAACAGAGCTGTACCGTCTGTAGCGGCCTGCGGTGTGGAAGTGTCAACTTTGCCGCCGAGCAGGGCGCCTAACAGACCTGAGACACCGCTCTGCTGTGTGCCCTGGAAAATGGCAACGAGGTCAGAAACGTCGAGACCGTCACTGAGGTCAACGCCCGGCTTCTTGGCCTGCTGAGCATTGGCGGTAGCGGCTGTGACAGACTGAAGGCTGCTCAGGAGAACCGGAGCCAGAATGGCCAGTACTTTCAGAACGACACTCGGATCGACTTTGGACTTGCTGGCGATTTCATTGACAGTCTGCTTTTCGGAATCACCGAAAATGTGTCCGAGGATCTTCTGTCCGTCAGCTTCATCCGCTTCGAGGATCTGCTGCGGCATTGCCTTGGTGCTGGTGTGCTGGTTCAGAGCACCAAGCAGGGACTGGGCACCGGCCTGACTGCCTGCGTTTTTGGTCAGGAATCTGATCAGGATCGGCAGTGCATAAGAGAGAATCGTCAGAATGCTGACACCGCTGATGCCGGTCTTCTTTTCTGCTGCGTCGATGGACGACTGCTGGGACATACTCTTTAAAAGCAATTGTAAAAGTGTTTCCATAATGATATTTACCTCTATTCCTTTTCTCTATTATAACTTGTGAGAAAAAAAGAAGATAAAAATTATACTGGTTTTTATAACAAGGTATAATGGAAAACATGAGCGAGTATTCTGTTGCGGCTGAGATGCGTTCCGGCCGCAAATATACATTCAGTGAAAAACTAGGCATTGTCGGCCGTCTTTCCATGCCCGGCATTCTGGCCCAGATCTCCGAGATCCTGATGCAGTATATCGATGCGGCCATGGTCGGTGCCCTGGGAGCGGCTGCTTCCGCGTCCATCGGACTTGTGGCATCATCCACATGGCTGTTCGGTGGTCTTCTCGGTGCGACGGCGGCCGGTTTTTCCGTGCAGGTGGCACATGCCACCGGGGCCGGTGAAATCGATCGGGCAAAGTCGATCTTCCGCCAGTCGCTTTCCGCCTCGTTATGTCTGTCTCTGGCAGTCGGCGTGATCGCGTTTCTGATCGGTCAGCATCTGCCGCAGTGGCTTAGCGCTGATCCGTCTCTCTGGCAGAATGCCGTCAGTTACTTTTCCATCTATGCGATGTTCATTCCCGTCCGGCAGATCCGCTGGGTATGCATGAATATGCTGCAGTGTTCCGGCAATATGAAGATTCCTTCCATCTTTGCCACACTGGAATGCATTCTGGATGTCATCTTCAATTTCTTCCTGATCTTTCCGACCAGACAGCTTATGGTCTTTGGCATGACAATGCAGGTGCCCGGGGCCGGTTTTGGTGTGGCCGGAGCCCAGCTCGGCACCAGTCTTTCCATGCTGTCCGGCATGCTGATGTCACTGTCCTATGCCTTCTTCCGCTCGGATGTTCTGAAACTGAAGGGTATCAGGGGAAACTGGCTGCCGCAGAAGGAAGTCGTCAAGGAAGCGTTCCATATCGGCGCGCCGATGGCCATGGAACAGAGTGCGCTCTGTGCGGCGCAGGTTGCTTCGACGAGGATCATCGCACCGCTCGGAACGATTGCCATCGCCGCCAATTCCTTTGCCATCACGGCTGAGTCGATCTGCTACATGCCCGGCTACGGCATCAGTTCCGCCGCCACGACGCTGGTCGGCCAGTCGATCGGTGCCAAGCGGAAAGACCTGGCACGTTCATTCAGCTGGCTGACGACATTCACCGGTGTTGCCATTATGAGTCTGGCCGGCCTGGTCATGTATTTCCTCTGTCCGTCTGTATTTTCTTTTCTGACACCGGATCCGGTAGTTCAGAAACTGGGTGTGGAAGTACTGCGTATCGAACTGCTGGCTGAACCGCTGTTCGCGGCGTCGATCGTGGCAACCGGCTGTCTGCGCGGAGCAGGGGACACATTGGTTCCGGGACTGCTCAATCTGATCAGTATCTGGGGTGTCCGACTGACACTTGGATGGTATCTTGCCAGGACAATGGGACTGCCCGGTATGTGGATCGCCATGGCGGTCGAGCTGAGCGTTCGCGGCATCCTGTTCCTGATCCGTCTGAAAAAAGAAAAATGGCTTAAGGATCCAAAGTAGATGATATGATCCCAAGCCATTTTTATCTGGTTTTGATGAAGATTATTTCATCAGGGAGAGGAACATTGCCTTGATGTCTTCAACTGTTACCGGACGCGGGTTGCCAGGTGTGCAGGCATCCTTGAGAGCGTCAGCGGACAGAGCGTCAACATCTTCCATCGGAACAACGTCCTTCAGGGACATAACGATACCGACATCCTCACCGAGCTTCTTGACAGCGGCGACAGCAGCTTCACGTGCTTCTTCCAGAGGCATTGTGTAAGCACCTTCTACACCGAAGGCATCAGCGATGTCTCTGTACTTTTCACCGGTAACCGGAGCGTTGTAAGCCATTACGGTCGGCAGCAGGGTAGCGCATGCTTTGCCGTGCGGCATGCCATAGTATGCGGACAGTGTGTGAGCCATGGAGTGGTCAACACCCAGACCTACATTGGAGAATCCCATACCGGCGATATACTGAGCAAGAGCCATGTCTTCTCTGCCCTTCGGGTCGTTTTCAACAGCACTTCTCAGAGCCTTGGCAATCATGCGGATGGCCTTGATGTGGAACATGTCAGACAGTTCCCAGGCACCGGCTGTGATGTAGCCTTCGATAGCGTGTGTCAGGGCATCCATACCGGTTGCGGCAGTCAGTCCCTTCGGCATGGAACTCATCATTTCCGGATCAACGAATGCTACGACCGGAATGTCATGAACGTCAACACAGACGAACTTTCTCTTGTTTTCCGGATCAGTGATGACATAGTTGATCGTTACTTCAGCAGCTGTGCCGGCTGTTGTCGGAACTGCGAAGATCGGTGTGCACGGCTTTGTTGTCGGAGCGACGCCTTCCAGAGAACGGACATCAGCGAAATCCGGGTTTGTGTTGATGACGCCGATTGCCTTGGATGTATCCATGGAGGAACCACCACCGATGGCGATAATCATGTCAGCGCCGGCTTCCGCAAAAGCCTTGACACCGGTCTGAACGTTTTCAATTGTCGGGTTCGGCTGAATGTTGGAATAAACTGTGTAGTCAATTCCGGCTGCGTCGAGCAGATCGGTAACCTTGGCTGTGACGCCGAATTTTACCAGGTCAGGATCAGAAGCAACAAATGCTTTTTTGAAACCGCGGGCTTTGAACTCCGTGACGATTTCCTTGATGGCACCTGCGCCATGATAGGATGTTTCATTTAATACGAATCTGTTTGCCATATTTATGATCTCCTTATTTTTACAAAATAATTTTACCTGCCAGCATAACAAAAAATACGTTACACTTTGTGAAATTTGTAACGTATTCCTAAACGATGCCCAGTTTATCAAAGAGTTCATGCAGTTTCGGCGGCATGGCGTCGATCATCAGACCGGCCAGAGCCTTTTCCGAAGTGCGGATGCCGGACAGCACCCATTTGACCGTCATATAGACACTTGCCTGACAGTACATTTCGAGCAGGCTGTTGATTTCGTCATCCGGCAGGCTGCCGGTTTTTTCTCTGATCAGGTTGCGGTAGAAATCAAAGATCATCCGGAAATCATGATCCTTCAGATTGTTCTGCGCGTCATTCCGGAAGGCAGCTGAGAAGAAGACTTCCTCCTGATGAATGTATTCAAATTTGCGGATCAGTCCGTCATATACGGTTTCGCCGCTGCCCAGCCGCCGGAAAGATTCGTCCAGAATAATGTTGAAGTACCAGTTGATCAGATCGTCACGGTCCCGGAAATTACGGTAGAAAGTCTGCCGGGTCACACCGCAGTGGGAAACGATCTGCTTGATCGTGATATCTTCCACCGGTGTCGTTTTCATGCATTCCTTGACGGCATCGGCAAGTCTGTATTTTGTCTGTTCACTTTTATTCATCAGGCTGTCCTTATGCCTACTATTATATTGAAATTCAGAAGGAATTACACCGTTTTG
This sequence comes from uncultured Erysipelotrichaceae bacterium, assembly GCA_902793635.1. Classification (GTDB taxonomy): domain Bacteria; phylum Bacillota_I; class Bacilli_A; order Erysipelotrichales; family Erysipelotrichaceae; genus Bulleidia. The sequence continues at coordinate 6,100 of CADBEA010000043.1, read as the reverse complement.
CGGCAGGTGCAGTGTTGCTTTTGAAAGACACGGATAATAAAATTATAGATAGAGAGAAAATATGTAGTTCAGGAGGATAATTAACTATGAAGAGCTATCTCGGCATTGACCTCGGCGGTACAAATGTACGTGTTGCGAAGATTTCCGAAGACGGAAAGATTCTTGCCCAGGTCAAGGGACCTTCCTATGGCCAGGAAGGTCCGGCAAAGGTTATGGCCAACATCAAGGAAATGGTTCGTGATATTCCAGGCTGGAAAGACTGCGCCGGTATCGGTGTCGGCGTTCCGGGTCCGGTAGATACAAAAGCGGGAACAATGGTTCTTTCCACAAATCTTCCGGGTTTCGCAGGATATCCGTTCGCTGATGAAATGAGCAAGGAATTCGGCATGCCGGCATTCCTCGACAACGACGCCAACGTAGCAGCTCTGGCAGAAGCACTGGTAGGTGCCGGCAAAGGCCTGCAGTATGTATTCTATACAACGATTTCCACCGGTATCGGCGGCTGCCTTGTCGTTGACGGCAAGACGGTATCCGGCAAACACGGCTTCGGCGGCGAAGTTGCGAACATCATCATCGACCGCAACCGTGAAAAGGTCAACTATCTGAATATCGGCGCGATCGAAAACGAAGCATCCGGCACCGGCCTGAAGAGAAAGTATGAAAAGCTGAGCGGCGAACGTATCGCCCATACCGGCGTTGTCTTTGACAGAGCTCTGGCCGGTGACGAAATCGCCAAGAAGGTCAAGGCAGAATACGAAAAAGACCTCGGTCAGTATTTTGCGACGATCGCATGCGTCTGCGACCCGGATATCTTCATCCTCGGCGGCGGCATGATGAAGTCGGCTGACAAGTTCCTGCCGGGCGTTATTGAACAGTACAAGGCAATGTCCCACACAGCTGTTCATGACACACCGTTTGTTCTGGCAGGTCTGGAAGAGCCGGGCATCATCGGTGCAGCCATGTTACCGGTCAGCCACGGTTTATAAGAAGCAGTACAAGGGGACACTCCGAAAAAGGGTGTCCTTTTTCTTATGGTATGATAATGCCATGAATATCTGGATCATTCTGACAGCCGCTGTGATCCTCTTTCTGTTGTGCGGCTTTCAGTATCATAAAATGGACGAAACACATTACTCCCTGACGTCAGAGAAAATCACGAAACCGGTCAGGATCTGCGTGCTGGCTGATCTGCACTGCCGCCGCTTCGGTGAAGGGCAGAGCCGCATCATTGATCTGGTTGAGAGGAATCACCCGGATATGATCGTGATTCCCGGCGATCTTTTTGATCTGAACAGAGACTATGAGATCAGTTTTGAACTGATCGACCGTCTGAAAGGCAAATGGATGGCTTTTTCGTCCGGCAATCATGACATCTATCTCTCGGAACTCGGTGAACTGCGGGACCGTCTGAAAGAGAAGGGTGTTCATGTACTGGAAAACGAAAGCGTTCTTTTCAATGATGAGATCGAAGTGATCGGCATGACAGACAGAGGCCGCACACTCGGTTTTGATATCGAATGCTATGAAGGACTGAAACAGTCAGATGGCTTCCAGCTGCTGATCAGTCACCGTCCTGATTATGCTGAAGCATACAAAAAGATTCAGTGCGACCTGATCATCTGCGGTCATGTCCATGGCGGCCAGTGGCGTATTCCTTTCACAAAGAAGGGCATGTTCGGACCGCATCTGACACTGTTTCCGAAATACACGGAAGGTTTCTATGATCTGAACGGCAGACCGATGTTCGTCAGCCGCGGTCTGGCATCCGGTGCGCCATGGTTCTTCCGTCTGTACAATGATCCGGAAGTGTCCTTTATAGATCTGCAGCCAAAAAAAGATCCGTCAGATGACGGATCAAAGTGAATTGACTTCTGATTTGATAATACGGGCGTTTTCCTCGGTCAGGTTTTTGCCATGCCAGATATAGGTTCTGGTAACCCGGCCGCTGATCAGGCAGATGATCTCGTAAGGAATGGTATGCAGTTCCTCCGCCATCTTCTCCAGATGAATATGGGGGCCAAAGATTTCAACAGGTGTTCCGATCGGAACATCTTTTTCAAGTCTGACCATAATCTGGTCCATGCATACATTGCCGCAGACCGGTGCGAACTGACCGGCGATCCAGACACAGCGGCCTTTGTTGGCCCGGATGAAGCCATCCGCGTAACCGATCGGGATCGTGGCGATGATCTCGTCCTTTTCCGCTGTATAGAGAGCGCCATAGCCAATCGTTTCACCCGCTTTGACCTGCTTGGTCATGACGACCTGGGAGAACATCGCGATCGGATGACGCAGGTCACTCAGATACGAGGAAACACCATACATGGATACACCCAGACGGCAGGCGTTTGAGAGATCGTCCTTGAAGAAGATGGTCGCATCGGAGTTGTCGCAGTGAATCCATGGGAACGGATAATCCAGGGCTCTGACAGCTTCCGCGAAGCGGTCAAACTGTTTCTGCGTCAGTTCCTTGCTGGAGTCCGCGCAGTAGAAATGCGTAAAGATGCCTTCCATCTTACAGCCGTTTTCCGAAAGGAGCTGGAAAGCTTCCTGCAGGGAAGGGATATCCTTAAAGCCGATGCGGTTCATGCCTGTATCGACTTTCAGATGTACTTTCAGACCGGCCGGATTCTCTTTGATAACCGATTTGATCCACTCCATTGAATAAGCGGCCGCTGAGATGCCGGCCTCGACCATCCGGGAAGCATCCTGCGGGTCAGTGGCACCGAGAATCAGTATCTCGCCGTCATATCCTTCGTTTCTCAGCATGAACGCTTCATCGAGCGAAGATACGGCAATCATTTCCGCGCCGGCTTCCAGAACTGCCTTGGCGACATGGTTGTCACCGCAGCCATAGGCATCTGCCTTCAGTACGGCAATGATACGTTTGCCGCATATATCATGAATGCGTCTGACATTGTCTGCGATCGCATCCAGATTTACTTCCATCCATGTATTTCTGTACATCGTCAGTATCCTTTCACAGTATTACCGAATAATGATAGGCAAGATAAATGCCGACACATCTCATTAAAAGACCGAGAAGACTGCTGGGATTGGTGGAAAGATATGTCCGCAGCCAGAGTTCAAGAAGCGGTCCCCACATGGCCGGTGTGCTCAGCAGTGCGGGAATGCCGCTGATGCCGCCGATTGCTGCAATGGTATCACCGATGATGATGGCCATCAGTGTGAAGCAGGCACCAGCTATGGCAAAACGGTTGTGAACGCCATGACCGACATAGCGGATCACATAACCGATGCACCAGCCGATCAGAAGATAGAGAACAGCCGACTGGATCCTGAGAAAACCGTAAATGACGCCATATGCCATACCAAGAACGACTGCCGCGAAAAAACCGGCGATCAGAGCATAGACAAAGCGCTGATTATTATCCAGAGACCGAGAATTCCAAATCTCCATATACAACCTCCATAACATGTTCTATTGTAGCATAAGCAGGATTATTGGCTCCCGCAGAATACGATAAAAGAGAGCATATATAACAAATACCTGCACTGATCCCCGCTGAGGAGACATGCGGAAACGACAAAAAAAGCACCTTTATAATGGTATAAAATGAACAGCAGGATCACTCCGAATAAAAATAAAAAATGCTGTATAAAACGTTGTTGACGACGAAAAAACACTATGCTAATATAAATAGGCACTCGAAAGCAGTGCGGAGGTTTAGCTCAGTTGGGAGAGCATCTGCCTTACAAGCAGAGGGTCAGCGGTTCGAGCCCGTTAACCTCCACCATCGCCGACTTAGCTCAATTGGCAGAGCAATTGATTTGTAATCAATAGGTTGTAGGTTCGATTCCTATAGTCGGCACCATTTGTGGAAGCGTAGCGAAGTGGCTAAACGCGGCAGACTGTAAATCTGCTCCCTCCGGGTTCGGTGGTTCGAAACCACCCGCTTCCACCATTTTTTTCGAAAGATGCATCTCCGGATGCAATTGATATATAGAAGGGTAGTCATTGGGGTATGGCCAAGCGGTAAGGCAACAGACTTTGACTCTGTCATTCGCTGGTTCGAATCCAGCTACCCCAGCCATTTATTTCCGGATGTCCCGGTAGCTCAGGTGGTAGAGCAACTGACTTTTAATCAGTGGGTCGTGCGTTCGATTCGCATCCGGGACACCATTTTTTATTAGCAATGCGCGTGTAGTTCAATGGTAGAACGTCAGCCTTCCAAGCTGAATACGGGAGTCCGATTCTCCTCACGCGCTCCATGGCTTGCACAAAGTGCGGAATCAGCAGTTGATTCCGCACTTTTTTGCGTTTTTTCCAAAAATATTTTGAAGGAGATTTGAGGATGAATACAGAGTTTGAAAACGAATACTATGTCCCCAAAACGTATGCAGAGACTGCGATGGAAGTAATAAAGAACGATTGGGAGGACAGAAAATCAAGAGATTGTAAGAGATATACACAGGAAAGAGTTGCTGAATTAATGAATATTTCAAGAGTACAGTTCGCCAGGGCGTTAACTCAGGACAAAGATCCTTCCATTACTTTTATTTGCAGTTATGCAAATGCTGTCGGTGCAGATATCAAAGAACTGATGATGGAGATCGCAATTGAACTGGATCGGACACAGCGGCAGACACTTGCAATCGCAAGGGGACCAAAAAAGTACATAAGAAAACAGGATGATTAACATCCTGGAATTTACGGATTAAAGAGCATCTCAACTTGGCGGAAGACTTGCTCTTAGATCCTAATCAAAATAAAGGTCTTTCACTGCCGGGCAATTAATGTGATTAACCTAGGCAGCATTGACTATGCAAAACAATGACGATAGCCGGATAACAGCCGGATAACAGCCTGATATCAGCCGGATAACAGCTGGATACTGTACAGCCGTTTCTGCATATCACCACCGATCTGCAACTACATATTAGCCTACTTATTTAAAAAAATGTGGTTTTGTATCGGAATTGATACAACGAGTTTCTAACATGGCTGCTTTGTAGAGACAGAAGCATGAAACCAGGAGAATATGATTTATGCCAAGAGTGAATGTCGAAGAAGTGCGTGTACGAATAGATGATTGTTGGGATAAGGATAACGGCCAATATTATTCGATTGAATTTGGAAATAAAGAAATCAAAGTCCCAGATGTATCGAAGGCCAGTTATGAGGACCAGTGCGCAACATTTCAGGAACTGATCAGAAAGAATAGAAACATCGATTATTCCGGTGAGTTACAGAGCCAAATCATTGATGCGTGTTTAGAAATCATAAAAGAACAGAAAAAAAAGGGGAAAAAGGCAAAAGGAAGAACATGTGAACTCATAGCACAGATGACAAATATCCCAATAAACCGCATCAAAGATCATATAGCAAGAAAAAAAAGAAGAGGCGAGGATCCTCAGAAAATAATGGTCAATGAAGAAATCAGCGAATACAACGCTATATGCCGCTCTATGAAAGGAATCTCGAAGAATGTTGCTGAGTTTAATTGGGATTCCGGAAATATTGATAAGTCCAAAGCAAAAGAACATGCTGAACAACTCATTCAAGTTCTGCAAAAGATGATCCTGGAGTGAACGGACTTATCGAAATGAACAAAGTTATAGGTTGAAAAATATAAAGCAAGTTCGTTCTCTGGACGAAGTTGCGTAGATATAGCGGATAGCGATTCTGCGGAAGAGTGAGGAGTCTAGAGAAATGAGCTTGATTAAAGATTTTGAGTCAAATGAATGTAATGCATATCTCCATTTCGATCCTTTATATCGCTTGGCTGATCTGCTGCATCCGGAACGGGTAGATAACCTGCAGATGAATGGGAAGCAGATCCAGATGCGATTTATATCAAGCAATATGTCAGATTGTGGTGGATTCAGCCAGTTTTGTAAACAGGTTGAAGAATACTGTACAAAACATGAACGGAAATGTGAAGGTGGCGGGAAGCAGAGACTTGGATGGATATACGATCTGATGCTGCCTGAAGGAGAGTATACAGAAATGACTCTGAAAAGGCTTGTCCGGAAGTATTGGAAGTATGTGGTTGGAAAAGAGAAAAATCTTCGATATGCAGCGTGGGCGTACGAGATCCCTCACAAAAAGAAATTGAAAATGGTGCGGATCTGGATC
>CADBEA010000042.1 GCA_902793635.1 uncultured Erysipelotrichaceae bacterium | reverse complement strand
TCACCAAAATTCCTTTGCCAATCAATTTATATACTGCATACGGGGAATATCATTACGGTGTTTTTTCCCTTATCAACTAAATCTTTAAAAAGAGCGTATGCAAAAAAAAGAGATCCGAGTGGATCTCCTTTTCAGTTCAGCTTATTCTGCTGCTGTGACATAGTGAACCAGATCGAAGACCTGATTGTCTGTGATCGTGCATTTGCCGGTCGTATCTTCGTATACCGTCGTGACATACAGATTCATTGCCGGTTCCGCTGTGACAGTCGCACCGCGGCTCAGGAACATGTAGTTCGTGCCGGAAACGACCTGTGTACCAAGCAGTACGATCGGTTTCAGAGATACGCCTGTGAAGCCTTCCAGAGCTTTGGAAAAAGCATTCTCCCCTTCTGCTGAAATGCCGGCAACCTTGCCGATATCGGTAACTTCCCAGCCGCCGAGCAGATTTGCATCGTCAGCGTTGTCCTTGACCTTCATATCAGTGATGTCGAGTCTGTTGATTGCTGTTACTTCCGCATTGCCGTTCAGATCGGCATAAACAGTAACGATGGCGAAGCCTTTGTCCGCTGCGGCAGAAACATTCTCAGCCGCTGCCAGATAGGCATAGTTCGTGCCGGAGACCAGCTGGGTGGCAATGACCTGAACCGGTGAATACTTCACACCGACCAGACCTTCTGTCGCTTTTGTGAAGATATTCTTTTCCTCTTCACCGATCAGTTCTACATATTCTGTATATGGCTGCCAGCCGCCCAGAAGCGTTTCAGTTTGCGTTTCTGTTTCTGTTGTTTCCGGTTCCTTTACTTCTTCCGGTTCGGCCGGTTTTGTACAGCCGGTCAGAATCATCGCGGCGGCCAGTGCCGCAGCGCTCAGAATGGAAATGTGTTTTTTCATTTTCTTTTCCTCCTGCAGGTTTTACCCTGGTATTTCATGTTATATCTTTTTTTCTGTCAATGCAATCAGATCATTTCTTCCCGTAGTTCACCGCGCAGGTCGCGTTCCATGTACTTCTTGACCTCTTCGGCGTTTTCACAGATGCTGAACAGATAATACAGCTTGGTGACAGCCGCTTCACTGGTCATGTCACAGCCGCTGAGAGCACCTGCCTGCCGCAGGATCAGACCGGCTTCATAGGCATTCATATTCACCGTCGCCTGCAGACATTGTGAACAGACAACGACCACCGCACCGTTTTCACCTGCTTCCTTCAGCATCGGCAGCAGCACGTTGTGATCGTCCGGCAGATTGCCGGAACCGAACGCTTCCAGAACGATTCCTTTCAGTTTCAGACTGAGAACGCCGGCGAACAATTCAAACTGGATACCCGGGAATATCTTGAGGACACCGATCGGAACATCCGCAAACGGCCGGCATTCAAACGGTTCTTCTATCGGTTTGCGGAAAGCGGACTTATGATAGCGGATAGCAATGCCGGCTTCGGCAAGGGCCGGCCAGTTGGGTGACTGGAATGCCTGCATACCATCCGCGGAATACTTGGTGGCACGGTTGCCGCGCAGCAGCAGACCACCGAAATAGATGCAGACCTCACGGACTCTGCCTTCCCCGGCGATGATCATCGAAGTGATCAGGTTGTCACGGCCGTCACTGCGGGTTTCGCACAATGGTATCTGGGAGCCAGTCAGAATCACCGGCTTCTGCAGGCCTTTGAGCATGAAAGACAGCGCTGAAGCAGTATAGGCCATCGTATCAGTGCCGTGCAGAATGACAAAGCCGTCATAGGCTTCATAGTGATGGGCGATCAGCTCTCCGATCATATTCCATTCGGAAACCGCCATGCGGCTGGAATCCAGCAGCGGATCTGTTTCCATGAAATCCCATTCCGGCATCCCTTCCGCCTTCAGGGAATCCATATGAAAGATGGCCCGGCGAAAATACTCTCCGTCCGGCTGATAGCCGTTTTCCGTTCTCGTCATACCGATCGTACCGCCGGTATGAATGATCAGTACTCTGCTCACACTTCCTCCCCGGTTCCGTTCTTTCGTTTCAGCAGCCAGTAGCCGCAGCTGCCCGCCAGAAGCACACCGCCGGCAATCAGCATAATTGTCGACAGCGGCAGACCGGCTTTGCTGGTAATGACGATATCATCTGTGCCAGCCGGAAGATCCAGCAGGTCTATGAAGACACGTCTGCCATTGACAGTGCCGACATTGCAGGAAGCGGCGGCAGGCATATTGATTTCCAGCGTGACCTGCGCTCCGTATTCCTTCAGATCATTCAGACTGTAATTCACACCGTTCATCACGGTAGTGGCCAATTCATTTGTCAGAGCACTGACGGGAAGACGCAAAGTGACCATTCCTTCCGAAACTTCCGCTTTCAAAGCGTCATTTTCAAATCCGGAAGCGCTGACGCCGGCATATAACGTATCGCCTTCTTTTTCTTCCGCTTTTTTGACCACGGCATCCGGATACTGCTCACGATACTGGCTGATCATCGCGTTGATCTGTTCATCCGGATCAGCACCATTAAAACTCAGCAGATCTTCACGAAACAGAAGCGTCACTCCGCATTTCACATCTCCGGATGAACTCACATCCATCGACATACGCATCCTGACGCAGCCGCTCAGGACAATGGCGCACACAGCAGCCATGATTCTTATGATTGTCTTTTTCATATGTAAACACCTGTATTATTAATCCGATTATACCATGGTCATAATGAAAAAAAGAACCGGCGCGCATTGCGCCGGTTCAGACAATCAGTTGATTATAAGCCTTTTTCCAGAGCCAGTGTTCTGGTTGTCAGGTCACATACCTCTGCCGGTCCATAGTACTGGATCGCACCCGGATATGTGTAAGCTGTTTCGACAGCCCATGCATCTCTGTGAGCTTCGAAATACTTGAACGGTTTGCCGTCGAGTTCGACGAGAGCCTTCTTGATGACCGGCTTGTCTTCACCGTGTCTTCTTTCCATGTTCATCATCTTGGTGATCGGCATGCCGCCTGCTACCCATTCATCTGCCGGCTTGGACAGGTTGGAGATCTTGGACAGATATCCGTTGTATCCGTACTGGATCAGCATGAAGGCATTGTAGCCGAGGGAATAGCAGTAGTCAGCGTCGAAGTTGGACGGGAATGCGCATCTTCCTTCATAACCGAAGAAGTGATGCAGCGGGCTGAACTTGCCGTTGTATGTGCCGGCAGCTTTTCTTTCAGCCAGTTTTGCGGCTACCAGACCGGAGAACAGCTTTTCGGATTCGATCAGGGATACCTGTACGTTGCCGTGCGGGTCTCTTTCCAGGAACAGCTGCTGCTGGATGGTTACCGGCAGAATTGCGAATACGTCCATGGATTCCTTTGTCAGGCCCTTTTCGATGAAGGCATACTTGTCAGCCCATGTCGGCAGAGCGTTGAATTCATCAGCCTTCTTGCCGGCCAGCAGTTCGTTGATTTCCTGGATCAGCTTATTGAATTCCGGTACGAATTCAACAACACCTTCCGGAATGATCGCGACACCGAAGTTCATGCCGTTGTCAGCACGCTTGTTGACGGAGTCAGCGATGTAGTCAGCGATCTCGGACAGGGACTGCTTCTTGGCAGCGACTTCTTCGGAGATCAGGCAGACGTTCGGCTGTGTTTCCAGTGCGCATTCAAGAGCGACGTGGGAAGCGGAACGGCCCATGACCTTGACAAAGTGCCAGTACTTCTTGGCGGAGTTGGCATCTCTTTCGATGTTGCCGATGACTTCGCTGTATGTCTTTGTGGCTGTATCGAAACCGAAGGAGCATTCGATGTCTTCGTTCTTGAGGTCGCCGTCAATGGTCTTCGGGCAGCCGATGACCTGTACGCCTGTCTCGTGGGCAGCAAAGTATTCAGCCAGAACAGCGGCGTTGGTGTTGGAGTCGTCACCGCCGATGATAACGATGGCTGTGATGCCGTGCTTCTTGCATACTTCAGCAGCTACTGCGAACTGTTCTTCTGTCTCCAGCTTTGTACGGCCGGAACCGATGATATCGAAACCGCCGGTGTTTCTGAACTGGTTGATATATTCGTCATCGAATACCAGATAATCGTCATCCAGCAGTCCGCTCGGACCGTTCTTGAAACCGAACAGTTCATTCTCGGCATTGGTAGCCTTTAAAGCGTCATACAGACCGCAGACAACATTGTGTCCGCCAGGTGCCTGACCGCCGGAAAGGATAACACCGACTACCTGCTTTTTGGCTGCGGAAGTGTTCTGACCTTTTGCGAAAGTGATTTCCTTTTTGCCATAGGTGTTCGGGAAAAGAGCCTGGATCTTCTCCTGATCCGCAACGCTCTGTGTTTCTTTTCCTTCCACTACGCAGATCTCGGCAATACCGTGTCTGAGCATGCCCGGAAGTTTCGGAACATACTGTAGTCTTTCCTTCTGAAGAGGTGAAATATTCATATTATCTACTCCTTTTTCTACTATCCAAATGATAAATCATTTACGCCTCAAAGTGAATACCTCTGCCGATTTTCCGGGCCTGTTTCCCATAAAAAAACAGTGTCATCCAATCATGACACTGTTGTCTGTCCGTTACGACAGCATGGGCTGGTTTGACCCTTTTTCCAGGCTCTCGAGAAGATCCAGCAGTTCCTGTCTCTTTTTGTCAATTTCAAGACGTGTGCCGTTCTTCATCGCTGTTTCAAACGCTCCGGCAGCCTCCTCGATGCGGCTCCGCTCACTGCCGCCGGCTTCTTCATACATGCGTTCCGCTTTCAGCAGCACGAACACATTCTGTTCGTCTTCCCGGGGATTCTGCTTGAGGTACTGCAGACGCTTCAGACGCTCCTGCGCTTCCTCTTCGGAAATACGGTTTTCCTCATCCTGGATGATCACCTTCTTCTGCAGGCCGGTAGAGAGCACTTTGACTTCCACCTCGAGAAGTGAGTTGACATCATATGTGTATGTGATTTCGATTGCTTCCTGCCCTTTCGGACCTTTCGGCACTTCGATATTCACTTCACCGATCTGCAGGTTGTTGGCCGGGATCCTGCTTTCTCCCTGCAGGACCTTGACGCGGACCCATTCCTGATCGTCGTAGGCCGTGCAGACGGTCTGTGTCCGGCTGACCGGAATGATCGTATTACGTTCAATGATCGGCAGATATCGGCCATCATCGGCGAACGTTGAATTGAAGGCATGGACTTCCGTGCCCAGGGTGAACGGACATACGTCAGTCAGGATCACTTCCTGGATCTCACGGTTTCTTTCCTTCATCGCACCGGAGAGAGCCGCTCCTTCGACAACAGACGTATCGGGATCGACTGAATATTCCGGATAGATGCCAGTCATGCGCTGAATATAGCTGCGGATCAGCGGCAGCCGCGTGGCACCGCCGACAAGAATGATGCGGTCAAGATCGTTCAATGTGATCTTCGCATCACGCAGCGCTTTTTCGATTGGTTTCCGCATCTTTTCAAGAAGACTCAGACAGGCTGCCTCATATTCACTCAGGGTGAATTCCGCTTCATAGATCAGGGAACCGATCATGACGCTCATTTCCGAAACCGGCTTTTCAGCGAAAGCGCACTTGCATGCCTCCGCCGCCTTGTATACATTGCTCAGTGTCTTCAGATCCAGGGAAGCCGCATCTGTCTCACAGCTCTGCAGGAACATATCCGCCAGGACCATCGTGAAGTCTTCACCGCCCAGCCGGTTGTCACCGGCAACAGCATACACTTCCATGATATTGCGGTAGTATTCGAGGACCGTGACATCGAACGTGCCACCACCGAGATCCAGCACCATGCAGCACTCACTGGTGCTGCTTTCACCGACACCGTAGGCAATCGCCGATGCGGTCGGTTCGTTGATGATACGGCTGACTTTCAGACCGGCAAGTTCACCGGCTCTGGCCGTGGCACGGCGCTGACGGTCATTGAAATAGGCAGGCACGGAAATAATCGCTTCGGTGATTTCTTCCTGCAGATACGCACCGGCATCTTCCTTCAGGGAGCGCAGCACAAAAGCTGACAGTTCCTCGGATGAGAATGTCTGTTCACCAAGTGTATAAGTCTTCTCCGTTCCCATGGTCCGCTTAAAAAGCCGGGCCATCCTTTCCGGGTGCAGATAGCCGTATTCACGGGCTGTCTCACCGATCAGGATCTGTCCCTTATCGTCCACACTGACGACCGAAGGCGTCAGCTTCTTTCCCAGACGGTTGGGAATGATCACGGCTTTGCCGTCCTGAAAGCAGGCGGCAAGACTGTTTGTTGTTCCTAAATCAATTCCTATCAGCATCTTTTCACTTAACTTTCCGTTTCAGGTTATGTTCGGCAATCAGGAAGTCTTCCTCATCCGGATAGAGACTCTGACATGCGCAGGCGATCTCATAGGCTTTCTGATAATTGCCGAAGATTTCTTCCGCTTCCATGCGGAAAATATCTGCGTCCTTGCAGGACTGTTCCGGACAAGACGTGCAGAACGGATGATCCTTGCAGGCCTCTGCCAGTTCCAGTGCTTCCTCTTTTCTGCCGAGGATCGCCAGCAGTCTGATCTTGCGGGCCATGAACAGCAGTTTGTCCGTTTCGTATTCCGACAGTTTGCGGTCAACTTCCACAAGAGCCGTGTTGGCGTATTCTTTGGCCATATCCAGGTCGTGGAGACGGAAATAGCACATGGCGATGGCACCCTGGATACGGGAGAGATCAAAGCCGTCTCTGTCTTTGCGGAACTGTTCCCATTTCAGCAGTTCCTTCAGTTGTTTTTTATAATCACCGTAGTACTCGGAAAGGATATGATCCACTTCCAGAGCACGGTCGGGATGAAGATGTTTCCGGACCATTTTCGTCTGCAGGGACGCTTTGTCAAAGTCTCTTCTGTACATATGCAGAAGGATCTCGCAGTCACACAGTTCACTGTCATTTTCATCAACAGCCGCCCATTCCTTCAGGAACGCTTCCGCCTCTGTCAGACGGCCGGCATGGGCATAAATCATGAAAATGATGCGGCGGGCATATTTGTAATCGTAGCGCTCCAGCACTTCCCGGAGTACTTCAATCGCTTCATCATAGTGCTTCATCCGGCGCAGGATCGTGACTTTGCGCAGGAAGTATCCGCTCTGATCCCCTTCTCTTTCCCGGGCCATTTCCACGGCGTGGTTAACTTCCGCCAATGCCTGGTCCAGTTTTCCCTGCATGGCATAGACCGAACTGAGCCGGTACCAGCTGTCGATGGAGGCCGGATTCTTTTCCTTCAGCAGTTCGAACTGCTCTCTTGCCTCTTCCGGTTTGAACATATAAAGGTAGCACATGCCGGCATAGAAGTGACCGGACACACGGCCGCCCTTTTCCAATGACATCAGATAGTATTTCAGGGCAAGATCCGCTTTGTGCTCAAGATCCTGATAATAGATATAGCCGATCTCCGCCTCGACATTCGGTGAATGATAAGGATCGTTCAGCAGATCCTGATAGATGGCCATTGCCTCATCATACTGATTCGCCCTTACCAGCAGCCAGGCCTTGTAATCCCGCAGGCCATAATGGTTCGGATTGCATTTCAGACCGCGTTCAGCGAGATCCATCATGATCTCATTTTCCGCAGTGACATAGGCGTCCAGTTTCTCGCCTTTCAGACAGAGCAGACGGTAAAGCATCTCCGCTCCGAATTCATAATTCTCTTCATGGCCGTCCATGCCGGCAAGCGCCTTTTCATAGAAGTCAACAGCGGCACTATAATCCTTTTTCCCGTCTTCCTGCAGAACACCCTGTACAAATAATACACCGACATCGTCCTGCACGCCGTTCTGCACCAGGAAGTCAATGATTTCCTGAGCGGCGTCCACCGCTTCATTGCGGATCAGAATACGGGCTTTCAGCGTATAGAGATTGATGTCGGAACGGTACAGATCCATTGCCCGGTTCACGGCATTGAACGCCTCACGGTCAAAACGCTTGTAGAAATATGCATAAGCCATCATCAGATAGGCACGGTAATTGCCCGGTGCGACCTGGGCCAGCTCACGGCAGTATTCCAGCGTCTTGTCCCAGTTGCGCTCGCTGAGACCGTTCTCACTCAGATGAACGAGGATCTCCGTTTTGTCTTCTGAAGTTTCCAGTGCTTTCTGATATGCCTCATCGGCTTTTTCCATATTGTTCAGACTGTAGTAGCAGTAGCCGACACGGGTCCATGTTTCCCCGACTCTGCGGCGGCGGGCAATATTCTTCTCACTGTCAGCCGGCAGATCAACAGCGATGGCTGCCAGTTCTTCCAGCAGTCCGGCGGCTTCCTCATACCGGCCCTGGCCGAGGGCAAGACTGCCCTTCAGATTGAAATAGCCGAAACGGTCTTCATAGTCCGCGGGAAGAAGTGCCGCGGCTTCGTCCGCTTCATCCATCCGGTTGTTCTCCAGCAATGCCCAGCAGAGGTCAAAACGGGCTTCCTGATCATCCGGATCGGCGGCGAGCTTCTCACTCAGCTGAGTAATGATGACCTTGTTCCATTCATTGCGTTTCTGATCCAGCGTATACTGCAGTTCGCCATTGCCGGCCGTATCCCTCAGCATGGCGTCGATGATCTTGACGGCATCCTGATAACGGCCCTGACCGGCTGTCGCATTGGCTTCAAACCAGCGTCTTCTGATATTGTCCTTATCCAGTTCCGCCAGTTTTTTACACAGCTGCAGACATTCGTCATACAGTTCTTTTCCAAACAGTTCCTCAGCCAGCGCGAGGCCGACATTCAGACTGGCCGGATATTTCTTCTGCAGTTCACGCATCTCATCCAGAGCGGTCTCATCACCCTGCTTTATACGCCAGGAAAGCCACAGGGCATTGCCGTAAGGATGCTGTTCGGGCAGAGAAAGCATCTCGTCGAAAACCGGCTTCAGGTCTTCTGTTTCCTGATTCACGGCTTTCAGATAAAGTCCGAGATACTGATTGGCGGCTTCTCCGTCAGTGCCCGGTTCAAACATGTTCATCAGCAGTGTATCTTCGAAATGGATACCGGAAGCGATGACATAATCGATAAAGTCACGCGGATAGGTTTCGTATAATTCTTCCTGTCTTTCCAGCCAGGAAAACTGCTCGTCAAAATAAACCCAGACATCATGGGTAATGAAATAATGTTCCATCAGGAAACGAATCAGCAGATCCTCACATTCCATGCGGCTGTCCACGGAAAGACAGACATCGGCATTGAGAAGCTTCTGCCATTCGGAAAGGTCGTTGCGGCGCCGGAAGTCATCATATAAAACTGAAAGATCATCCTGCCACTGTTCGATCGGTGTCTTCGTTTCACTGACTTCATGCTCGGCAGCGTATGCCAGAGCATCTTCGTATGCCTGCCGAAGCTGCTTGAACTCCTCCGGTTTGTCTTCCGGATTCGTCACGGCCAGCAGTTCCCGGTAAGCGGAACGGATCTTATTTCTGTCAGACGTCGGTTCGATTTTCAGTATTTTCCAGAACATATCTTCCCCCAGTTTTCTGTTATATACACATATCTATTATAAGCGTGAAACGGCTTCTTCCAAAGATAAAAACGGTGTAATAAAAGATCCCGCATCAGCAGGATCTTTATCTTCAGTCTTTGAGCTGTTTGGCTTTTGCCTTGATGTCACCGGATGAGATCAGAACCACATCCAGCGGCTTGTCCTTGATCAGATCCATGACTTTGTCATACCACTTCATGAAGTAGTCAATGCCCTCACGGATCCGCATCATACGGACGCTGAGATCTCTGAATTCAACCATCAGACGATCATCGGATTCACGGGTCGACGCATGGTTGGTCATATTGCGGATCTCGCACAGATGGTAGTAGGCAAACAGCAGATTCTCCAGTGCCTCACGGTCATCACAGACGGTATATCCGGTAATTCTCTCGTTGGAAGTGTTATCCAGCAGGCTGACATGCATAGCAGCGTAATTGCGCTGGTTGTCTTTGTATTTATGGACAAAATTGTCACCGCGCAGATACGTCTTTATGTAATAATGCTGGACATTGTCGTCGATCATCCAGTACTGGTTCGGCCGCATGCTGTTGCGGCATCTGGCAAACTGGACCGCGACATTGCCTTTTTCTTCCTCACTGTTGCAGTAGTAGAGGATTCCCTGTCTGACAAAGATTTCCGGCGCGCGGGATTCGATCAGGGTCAGAACCTGCTGATAGAAACCTTTTCCGTATGCCCATCTCGCCATATCGATGAAACTGACTTCATCTTTTGTCAGCAGTTCTCCGTAATCACGTCTGATGCCTTCGGCAAGGATCGAGAACAGACTGCTGTAATAATCGTTCCCTTCTGAATCCAGACCTTTATCAAGGACCTCACGGAGCTGACTGATACCATTTTCGATTTCCCCGATATCACACAGGGAAACACCGGCGTCAATATGCCGCATGGCATAGATCATCTGATTCACCCGGGTATTGTCGGAACCGTATTTTTCCCAGTAGTCAATGATCATGTCGGCTTTGCCGTACTTCAGGAATGTGCGGAATGCCGCATTCAGGGCAGTGATGCCGTAGCCGCGTGTATCATTTCTGATTTCACCGGCCAGCATGTTGTGGGAATCGGATGTCGTGAAGACATTGCGCAGATGCACGCGGGAATCCGGGAAAATATCGAGAATGTCGAGAATACTGATCAGAACGAAGTTATCGGTCATATCGTCACTGTTCAAAGCGACATACAGATTGATTTCCTCATTGTGGTCGCCTTCGATAGCTTTCGCCAGCTGCATGATATTGTCGATCGGCAGCTTGCCGTCATCACTGACACTGGTCGGAATGAATCTGACCTTGACATCCGCGTTTTCCGGCAGGATCTCAAGTTTATAGGAATCCTTGAGGGTACTGTAGAGATAATTCTTCGTCCACTGCTTGTAGCGCATCATGTCTTCAGAAGCGCCCGGAACAGCTTTTGTGAGTTCCTGCTTGAACATCTCATACATTTTCTGATCCTTGGTCAGAACATCGAAGAAACGGTTGTATTTGACTTCATCTTCCTGAATGCCGTGTTCTTTATAAAAGCGGCGGACAAAGCCGGTCACCTGTTTCTGGGCTTCCTCATCAAGCAGCAGACCGAGGTCCTGCTGTTCGATATGCAGCTCGTCAATATACTGAGCGATACGGTAACGGAAAAGGCTGTATGCCGACAGTTCGTTGATATCGGCAGCGTAGAAGTTCTTGCCTTCCCTAAGCTGGATCTGCTTGCCGTCATCACCCTCATCAAAGGTGAGCTTGCGGCCCAGCGTGATGATCTCATCCACCTGATATTTGGACAGAACATACTTACAGCTGGCTTCCACCGTCAGCATCGCATCACAGTACATGTTCTTGAATCCGTCTTTTCCGTAATAATAACGGATCTGTTCCGATTCAATCGGCATGCATAACGATGTAAGCAAAATATTGTAGGCCATATGATTACTTCCTCTCTAAGACCATGTGCTGAGCACTTTCTTTCTCAGCCAGATATTCATAACGATGACAAACAGGAAGTTCAGGAAATCCGCTGCGCAGATACCCAGCCAGATGCCGCTGATGCCGAAATACTGCTGCAGAAGCAGGGTCAGCGGGACCAGCAGAACGACCTGTCTCAGCAATGCCGAGATCATCGAGATATAAGTTTTTTTCACCGGTGCGAACAGCTGTGTCATAACGATCGATGCGCCGATGATCGTCAGCGACAGCGACAGAAGCCGGTAGAACGAAATGCCCAGTTCCAGCTGCGCACCGCTTTTGATATTCATCAGTCCCAACAGAAACTGCGGAACTGTCTGAAACAGCAGAAAGACAGCAAATGTCCAGCTGTTTGCCAGTTTCATGGCGAAGTTTCTTGTTTCCAGGAAACGGTCACGGTTCTTTTCGCCGCAGCAGAAACCAAGGATCGGATTCATGCCGCGGGTGACACCGAAGACCGGCAATGTCGCAAACGAATTCAATTTTGAGAACGATCCGTATACCGCAACCGCATCGGTTCCGTATACGGCAATTTCCTTGTTCACGATACCGGCAACGATCGAGGTGGTCGCCTGCGTCAGAGCGGCGGGAATGCCGACATACAGGATATCCTTGACGATCGTGAAGTCTGGTTTGAAGCGCTGCAGGCTCACCGGCAGGTTTTCGTGATTCTTCACGAAGATGCCGTACATTCCTATCAGCATGGAAATCATCTGCGAGCAGCTGGAAGCGATGGCCGCTCCCCTGATCCCCAGATTCAGCGTGAAGATCATCACCGGATCCAGCAGGACAACGAACAGACCGCCGGCGATCTGCGACATCATCGGGATCACCATACTGCCCGATCCCTGCAGGATTGAGAAGGTCAGCTGTGAGAAGATGCTTCCAAAGCCCAACAGACAGATCGTGCGGATATAAACGACGGCCGAAGCGGATACTTCCGGATCATTCGTATACAGTCTGACAAAGGCTTCTGAGCCGAACAGACCGAACAGGATCATGACACCGGCGGTCAGAATACCGATCAGCAGTCCGTTGGCAGCTGCCGAAGCCGCGTCTTTCGTGTTTTTGGCACCCAGATTGCGGGAGATGCAGGAATTGATACCCACACCGATACCCGTGGAAAGAGCGCCCATGATCATCTGTACCGGAAATGCCAGGGTGACAGCAGCTAAAGAACCGTCGCTGATCCTCGCCACATACATTGAGTCCACCGTATTGTAAAGCGCCTGCATCAGCATCGCCACAATAGACGGACCGGCCATTTTCAGAAGCAGCGAACGCACCGGCTCATTAGCCAGTGCGTCGCGTTCCGGTACCTGCGGTTGTTTGAAGATATTCATCTGAATATCACCTGTCAGTTTTATTCGATATTCAGGAAATCAGAGAAACCTGTCACTTCGAATACGTCGTTGATGTCTTCGTTGACGTTTTTGACAATCATCGTTCCCTGATCATTCATTGTCTTCTGAGCGGAAAGAAGCACTCTCAGACCGGCACTGGTAATGTATTCCAGTTTTTCCATATCAAATACCAGTTCCGTGACACCTTCGATGCTGTCCTTGATAGCCGCTTCAAATTCCGGAGCTGTGATGGTATCAAGTTTTCCTTCCAGATAGACGGTCAGGCTGGTTTCATTCTGTTCTTTTCTGATATTAAGCATATATACCTCCTGCTTTTTCTCGTCATACAGATACAGTCCGGGCTCGATTTTCATTCGCTGAAAACACGACAGACTGCATCCATCGTTACAATAGTATCATATTCTTCTTTTTCAAGTATGTTTTCAAGTGAAATATCTTTGCGCAAAGGCCGCAAAAAGCGCTCTGATACCGGTCTTTGACCCTCTTGACCATGCTTTGTCACAGTGTTATGGAAGCGGTCATGATATAATGCTCATCAAAGAGGAAAAATGATATGAACAAAGAATGGTCACTTGAAAAACTGTACAAAGGCTACGATGATCCCGCATTTGCGGCTGATGAAGCCGAACTGGATGAGCTCCTCAATGAATATGAGGAATTTGCCGGCTCTCTGCAGGGCGATCCCGCTGAGATTCTCAGCCGGATGATCACTCTGAACCAGAAGATTACCGGCAAAGCGGAAAGCATGATGGTTTTCGCTTCCCTGCAGCAGTCTGTCAATACGTCCGATGCGGCATCAGCTGCTGTTCTCGGCCGTCTCTCCCGCAAGCTGTCCAAGCTGGCAGCACCGCGCACCGCTCTGGTGCAGTACATCGCCGCCCTGCCGGATCTCGATGCCGCGATCAGCGGCCACGAGCTGCTGGAGGAACACGCCTTCTTCCTGCACAATATCAAAGAAGACGCGAAGTATACTCTCTCACCGGAAGTCGAGAGAGCCATCAGTCTGTATGAAATCAGCGGTTCTTCCGCCTGGAGCGATCTGCAGGGTTTCCTGACTTCCACTGTGCCGGTTGAATATGAAGGCGGCATCACGAACCTTTCCGATATCCGCAACAAGGCATATGATCCCGATCCGGCAGTCCGTAAGAGTGCCTACGAAGCGGAGCTGAAAGCCTATGAGCGTATCAAGGACGGCATCGCCTTCTCCCTCAATTCGATCAAGATGGAAGTGATCTCCCACTGCCAGCTGCGCGGTTATGAATCACCGCTCGATGAGACACTCAAGAACGCCCATATGAAGCGGGAAACACTTGATGCTCTGATCGGTGCGATGGAAGAATATCTGCCGAAGTTCTGGGCTTATATGCGGGCCAAGGGAAAGCTGCTCGGCTATGATAATGGTCTGCCTTTCTACGAAATGTTCGCACCGCTGGAAGGCAATGACAAAACATATACCACGGAAGATGCCAAAGCTTATCTGGTCGATCTGTTCTCCACATTCGATCAGGAAGAAACCGATATGATCACCCGGGCATTCGACGAAGCCTGGATCGACTTCTATCCGCATGACGGCAAAGTCGGCGGTGCCTTCTGCGCACCGGTCGCGGTCCTCAAGGAAAGCCGTGTGCTGACCAATTTCGGCGGCACCCTCGGTGATGTCGTTACCCTCGCCCATGAGTTGGGCCACGCTTTCCATAATCACTGCCTGCGTGACAACAGCCTTCTGAACATGGATGTGTCCATGCCGGTTGCGGAAACCGCCTCGACATTCAACGAAGTCGTCGCCATGAACGCGGCGATCAGTGCTGAAAAAGATCCGGCTGCCCGTCGTGCTCTGATCGAAAGTCAGCTGATGGATGCCAACCAGATCATCTGTGACATCTATTCCCGCTATCTGTTCGAAACAGCCGTCTTCGAAAAGCGTGAGAATGAATTCCTGTTCGCCGACAGTCTTTGCGATATCATGCTGGAAGCCCAGAAGAAAGCTTACGGAAACGGCCTCGACCATAACTTCCTGCATCCGTATATGTGGGCATGCAAGAGCCATTACTACAGCGGCAGCCTGAGCTTCTACAACTTCCCGTATGCCTTCGGCGGTCTGTTCGCCAGAGGTCTCTACGCGAAGTATCTGAAGGAAGGCCCGTCCTTCGTGCCGCTTTACAAAAAGCTTCTGAAGGCAACCGGAACAACGACAGTCGAAGGTGCGGCGGAAGTAGCCGGAATCGACCTGACCGACAAGGAATTCTGGCGGTCCTCCCTGCAGATCCTGGCTGATGAAATCGATGAGTTCATCGCCCTCTGCGAATAATCCGAAAAAAAGAGGAACTGTACAGCAATACAGTTCCTTTCATTTTGCTCAGCGGCGGTCACTGAAGGCCGCTTTTTTACCGATCGGAATATAACGCAGTTCCATATCGTCCAGACACAGCAGCGCCAGTTTGGAGGAATCTTCGTTATAGGCCAGACCGCAGTCGATGTCATACCAGTCATCGCCGTCCTGCAGGATGTATTCATCACCACGGTACTGGGCAGGCGTGTGGCCGACGATCACCGTATAGCCGGGAAGCTTGGTCACATAACGGCCCCAGACAAAATCGCTTTTCCAGTTGAACAGAAACGGGTATTTCTCATCGGCGATCGTGTCCAGATACAGATCATGCAGATCATCCAGCGGATAATCCGCCGGAATCGCGGCATGAACCAGACAGAACTTGCGGCCGTTCACTTCCAGCAGTTTCAGAAGCGGCCGGCTTTTCAGATAGCTCATCAGCCTTTCCTGTTCTTCGTCGCTTTCCTGCATCAGCGCATCCCATGTGTGATTGCCGAAGTTGAGGATCTGCCAGCGGAAGAATATATCATCACGTTTGAGAATCGACACTTCATCACGATGCATTTCGCATTCATAATTCTGCATCATCATCAGATCATGATTGCCCAGCAGCATCTCACAGCGGGGATCCGCGATCAGCATCTTCAAAGCTTCCATGCCGTCCGGACCCTTGTCCACCGCATCACCGATCATATACAGTCTGTCATCCGCCGCCATCATGGACAGTACTTCCTGCAGTACGTCCGCATGGGCGTGGATATCGGAACAAACATATGTTTTGCCCATCATCTTTACCTGTCTTTCTGCATCTCCTTTTTTCGCTCTGTTTCTCAATGCAGAAAAAGGATAAAAAAGGAGCAGGCGACGGGAATCGAACCCGCGTATTCAGCTTGGGAAGCTGACATTCTGCCATTGAATTACGCCTGCGTGCCTATTAAATATAATCCATTTGTATTGATTTCGCAATCAAACAGTCTTTCACCTGGCTTCCATGCCATTTTGCGATACAATGATTTACATGAATAAGAAACACATCACAGCCCCGGAAGCTGAGAGACTGGTCGGCTGGTATGAACAAAACAGACGCTCTCTGCCCTGGCGTGATACCGGTGATCCCTATCATGTCTGGATCAGTGAGATCATGCTGCAGCAGACCCGTATCGAAGCAGTTCGGGACAAATACACCCAGTTCGTCAGCGAACTGCCTGACATCCCCGCTCTGGCCGCCTGTGAGGATGACCGGCTGATGCGCCTGTGGGAAGGATTGGGCTATTACAGCCGGGCCCGCAGTCTGAAGAAATGCGCGCTGGTGCTGATGAAAGAATACGGCGGCTGTCTGCCGGCTGACTATCCGGCACTTCTGAAGCTGCCCGGCATCGGTCCCTACACGGCCGGCGCGATCACCTCGATTGCCTTTCATCTGCCCTTTCCGGCTGTCGACGGAAACGTTCTGCGCATCCTGGCGAGAATCTTCGCGGAGAAAGGCGATATCCGTGATGTGACGGTAAAAAAGCGTCTGGAAGACACCATTCTGGATGTATACAAGGGAAAGATGGATCCTGCCCTTTTCAATCAGGGTCTGATGGAACTCGGCCAGACTGTCTGCCTTCCCAATGGTATGCCGCACTGCGAAGTATGCCCCTGGGCGGAATTCTGCCAGGCAAAGGAAAAGAATTTCATTTCAGAGATTCCTTACCGCAGTCCCCTGAAAAAACGCCGTATCGTTCAGCGCACCCTGCTGATCATCCGTGACGGCCGTCAGTTCCTGCTTCACAAGCGGCCTGCTGCAGGCCTTCTCGGGGGCTTATATGAGTTTGTCGGATATGATTCCGACCTGTCTTTCAAAGAGGCCCGGAAAGAAGCGGAAAAGCTGTCTCTGAAGCCGCTCAGGATCAAGGCACTGCCGGACAGCAGACATATCTTTTCCCACCTGGAATGGCATATGAAAGCCTATGAGATCACCGTCGAGCAGATCAGCTGTCGGATGGATGAAAGCTATATCCTGGCAGACAAAAAGGAACTCGCCCGGCTGGCGGTTCCTTCTGCTTTCAAAACATATACGGACTGGTATGCCCTGCGCGATCAGGATTCGTGAATCGTGATCTGTTTGCGCCGGGCGGTAAACTTCCGCGTTTCCTTTTTGCCGCCCGTCTGCTTTTTCTCCGCAGTCTTCTTCTTTTTGGAAGGCTGTGTTTTTTTCTGCGGTTCCTCGGCCTTCAGATCCACCTGCCAGGCCTGGGCGTTCTCACCGCCGCGGTGCATCAGGAACTGAGCGGCTTCATTCAGGGAGGAGAATGTCCAGCTCTGGGCAAACTGAATCTTGCCGTTGTCATTTTCATGCAGGACACCCTTGGCCTGCAGATCAAGGAACAGTGTGCGCATCTTTTTCATTTCCTTGGGGCCGTAGGCTTTCATCGTCGAACCGGGCAGGACTTCAATACCGTTTTTGTTATGATTGATGGCTCTCGCATTGACCGTCGGAGCCGTCAGGGAAATCATGTCTTCACCATGGGCGATGACCTGCGATTTTCTGACCTTGTCCATGTTGGCGCCGTTGTATGGATAGATGCGGATGATCTCTTCCGTCAGTTCGTCGCAGCGTCTGAGAATATCGTCCTTGGTCCAGTGCTTCATCTTCAGGATCTCGGTATTCATGCGGATGTGCAGGGTCTTGGAAAGCACCTTTTTCTTATAGGCGAAGTCCTCGTTGCCCATGCGGGTGTTGTCATATTCCGCGCACAGCGTCAGATTGCCGATCAGATTGACATAGAACGGATAATCGTCCTCGTCGTCGATACCGCAGTTCTTCTTCCACCAGTTGTTGGGATTCTGCGGCATGATATGCTCAATATTCAGATCGTCGGTATTCACCGCCGCCGTGGCACCGTGGTGCTCGATTCTGTCCAGCACCGGCCGGATGCACATCAGTGAATAGGCGTTGACTTCCTTCAGCTGGGTACGCAGCTGATCGTCCGTCGGCATGGCCTGTGATTTGCCGCGGTTCATGGTAATCAGATTGACTTTGGTCAAAGACAGAATATCCTGTTTCTGATTGGCCCGGTAGGCATTCATGACCGATCTCAGCAGGGTCGGGAAGTAACGGCTCAAAGACCCGGTGTCATAGCCGCACAGAGAGCGGCGGATCAGGTAGGAATCGATCAGACGGATCTCAGCGACCAGTGTCTTTTCACTGATAATGTTATCTTCATACAGCCGGTACATTTCCATCAGGAACGGTGCCGGCATGCGGAATTCATAGCGGCGGAAATCATTCAGGGCTTTTTCGATCTCCGGATTCTCAGCCGGTCCTTCATAGATCTCATAGTAATAGCGGCAGTAGCGGTTGATCTCCCGCAGCAGGCTTTCGGTATCCTGTCTGGAACGGTTCCAGTAATTCTTGAAACCTTCATAGACATCGCGGCGGTTCAGAAGATCAAACGTCTTGATCGCCAGATAGAACCGGAAGAATTCTTCCAGCCGCCGGGATTCCGGATAATACTCTTCCAGCGGTTCCCAGTACATCTCGTAATAGCGTTCCTGCACTTCGTCGGTATGATTCATCAGGACATAGTTACGGATCAGGTCGGCTGACGTCAGCGGCGCACCGGTCGAGTTGATCGATTCGAAGATCTGCTGGGCATTGTCCGTTTCCGCTAACGGGAAAGCCAGGATATCCACCCGGTTCAGACAGTCGAGCAGTTCCAGCAGGCTGTGCTTGCGGGCCAGTTCGACAATGCGCTTATGAATGAAGTCATAATTGCGGTATACGCCCGATTCCTTTTCCTTACGGGAAAGATCTTTGACGTTGCCGTAAACGAGGCGGGCATAGACATCGTCACTGGAAACAGCCGGCTTCAGACGCAGGGCGGCATTGGAATCGGAATGACGGTTGTAAAGATAATAGTCATCGATCATGCCGGCAACGACTTTGTCCTTCTTTTCTTCCGCCACCCTCTTCAGAGCCAGCAGAAAGATAAAACAGGTCGTCAGCCGCTGCTGTCCGTCGACGATCTGCAGCTGCTGGAACATGGCCGAGATCTTGGACTCCAGATAGATGATAATGCCGAGAAAATGATTCGTGGTCCGCCCTTCCAGAAGGTCCTGCAGATCGTTCATAAAACGATACGTTTCCTTCTCCGGGTTCCACGTATAGTTTCTCTGATATACCGGGATGACAAACTGTGATCCCATTGTTGTTTTAATAAAGTCAGACAGACTTATTCTGACTGGTGGTTTCATCTGTATTGCAATCTCTCTTTCACTGATGATTCATTATATCACACAAACGGAAAAAGCCCATAACAGGGCTTTATTCTGACCGTTCATCTCTCCTTTTCCACGATGACCGCCAGCCGCTGTACAGAAAAAGATCCTGCTTTTACAGGATCTTATACAGGCTTTGCGGGATGCCGGATCACGGTCACTCCTGACTGTTTTTGTAGTCCTCACGGAGTTTTTTCAGCTGTGGCCAGGTCAGCACGTCAATGGACATGCCGATTTCCCTGGCGTAGCGTTCCGCTCCGTGAATATCGTTCAGGAATACTTTTAAAACCTCACCGGTCACGTCGTCGATGACTTCAACTTCCGTATAGCCGCCGTTGATATCGGCTCCCTGGTAGATGAAGAACGCACCGCCGCTGACATCCTTCATTTCTTCTTCGGTTAACTGTTTTCGCGCGATTAATGCCATTTCTGATTCTCCTTTATTGCCTCTTGCTTATGATCGGGAAAATGAATTGCCTGATACGTTAATCACCGTATTTCTCTCTCAGCATTGCCATGATCTCAGGTGTGCCGATTTCCTGTCCGTCATAAGTGAAGAACACATTCAGTTTATCTTCCGGACCAAAGTTGCTGAGGTCCGCCCGGCCGATCGGCAGATATACCAGTATAGCAGTCGCGATTGCGTCTTCTCTTGGAAGGTTGTCAAACTCAGGGAATTTTCTGTGAATATATTCATACATTTCCTTGAGTTCCGCTTCCGTGCCGCCGTTAATGAACCGCATCAGTTCATTTGGGATCTGTTTCTTTTCTGTCATTTCCGTTTCCTTTCGTAAATCAAATTCTCTTTCAGCCATTATCTGCGGACAGTGCTGTTCCTTCCGGAACAGCTTTGTCGTTGCATCTGATAATTTTTTTTTATACCATCAGAAGTTCTTCTTCGGCAAGCGGTTTACAAAGCCTTTCCGGAAAACAAAAAAATGATCTCTTACTGTCAGAGATCATCCTGATTTACAGGCACCAATTATAGGCACAAAATATAATCCTTGTCTTTCTATATTATTATAACAACCTCATACAGTATAATCAAGGATTGTTAGAAATAAAGGTTCAAAATGAGAGAACTGCAAGTTCAGTACAAGCGAACATGGAATTCTGTTAGATTCTCTGTAGCCAAGGAGCTATTTCTTCCATTTGATCTTAACATCAACCATCTTTAAATATACTACAATACACTCCACATGATTTCTTAAAAAATCACGTTGTTTTTCATATGACAATGTGCGAAAAGAAGTCTGTTCTAGCTTTTTGCGTAAAGTCAAAATTGCTTTTTTTATTGTCCTATTCTTCTCAGTTTCTTTGTCAACGAGATCAGATAACTGCATTTCTGAAACCCCAAAATCAGAGACTGCTGATTTAATTCGCCTGAGAGATGTATTCGACACTCTATACTGAGCCTTCAGTTTATCCATTTGCTTGCTATATAGATCATTCCAATATACATTTGTGAAAGTATCCTCTACCAGGTCCAGGATTTTATCTTCTGATATATATAAGGATGTACATTGACATTTATAGTAATGGATTTCTCTTGCTGAAGTCTGCGCAGTAGTAACAGTTAATCTGTTTTTACACGCTGAACAAACACAGTATTTCTTAAACAGATAGCTTTCATGAATGCTCTCCAAATATGTATCAACTTCAGATCTCACTTCCGAACAAAAGATATCCCATGCAGCTTCTTTTGAATCTGCAACGCATGTGAAACAACATGCTAATTCCTTATCTGTGTTATACATTACAGAATATCTCTCCATCTCTGCCATCTCCTTGCAACAGCAGTATTGTCTATTGAAGCCACAAAAAACACGCCACGCTCAATACTGTTGTTGATTCAACACTCTTCAATTCCTTTTAATTCACAAATAAGAAGTTCATCTGTCGCAAAACGCACAATCTGATTCAATATGGTTTTCAACTTCTCATTTGGTTGCAAACCTATACCTTTGTAGATTTCCGCAAACTCAATCATCAGATGGCACCCTCCTTTGTAAACTGATTCCACAAACTCATAATTTCATCATCACTGAAGTCTTCTTCTTCCAATCTTCGCTTCACTTCAGCAGAACCATATTTATCAATCATAAGAAAAATCATTCCCTGATTGCTTTTTCCGAGATGAAGGACTGCACTTCTTATCTGTTTGACTTTCACCTCAACACTAGGTTCCTTAGTCATCTGCAAGGCCAACTCTTCTTTCATCTCTTCCTTAACTGTATCGAGAGGGGCATAAACACTTGCCGCCATCTTCACGACGTTTGATTCTTGAATTCGCTGCAAAGAAGCGATCCAAGAACTCATAATATTTTCAGATATTCTCATCGTTTATACCCCCTTTCTCTCCTTTCCGGTGCAACTTGCACCAACAAACAGCTATATCAAACCTGCTACATGTGAATTCCAAACTTGGAACCAACGATGTATTCCGCATACGGATCATCCTCAGCATCTTTAAACAGATGGACCAAGTAATGATCTGTTTTACTGAAACTTTCCGCCCATTTCACAGCTGCTGCCTCTGATGAAAAATCTTCTGCAGCAATGACTTCTCCATCCAACGACAGAATTGCCTGGATTGTCATGCTTCAGCACCATTCATGAAATTTGCACGTTCGACAAGCATCCTGGCAAACCTTTTAATTGGAATAGTGACTTTCAAATCCGTGTGATTCTCTTCAAAGGTAAATTTTCCTCCGGCAAAGCCCCACAAATACTTATCTCTTGTACCGCCTTCATGTCTCCGGCACTTCTCACTCAAAAGTTCAAGTACAGATTCAAAATCCCCACGCTCTGCAAAAGCACGAACTTCATCATTCCAGTTAAGATAGATACGCACAAAATCCGTGTCCGTAATGACCGGAAGTGCCGGTATCACTCTTTCAAGATCCACCTTCAGACTTCTGATCAGATCCTTTAATTCTCTGTAGTCAACTGGATCCATTCCTTCATTGATCAGATCTTTAGCCAGCTGGATATGATCAGCAGCATTCCGGAATGCCTTCGAGACCTTCTTATATTCATTGACTTCTTTTGTTACCGCTTCAGAGGCACGATCTTTTTCCTCATAGATAAGCGGATCATCAAACCTATTCAGTTCAGCCAGAACCTTTCCTACAGATCCATCAGAGATGCCGGTTACAGAAGTGATCCATTCGCGTTCTCTTCCGGCTGGCCGCCGCCCGG
>CADBEA010000041.1 GCA_902793635.1 uncultured Erysipelotrichaceae bacterium | reverse complement strand
TTCTCTGTTGGCGACAGGAGAAGACGTAAGTGCTCATCTTGCCTTCTTATAATACCATTCTTTTTCTTCTTTGTCTTTTGACTTTGTCAACAGGCTGAGCGGAGATTGAATTCTCCGCTTTTTTCTTCCGCGGATTTGCCGGGCAGGGGAGCTATATGACTGTTGAAGGGAGGAATCATATGGACAGAGCCAAAATCATTCCGCACGAAGGAAAACATACACTTGTCTATGCGCGCAACAATGAAATCATGACCGGGACAGTACACCTGCTGAAAGATGAAGACGGTGAGGAAAAGGTCAGTATCCGGGGTCGCCGTCTGCCGCTTTCTGCCGTGCTGTATATGATCGAAGCGCCGCTGTATCTGAAACTATGAAGGAAGAACGGAAAGGTCTGCCGCCGACGGGCCGCATGACGGTGCTGTGCATTGTCTGCACGGTACTGTTTCTGCTGCTGAACTATATTCTCTTTCAGCTGTATGTGGAACGGAGTCTGGCTCTGCAGACGACATATATCGCCGCCTGTGACATTCCGCCGCGGACCAGGATCCAGGAGGAAGATCTCCTGGAAGTCAGAATACCGTATGGTTATCTGATGGATCATGCCTGTACGAAGAAAGAAGAAATCATCGGTATGTATACCGAGATCCAGGGAATGATTCCGGCCGGCTCGCCGTTTTACAGATCGATGCTGTATCCGGAAAAGGATCTTCCGGACCGGGCGGCGATGCAGCTGCGGACCGGTCAGACATCCTATGCGATGAACACCGATGTTTCAAAACTTGGAAGTATTGTGTCGGGTATGCGTGCAGATATCCACGTCACGGTGGAAAGACGGGGTGAAAAACCGCTGACCGGCTGCCTGTTCCGCAATGTGCGGGTGATCTCCGTCAAAGATCATAAAGGTCTGGAACTGAGTGAGGCCGGCAGTACCGGTATTCCTTATCTGATCGAAGTGGCAGTATCTTCGCAGGATATACCGCTGCTGACCCTGGCCGAGACAGCCGGAGAGATCCGCATGTTTCCGACGTCAGACTCCTACCGGACGGATACGGAAGCGGAACTGGTCAGCGACTCTGAACTCAGTATGTATCTGCAGTCACTGCTGGGCACGGAGACGGGTGAAGAATAAACAACAAAAAAAGTCCCGGTCACTTCCGTGATCAGGACTTTTACAAAGGGGCGACTAGTGGGACTCGAACCCACGAGTGCTGGAGCCACAATCCAGTGTGTTGACCAACTTCACCATAGCCGCCATATTGCTTGGTTATAATACCATAAACAAAATGTGAAAACAACAGGGAAATTATATCAGGTGTTATAATAGTTTTCGTTATGAACGAAATGAAAATAACGGCAGCCGGTAAAGAGAGAACCGTCCATATTACATACAAGCGCAACCGCAATATGTATCTCAGAGTCGCCGATGACGGATCGCTGAATGTGACATGTCCGCGGTATATCAGCCGGGCGGAGATCGCAGCGTTTATCATGGAAAAGGAAACGTGGATCCGCCGCACGGAAAACAGACAGACGAAGCGGGAGCAGAGACATCTTTCTGGTATTGACGAGCATGAGGCGGTATGGCTCGGCAGGCGTTATCCGGTCCGTTTTGAGAAGGCCAGAACAGACTTTATGATGATCGAGGAAAACGAGATCGTCTTTTTCCTGAGGAAACAAAGTCAGGAGAGAATTGAAAAAACCTTCTATGACTATGCGGCCAGACAGCTGCAGGCGATGATCCTCGAAAGAAGGGGAGAGTGGGACCGGGAAATCTGTCAGAAGAATCATATTCCGCTTCCCAGGATCACTCTGAAATACATGACGAGCCGCTGGGGAAGCTGTACGCCGGCCAGCCGTCATATCAGCATTTCCAAGCGCCTGATCCATTATCCTGTACAGTGTCTGGACTACGTGCTCCTGCATGAATATGCTCATCTGCTGGTGCCGAATCATTCAAAGGCTTTCTATCAGGTGATCAGTGAATACATGCCGGATTATAAGGAAAGCGTGCGGCTGCTCCGCTGAGAAAGCAATGAAAACGTTTACATGTTTCTTACATTTTTTCATTAATTTTCAAAGATTTCAGGTTCAATTCTATTGAAGTATCAAGTGATTCAGGTAAAATGAAAGCAGATATATTTAGCCCAGATAAGCGAGATCGGAGACGAATTTTATGGTTGGCGGAATGCTTTTAATAGTACAGAATAACAGCACAACCCAGGAGGTTAACGGTCTTTTCATTGGGATTGGGTTACATAGGATGTGACAATTTTTAAGATGGATGTAGAGCGTCCATCTTTTTTCATCGAAAAAGTGAATATATCTTTGAATGATCACAGGAGGTAATGTTAATGGATCAGACAAATCGTGAATTCTTCGATGCTGCAGCAAGTGGTGATTTCGCCAAGGTTTGCGCTCAGGTTTCCAAAGGCGCTGATGTCAATGTGCAGAGTGGTGACGGCCGTACGGCTCTGATGAGATCTGCCAAGCGCGGCTATGAAGATGTTGTCCGCTTCCTGCTGGACAACGGCGCAGATCCTAGAATGCGTGACAGAAACAACAAGACGGCTCTGATGGGTGCCGCAAAGAAGGGACATGTCGATATCTGCAGAATGCTGGTACATGCCGGTGCTGATGTCAACTCGCATGACAACAGAGGCAGAACAGCCCTGATGAGAGCATCACTTCTTGGCGAGCAGGATGTTGTTGAATACCTGGTCGGCAAAGGTGCGGATGTCAACGCTGTCGATGAACAGGGCAGAACGGCTCTGATGGAAGCAGTCAATGGCTACAAGACGGATATCATTGAGTATCTGCTGGCAAACGGCGCAGATATCAACGCTTCTGACAACAAGGGATGCACAGCTTTAATGAGAGCTGCTTATATCGGTTATCCGAGTCTTGTCAACCTGCTGCTGAATGCCGGTGCTGACAAGGAAGTCAAAGACAACAACGGACAGATGGCAATTCACTATGTCCGTAAGGAATGCCTTGCGGATCTGAAAGATATTCTGAAATAAGGGGAACAAGTGATGAAAGATTATTTAGCAAGTGATGTACGCAATGTAGTTGTATTAGGCCATTCCGGTGCCGGCAAGAGCTCCGTCATCGAGGCCTGCTTATACTTCAACAAACAGCTTGACAAGTTCGGCAAGAACAGCGACGGAACAACTGCCCTGAACTTTGATCCGGAAGAAGGCAAGAGAGGCCTGTCCGTATACTGCCATCTGGCTCCGGTCGAATGGAAGAACAGAAAGATCAACTTCATCGACACACCAGGTTATATGGATTATGAAGGTGAAGAAGTTACCGGTCTTACCACCGGTGACAACGCTCTGATCGTCGTCAATGCCAAGGAAGGCATCGAAGCCGGTACCGAGCGCGCCTGGAAGGAAGCTGTCAATAAGAGACATCTGCCGACTATCTTCTTCCTCAACAAGATGGATGACGAACACGCGCATTTCGACAAAGTACTGGACGAACTGCGCGCCAAGTTCGGCAATACTGTCATTCCGTTCGAAATGCCGATCGTTGAAAACGGCAAATCTGTAGGCTCCGTCAATATCCTGCGTAAGAAGGCCTGGTATTACAACAACCGTAAGGAAGCTCAGGAAGTTCCGGCTGATCTGGCTGACCAGGTGGAAGAATACTATGCACAGATCTGTGAGGCAATCGCCAGCACAGATGATGAGCTGATGGAAAAGTTCTTCATGGAAGAACCGTTTGACGAGCATGAAATCGCCAAGGGACTCAGAATCGGTGTCCGCAGCGGCGACATCAGACCGGTATACTGCGGCAGCGCTATCGACCAGACAGGTATCGAAAGACTGATGGACCTGATCACGGAATACTTCCCATGCTATGCCGAAAAGGGCCGTGTACACGCGCTCAATGCCAAGAACGAACCGATCGATCTCGAAACCAACGAGAACGAAGCAATGTCCGCATTCGTCTTCAAGACGATCGTCGACCCGTTCGTCGGTAAGATTTCCTATCTGAAAGTCATGTCCGGTGTTCTGAACAGTGACTCCCAGGTTTACAACTCCTGCAAGGACGCCAACGAAAAGATCAGCCAGATCTTCGTTATCAGCGGCAAGTTCCAGATTGGTGTCGGCAAACTGTTCACCGGTGACATCGGTGCTGTCGTCAAACTGCAGAACACGGAAACCAACGATACACTGTGCACCAAGAGCAGAATCGTCAAGTTCCCGAAGATTGAATATCCGGAACCGATGCTTGGCTATGCCATCATGCCGAAGACAAAGGCTGACGAAGACAAAATGTCTGTCGGTATCCGCAACCTGATGCAGGAAGACGGAACGATTCGTCTCGTCAATAATGCTGAAACACATGAACAGGTTCTCTATGGTCTGGGTGACCAGCATATCGACCTGATCGTTTCCAAACTGAAGTCCAAGTACAAGGTTGAAGTTACAACCAAGGAACCGACAGTTCAGTACCGTGAGACTATCCGCGGCACAGCTGAAGCTCAGGGTAAATATAAGAAGCAGAACGGCGGCGCCGGCCAGTACGGTGACGTCTGGGTACGTTTCGAACCGACTAACAGCGATGATATGGAATTCGCAGAAGAAGTATTCGGCGGTGCTGTACCGAAGCAGTACTTCCCGCCGGTAGAGCAGGGCTTAAGAGACTGCATGGAACACGGACCGCTGGCCGGATTTAAGGTCGTCGGTGTCAAGGCTGTCCTGTTCGACGGATCCTATCACCCGGTTGACTCCAAAGAAGTTGCCTTCAAAGAAGCTGCCAGACTTGCATACAACAAGGCTATGCCGAATGCCAAGCCAGCTCTTCTTGAACCGATCGGCAAAGTTACGATCACCGCACCGGAAGAATACACCGGTACACTGATGGGTGACATGCCGAAGAGACGCGGCATGATCATGGATATGTCACTGAACGACGAAGGCGACCAGGTCATCCATGCGGAAGTTCCGACTGCAGAAATGCTGACATACGCGAATGAACTCCGTGCCATGACCCAGGGCCGCGGCAGATATGTCATGGTCTTTGACAGATACGAACCGGCTCCGAAAGATGTTGCCGAAAAGGTCATTGCCAAAGCAATTGCCAAGAAAGAAAACAACTGATCAGTAACAGTAAGCCTGCTGAGTTTTTCAGCAGGCTTTTTTACATCAGGAAAGGAGAAAACGGAAATGGATGAACTGACAGTCATAGACCGGTTTCTCGATGACAGGGAATTCCGGAATTATATCGCATCGCTGCTGAGCAGACAAGGTTTCCGTGAAGTGCGCATCGAAGACGTGCGGACGGCGGATGGAAGAAGGGACAATGACAATGATCTGCTCGTTCAGAAAGAGGGCAGAGTTTATACGGTGCAGACCTATCTGAACCGGGAAATCACAAGCCGGGAAATCAGTGAAACCGTTCAGGACATCGATATGGAAAACGCCGACAGCGGTATCCTGGTCAGCAACACGGAAGTAAACGGAGACGTGAAAAAAATCGCGGAAGGAAAACAGGTGGAAATCTGGGACAGAGCGGTTCTGGAAAACATCCTGTAAAGCAGCTGGCAGGATCCTATGATGCAAAAAAAGACCCGAACATGATTCAGGTCTTTTTCGTTACGTGCCCCTGGCCGGACTCGAACCGGCACGGTGTCGCCACCGGGAGATTTTGAGTCTCCTACGTCTACCAATTCCATCACGGGGGCGTTTCCGACTGCTTGTTTATTTTATCTTAGTGACAGGATTATTGCAATGCGGAAAAACAGTTTCGGATACACACGATAATAGTTCGTGATAGAATGGTGAGGATATATTCTGGAGGACCAGCTATGTTCAAAATCAAAACACTGAATAACATTTCCGACTCATGCCGTGAGATCCTGCGCAGTGAAGACTATATTGTCGGTGACAACGTCACGGATCCGGATGCCATTTTTGTCCGGGCTTCCGACATGCACGGATATCCGTTCAATGAGGAACTCCTGTGTATCGGCCGGGCCGGTATCGGTGTCAATACGATTCCCTATGAGGAATGCATTGAAAAAGGCATCGTCGTGTTCAATACTCCGGGCGGCAATGCCAACGGCGTCAAGGAACTGTTCCTGTTTGGACTGTGCATGGCCAGCCGTGATATTTTCGACGCGGTAAAGTGGGTGTACACCTATGACGATTCCGAAGGTCCGGTGGAAGAGCGGATGGAAAAGATCAAGAAGCAGTTCGCCGGTCCGGAATATGCCGGCAAGACACTCGGTGTCATCGGCACCGGCAATGTCGGTTCCATTGTCGCCAACGCCGGTCTGGCCTGCGACATGAAAGTATACGGCTACGATCCGTATCTTTCCGTGGAATCTGCCTGGAAGATTTCCCAGCGGGTGTTCCGTGTCAAAAACCTGGACGATCTTCTCAAATACAGTGACTATATTACCCTGCACGTGCCGCTGAAAGAAGATACGTATCATATGATCGACGAAGCGGCGATCGCGAAAATGAAGAACGGCGTGCGGATCATCAATTACGCCCGCGGCGCGGTCGTCGACGAAGACGCGATCATCAAAGCTCTGAACAGCGGCAAAGTCGCACGATATGTTTCCGACTTCCCGACCCGCCGTCTGATTGAAACAAAGAATGTCGTGCTGACACCGCATCTTGGCGGCACGACTGTGGAAGCGGAAGCCAACTGCGCCCGCATGGCAGCCCAGGAAATCGATGATTACCTGCGCAACGGAAACATCCGGAATTCCGTCAACCTGCCGGATCTTTCCCTGGAAAGAAGCGGCGAGGCGAGAATCTGTCTGATCCACCGCAATCTGCCGGGTGTTTTGGCGGATATCATGCCGATCTTCGCGAAAGACCGCATCAACGTTGAAAACATGACAAATAAATCACGCGGAAATTATGCCTATTCCGTATTTGACGTCAACTCGGATGTCGATGAGACAGCAATCCGGGAACTGGAAGAAATCGAAGGCATGATCCGGGTCAGAGTACTGGAGCACTGATCTATGCTGGTATGTCTGAAAAGCGGGACCTCCCAGCAGACGCTGGACGTCCGGGACGAACTGGTCCTTCAGGTCCTGATGCCCAAAGATCTGCCGCAGGATCCGGATGAAGAAAAGATCCTCCGGGAAGCGATGGCGAAGCCAATCGGAACACAGCCGCTCTCGGCCATCGTCAGACCGCAGGAAAATGTCGTGATCATGACAAGTGATATTACCCGTCCGTGTCCCAGCTATAAAATTCTTCCACATGTGCTGAAGGAACTGTATCTGGCCGGCATCCGCCGGGAAGACATCACGATTCTGTTCGGCCGCGGCTCACACCGACGGCAGAGCAAAGAAGAAATGATTCATCTTGTCGGCCGGGACATCTTCGCGGATGTCTGCTGCGCCGATACGGATTTTGAAGATATCGTCCATGTCGGAACGACCAGCCGCGGGACAGACGTCGACATCGACCGCCGGGTCGTTGAGGCGGACCGCCGCATTCTGATCGGCAATGTGGAATATCACTATTTTGCCGGTTTCTCAGGCGGTGCCAAGGCTTTGATGCCAGGCGCTTCCACACCGGCGGCGATTCAGTCCAATCACCGTTTCATGACCGACGAGAATGCCCGCACCGGCAAACTGGAAGGCAATCCGGTCCGGGCGGATATCGAAGAAGCCGCTGCCATGGTCGGTGCCGACTTTATCGTCAATGTCGTCTTGAACACAGCCAAACAGATCGTTTACGCGGCCTGCGGAGATATGGTGAAAGCCCACCGCCGGGCATGCGCTTTTCTCGACAGTCACTACGGCTGTCAGCTGAATGAAAAGGCGGATATCGTCCTGGTGTCACAGGGCGGCGCTCCCAAGGATCTGAATCTCTACCAGACACAGAAGGCGCTCGACAATGCCGGTCATGCGGTAAAGGAGGGCGGCACTGTGATCCTTGTCGGTTCCTGCAAAGAGGGCTTTGGCAACGACGTATTCGCGGAATGGATGCTGAAATACCAGGACCCTGACGCAATGATCAAAGCGATCCGCCAGAAGTTCCAGCTGGGCGGCCATAAAGCGGCTGCCATTGCCATGATCCGCAAAAAGGCTGAGATCTTTCTGGTCAGTGACATGGACAGCGAAACGGTTTCCCAAACCATTCTGAAGCCGTATCAGAGTCTGCAGCAGGCATATGAAGACGCGCAGAAGAAATACGGTCAGCAGGGGACAGTGATCGTGATGCCGTACGGCGGCAGCACGCTTCCGAAAGAGGAAACAGAATGAATACTGAGTGGAAAAACAGATTTGCCGAATGGGAGAAAAAACTGAATGCCTATCAGTTCGCCCTGACGGTGATCGGCATTGATGCCAATGACAGACCGCCTTACGAGGGAGCAGCGATCCGCAACGAACACACCGCGTTTCTGCATGGCGAACTGTTCAGTCTCGAAAACGATGCGGAAATGTATGAAATCATGAAGGGACTGCTCGCGGATCCGGATCTTGACGAAGTGACAAGACGGAAAGTGCAGATCCGCTATCAGCAGGCCGCCAGGATCCATGACGTGCCGAAAGAAGTCTATGTCGAATACCAGCGTATTCTGCATGCTTCTGAACAGGCCTGGCTGGAATGCAAAAAGAACGCCGACTGGCCGTCCTACGCGCCGTATCTGGAAAAACTAGTCGAAGCGCAGAAAGAACTGCTGTCATACCGTCAGGATGACAGACATCCGTATGACATCCTGCTGGATGATAACGAACCGGGCTGGAACATGGAACGCTACGATGCGTTCTTCGCCGCCGTCCGGACAAGACTTGTGCCGCTGATCCGCCGTATTTCCGCCTGCCCGCAGCCGCCGGATGCCTTCCTGCACAAAGCTTATTCCATCCCTCGGCAGAGAGCATTCATGCAGGATGTCCTGGCTTATCTCGGCTTCACGCCGGCATGGGGAAAGCTGGGTGAATCGGAACATCCGCTGACGACATGGATCGCAGAGAACGACGTGCGCATTACCACCAAGTACCGTGAACATGATCCGGCTGCCGGCATTCTTTCGACGGTACATGAAACCGGGCACGCCTATTACGCGCATGACGTCGATCCGGCTTATGATGATTCCGTGATCGTATCCGCGATCAGCGCCGGCATGCATGAGTCACAGTCACGTCTGTGCGAGAATCATCTCGGCCGCAGTGAAAGCTTCTGGAAGGTCATCTTCCCGCGTCTGAAGGAAACTTTCCCCGAACAGCTGGAGGATGTCAGCCTGAGGGAATTCATGAAGGCTGTCAATCTTGTCAAACCTTCCCTGATCCGCACGGAAGCGGATGAGCTGACCTATCCGCTGCATATCATGATCCGCTATGAGATCGAAAAGGAACTTTTTGCCGGCCATGTGCAGACAAAAGATCTTGCATCTCTGTGGAATGCGAAATACAAAGAGTATCTGGGACTGGACGTTCCGGATGCGGCGAGCGGTATCCTGCAGGATATGCACTGGCCGTATGCTTATTTCGGTTATTTCCCGACCTATGCTTTAGGCAGCGCCTTTGCGGCGCAGTTCTATGCGGCGATGGCAGAGGAGATCGATCCGGCCAGACTGCTGGAAGAAGAAAGATATCCTGAGATCATGGCCTGGCTGAAGGAACATATCCATCGCTACGGCTGTCTGTATCCATCCTCCGAAATCATGGAAAAAGCAACCGGCAAAGCATTTGATCCGCGGTTCTATCTGGATTATCTGGAAGAGAAGTATTCCCGGCTGTATGATCTGAAATAACAAAAGGCTGCGTCGGCAGCCTTTTTCAATGGTATACTGTCTGTGCTCAGTGAAAAAGAAGGGGGACAGACCATGCCCTGTGTAAGTATTATCGTGCCGGTTTACAATGCCGCGAAATCGATCCGCCGCTGTGCGGAAAGCGTGCTGCAGCAGGAATATAAGGATTTTGAACTGATTCTCGTCAATGACGGCAGTAAGGACGATTCACCCGCCATCCTGGACGCGCTTGCCGCGCAGGACGAAAGAGTAAAAGTGATACATCAGGAAAATGCCGGTGCCTCGGCTGCCCGCAATCACGGCATCGAAGCAGCCAGCGGAAAATATCTGCAGTTTATGGACGCGGACGACTGGCTCAGCAGTGACGCCACCAAGCTGATGGTCCGGACGGCGGAAGACAATCAGTGTGATATGGTCATCGCCGATTTTTACCGGGTAGTCGGTGAGAATCTTTCCCGCAAGGGAAACATTCTGACCAGCAAGGTGCTGAGCAGACGGGAATATGCCGAATTCATGATGGACGCACCGGCCGACTATTACTATGGCGTTCTCTGGAACAAACTGTACCGCCGTGATCTGATCGAAACATACAGGATCCGCATGGATGAGGATGTCAGTTTCTGTGAAGACTTCCTGTTCAATCTGGAGTATGTCATTCACTGCGAGAGGATCTGCGCGCTGCAGGTTCCGGTATATTACTATGTCAAAACGGAAGGCTCACTGGTCGCCAGCAACCTGAATCTGATGAAACTGGTGGAAATGAAAACCAGCATCTTCCAGTATTACAACAATTTCTTTAAGAGTGTACTCGATCCGGAAACCTATGAAGCGGAACGGCTCCGCATCGCCGGCTTCCTGATCGACGCCGCCCGGGATGACATGACCATTCCGATGATGCCGGGTACCATGAAGATCGGTGAAGAAACAGTTCAGGCCAGTTATCATGCCAAAACAGCGGATACACTGACGGTCTGGTATTATACGGACAAACTGTATCAGCGCTATCTGAACGCGGCTGCCATGAAATATGATCTGACGCTGAGTGATCTGCGGATCTATACAGCGATATGTATGGCAGGCGGCTGGTGCACTCAGAAAGAAATCGCAGACTTTACCGGAATCGGTCAGCTGAATGTCATGACGTCTTTTCAGAAACTGCAGAGCCGTCATCTGATCGGTATCCGGACCGCGCCGGCGACACTGGAAGTCATCGCGATCAGGGGCATCAATGAACAGTTTGAGCGTGATGTTCAGATGGCGAAGGAAGACATGCTGGAAGTGTGTCTGGACGGTTTCTCACAAGAGGAGAAAAACACGCTGGATCAGTTGGTGAAACGCATCTGCGTCAATGCCCGGAATGCATTGGGACAGACCGAAGAAAAAACCAGCGAAGAAGAAACAGAACGGCAATGATCCCGGACCGGGATCATTTTTTTGCGGGAAAACCAATTTGGACACAATAAAAAAGACAGAGGACAAAGGAGAGATACAAAATGAAAAAACCGTTTATCCTGTTTGCCTGCTGTCTTTTCATCCAGGCGGCCTGCTGGCCGGTGAAGGCTGCTGATCCGGAAGAAACATGTCTGCGCCTGATCAGCCCGGTGAGGGGAATTCATCTGCGCATTACCGATACGGAAAGCGAGTGGGAAAGGGAAATCGTTATGAATGACACGGAAGAAGAAATCACATTTCCCGCCGGACACACAGCCCTGATCGAAGCGGAGCAGCTGCCGCCGGGCTGGGCGGCCGGAAGCGAAATGAAATATCCCGTCGGTTACGAAGAAGAGAGGATCGAACTGCCGCTGCATCCTTTCTCACTTGCTTTTCAGCTGTCCGGTCCGGACAGGTGCGAAGGGGATGGCTTTCGGATCGAACTGTACGATGAAGCCGGCAGCCGGCTTGCGGCATGGCAGAGTTCCGTTCATGAAAAGAAGGTCTTCCATGATCTGAAAATACCTAGCGGCAGCCGTCTGCGCATCCATTACACAGCGGTTCCGGACGGCTTTCACCAGCCTGACGATGAGGTTTTCACTGTTCCGGAAACCATCGCGGACGAAGAATTTATCATCGTTTCCGAAGCGCTGCCCTACGCTGTGCGGAAGATCCGGTATGAGCCAGTAGACACAGAACAGAAAATCACTTTTTACCGGGATGAGGAGGATGAAGAAGCATGCCTCGATGAAAACGGAGAAAAAGCGGTTTATGAACCGGCGCAAGACGGCACGTTTGAAGCAAGCCTGATGCACGGTGATTATTACGTCAGTGCCGAAACGACGCCCGATGGTTACTATCCGCTGAAGCGTAAGGCGTTTCTGTTTGATCTGTACAGCGACGAAGAACTGCTGATTTGTCAGCAGCCGATCCGGATCAATGTGCAGACCGTCTGTGAAGACGGAAGCGGCCCCACTGAAATACCGGTGTATGTGTATCATGACGACTCTTTTTTACAGGAGGAAGTGATCCATGAAGAAGGGGTGATCGGCGGCGAAGAACTGAAAAGCGGAATGGAAATCACCATCGTGCCGGAAGCGATGGATGGCTATGAATGGCTGGACTCTGCGCAGACCATCCTGATTCCTGAAACAGCGCCGGATGAAGATCTGACCGTTCGCTTCACATGCACGAAAACAGCCGGACAGCCGCTTCCTTACGGCCCTTCGGAAGCGGCCGCGGAAGAAGAAAAGAAAGAGGAGGAAGAGGACAAGCCGGCGGAAAAGGAAGAAGCATTGCCGGTATATCGTGGCTATGAAGCATCTGTTCTGCGAAGGATGGAACCGGAAAAGACGCCGGCGGAAGCATCGCCGGTACGGAGCTTCTGCGTCGTTCTGCAGGATGAAAAAGGTCATCCCCTCTCAGGCGCGGTGCTGCGGGTCGATAACGCGGAAGGCGAAACGATTGCCCAGTGGGTCAGCAGTAATGACGCGAAGCGGATCAGTGAACATGTCGAACCGGGCGAAACATATCTGATTTCCCAGCAGACCGCCGTCAGCGGATATGAAAAAATGGAACTCAGGATCAGTTTCACGATGCCGAAGGACGCACAGAGCGAGCCGACCATCACGATCAAAAACAAAGCGGCGGAAAAAGCGGTTCCGATCCGAAGCGAAAAGGATGGCAGTCTGTTCTCGGCGGTGATTCCCGCGGCCATCAGTGCAGCGCTGCCTGCTGTCTGGTATTTCCTGCGAAAGAAAAAGAAGGGTATGAAACAGG
Source organism: uncultured Erysipelotrichaceae bacterium (assembly GCA_902793635.1). Lineage (GTDB taxonomy): Bacteria > Bacillota_I > Bacilli_A > Erysipelotrichales > Erysipelotrichaceae > Bulleidia. Next base: position 10,050 of record CADBEA010000041.1, on the reverse strand, counting down.
TTTCATGAAAACCGGTGGTTTTCTGTTTACATCGATACAGAGAGTGTTATAATTTGAATAATCAGAAAGGCTGAGAAGGGAAAAAGTAAGCAGAAGGCGGTGCTGAAGAGAGCTTCCGGGTGGTGAAAGGAAGCGGATCCGAACTGCGGAAAACACATCCCGGAGCCGCTTTTCCGAAATCACAGTAGGGAATGACGTGTGTGCACGTTACAGCACAGGAGTATGATAGTACTTCGTGAGGCCGGCCGCCGTGAGACGCCGGTGAATTTGGGTGGAACCACGTGAAGCGTCCCTTGGCAGGACGCTTTTTTGTGTTCAGGGAGGAAATGATGAAACAGATTCAGATACCTTTCGGGATGCGGGACCTGTTCCCGCAGGAATGTGCCGTGAAAAGCCGTCTGGAAGAACGGATCAGCCGGGTCTATGAAAGCTATGGCTATCAGAAGATCGAAACACCGCTGATCGAATTCTATTCGACATACCAGAACACGTTTACTTCACTGAAAGAAGAAACGATGTATAAATTCGTGGATGAGAGCGGCCAGATCCTCGCTCTGCGCACGGATATGACACTGCCAATCGCCCGCCTCTGCGCGACAAAGTACGGCAATGTCGAGGGACCGTTCCGTTTTTCCTACTGTGCGAATGTTTATAAAGTCAGACAGAATTTTGCCGGCAAACGCAACGAAGTGACAGACTGCGGCATCGAACTGATCGGTCTCGATGACGGCAGTGATCTCGAAGTGCTGAGCTGTGCGCTGGATGTGATGGCGGCACTGCCTGTGGCAAACAGCACTTTGGAAATCGGCAACAGCAATTTCTTCAAAATGGCCGTCCGGGAAGCCGGCATCGGAAAAGAAGACGCCCGGCAGCTGGCGGATCTGATCGACGCCAAGGCAATGACGGACGTCAGAGAAAAACTGCAGACGCTGCCAATTGACGAAAAAGCCCGTGCTTTCTTTGAACATCTGCCGCTGTTCAACGGTGAGGATGCATTGCAGGAAGCTCTGAAGTACAGCTTTGCACCGTCTTTGAAGCAGGAAGCGGAACGCTTCGTGAAACTGGCGGAGGATCTGAACACACTCGGATATCAGGACCGTTTCGCCTTTGACCTTGGCAAGGTTCCGCATCTTGACTACTATACCGGCATTATCTTCGAAGGCTTCGTGCCGGGCATCGGAACAGCCGTGCTGAGCGGCGGCCGCTATGACGACCTTCTGAAGAAAGTCGGCCGTGACATGCCGGCTATCGGCTTCGGCGTCAAGGTCGATTATCTGCTGGATGCCGTCAAAGAGGAAACAGAAACCAAACGGCAGCTGGCCTATCCGCAGAAATGCCTGATCGAGGCACTGCAGTATGCCAGAGTGCTGAGGAAGGAAGGACCGCTGGAACTGGTCCGTGATGATACGATTGATAAACCGGAGGTGCGGTGATGAGTCTGTCGGTAGCTCTTACAAAGGGCAGATTGGAAAAGGCGGCTGCCGAAATGCTGGAAGAAGCCGGCTACGGCGTCGAAAAACTGAAGAATAAAGGAAGGGCACTTGTCTTTGCGGATACCGAAAAAGACGTCCGGTATTTTCTGGTCAAGGCCAATGACTGCATTACCTACATCGAGCACGGCGTGGCGGATATCGGTATTGTCGGCAAGGACACGCTGATGGAAGGCGGCAGTGATTATTATGAAATGCTCGATCTTGAGATCGGCCAATGCCGCTTCATTGTCGGCGGTCTGAAGGGGTGTGATCCGCTGCAGAAAAACGGTCATATCCGCATCGGCACGAAATATCCCGAAGTGGCCCGCCGCTACTTTGCCTCCCGCGGCATGGACGTGGAGATCATCCGCATTGAGGGATCGGTGGAACTCGGTCCGGTGCTTGGTCTGTGTGACGGCATCGTCGATATTATGGAAACGGGAACGACACTGAAAGAGAACGGCCTGGAGGTCTATGACACCGTCGCCCGCATCAGTGCCCGCGTCATCGTGAACAAAGCCAGTTTCAAACTGAAACGGAAAGAAGTCATGACATTCATTTCTGATTTGGAAAGGATCGTGAAAAAACATGCTGAAGGAAATCAATAAAAAAGACACGAAAGCCCTGCGGGAATATCTGAGTGCCCGCACCCAGGAAATCAGCACGGATATTCTGCAGAAGGTCAATACGATCCTGCAGGATGTCCATAGCCGCGGCGACGAGGCTCTGCGTGCATATACAAAAGAATTTGACAGAATCGATATCACTCAGTTCCGCGTCAGTCCGGAAGAAATCGAAGTGGCCGCCGCGCAGTGTGATCCCGGCTTCTGTCAGGCGATGCTTAAAGCCAAAGAGAATATTGAATTCTTTCATCGCGCCCAGGTCCAGAATTCCTATCTGCAGCAGAAGGAAATGGGAATCTATCTCGGCCAGCGCGTGCTGCCGCTGAGCGCGGTCGGTATTTACGTGCCGGGCGGCCGGGCCCAGTATCCCAGTTCGGTGCTGATGAACGCGATCCCCGCCAAAGTTGCCGGGGTCAGCCGCATTGTCATGGTCACGCCTCCCAATGCGCAGGGCGGCATCAATCCCAACATCGCCTTTGCCGCGAAAATCGCCGGTGTGACGGAAATCTACCGGGTCGGCGGAGCGCAGGCAATCGCGGCGCTGGCTTACGGCACCGAATCCATTCCGGCGGTGGATAAGATCGTCGGACCCGGCAATATCTTTGTCGCCTCCGCCAAGAAACTGGTTTACGGCAAAGTGGATATTGATATGATCGCCGGACCTTCCGAGATCCTGGTGATCGCAGACGAAGGTGCGGATCCTGTCTGCGCGGCAGCCGATCTGCTTTCCCAGGCGGAACATGATCCGATGGCTTCAGCGATCCTGCTGAGCACTTCTGAAAAACTGATCCAGGAAGTGAATGAGGAGCTGAAAAAACAGTCCGCCGTGCTGCCGAAGAGGGAGATCGTAGAAAAATCGCTGGCTGATTACGGCAAGTCGATCCTCTGTGATTCCCTTGAAGAATGCATTGCTTTCGCCAATGCCATCGCTCCCGAGCATCTTGAGCTGATGGTGCGGGAGCCGATGAAATACCTGAACAGCGTGCGCAATGCCGGTTCCGTTTTCCTGGGTTACTATACCTGTGAATCGATCGGTGATTATTACGGCGGCACCAATCATGTGCTGCCGACCAACGGCACCGCCCGCTTCTCGAGTGCCCTTGGTGTCGATGCGTTCATCAAAAAATCATCGTTCCTGTTCTACAGTGAGGAAGCTCTTGCGGCATATGGAAATGACATTATCGCCATGGCGAAGGAAGAACAGCTGGATGGTCATGCCAACGCGGTCAGAGTGAGGATGAAGAAATGAAAACGATACAGACGTACGAAACCGTGAAGCAGGAGGGGATCCTGCTGAATGCCAACGAGAATCCGCGACCGCTTTCCGAAGCCGTCATGGCCGAAATCCTGGAAGCGATCAGGGACCTTCCTTTGAACCGCTATCCCGATACGGATGAAACGGAACTGCTGCAGGCATATGGAAAATGGCTGGGTCTTGATGAGAAAATGCTGCTGGCCGGCAACGGGTCAGACCAGATGCTCGGCTATCTGATCGGCACCTTCCTCGGCCGTGATAAGATTCTGTACACATTCGATCCGGATTTCTCCATGTATGACTATTATGCCGGTTCGTATGAAGCGAAAGTCCGCAAATTTGCCATCAACGAAGACGGTTCTCTCGATATTGACACCTTCATTGAAGAAGGCAGGAAAAACAATGCCGATCTCGTCATGTTTTCCAATCCCAACAACCCCAGCGGCCATTGTCTCAGCCTTTCCGAGTGCGAAAAGATTACCGCCGCGTTCGCGCCGGTACCGGTCGTGATCGATGAAGCGTATATTGAATTCGCGGATGAAGAAAGCGCTGTGCAGCTGCTGGACAGATATGACAATCTCTATGTTACCCGGACCCTGTCAAAAGCGTTCGGACTGGCCGGCATCCGGGTCGGCTTCCTGATTTCCGATCCGCAGAATATGGCCGCTCTCAAAAGCGCCTTTGTGCCGTACGCCCTCAATGCCCTCAGCATGAAGGCCGCCTGCGTCGTGCTTGCCCATAGCGATGAGGTGCAGGAATTCACCGCCATGATCCGCCGTGAGCGCCGCCGCATGCTGACCGCTCTCAGCGGCAGTCAGCGGGCCAGATATATTGCTTCGCAGGCGAATTTTATTTACGGTATATCCGAAGACAAGGAGAGACTGATGGAATTGCTGAAGGAAGCCGGCATTGTGATTCGTAACTACAAGGGAAGCAGAAACTTCCGGGTCACCATCAGTGTTCCGGAAGAAAATGACCTGGTGCTTGACGTGCTGAAAAAGTTTGAGGAGGAAAAAACATGCGGGCAGTAAAACTGGAACGTGAGACAAAAGAAACAAGAGTGGAATGTGAACTGAATCTGGACGGCGAGGGAAAATCCGCCGTGGATACCGGCATTGGTTTCTTCAATCACATGCTGGAACTGCTGGCGTTCCATTCCGGTATGAATCTGTATATTGACGCCAACGGCGATCTGGATGTGGACGATCATCATACCATTGAAGACTGCGGCATTCTGATCGGTCAGGCTTTGCGCAAGGCACTTGGCAGCCGGGCCGGTATTGCCCGCTACGGCAGTTTTACCCTGCCGATGGACGAGGTGCTGGCCAGTGTGAATCTGGATATCAGCGGCCGGCCGTATCTGGTCTTCAACTGCGAATTCCAGCGTGATCAGATCGGTATGATGGCAACCGAAATGGTGGAGGAGTTCATGCGGGCATTCGCTGTAAATGCCGGTATTACTCTGCATGTCAACGTTCATTACGGAAAAAATGACCACCATAAGGCAGAAGCCATTTTCAAAGCTCTGGGCAGAGCCCTGAAGGAAGCTGTCCGAGTCAGCGGCGATCAGATCCCCAGTTCGAAAGGAATGCTTGAATGATCGGCATCATTGACTATGGCATGGGCAACCTGCGCAGTGTCGAGAACGCTCTGAAAGAACTCGGAGCCGAAGCTCTCATCAGTGACGACGAAGCAGTTCTGGCAGACTGTGAGAAGATCATTCTGCCGGGGGTCGGGGCGTTTGGTAACTGTGTTGCCAATCTGCGGCAGAAGAAACTTGACCATTTTGTCATCCGCTGCATAGAGGAAGGAAAGCCGCTGCTTGGCATCTGTGTCGGTATGCAGATGCTGTTTGAGGAAAGCGAAGAAAAGGGCGTCCATCAGGGACTTGGCTTCTTTACCGGCCGGATCGTCCGTTTTGACACGGATCTGCCGGTGCCACAGATCGGCTGGAACGAGCTGATCCTGAAAGAGCATCCGCTCAGAAACCGTCTGCGCAAGAACCCTTATGTATATTATGTCCATTCCTATCACGCGGCGGACTATCAGGAAGAAGATCTGATCGGCTGGTCGTATTACGGGGATGTGAAAGTGCCTTCCCTGTTTGTCAAAGGGCATGTGATGGCAGCTCAGTTTCATCCTGAAAAAAGCGGTGAGGAAGGGCTGAAGATCCTGAAATACTTTCTGGAGGACTTTGTATGATCATTATTCCTGCTGTTGATATGATCGACGGCGCACCGGTACGGCTGTACCAGGGCGATTATGAAAAAAAAGAAGTGGTCGCGGAATCGGTCATGGACACTCTGCGGGCTTTTCAGGATGCCGGCGCGGAATATGTGCACATGGTGGATCTTGACGGCGCCCGCAGCGGCAAAAAGGAAAATGCCAGACTGATTACCGCGGCAGCCGGAAATCTGAAGGTCCCGGTGGAAGCGGGCGGCGGCATCCGGACATTTGAAGACATCCGCTATTATATTGAGAACGGTGTTTCCCGCGTCATTCTCGGCACGGCTGCCGTCAACGACGAACAGCTGCTGAAAAGAGCGCTTGAACGCTATGGCGAAAAGATCGCGGTGGCCATGGACTGCCGTGACGGCTATGTGCAGACGGCCGGTTGGCTGCAGACCAGCGCCTGCTATTATCTGGACTTTGCCGTGAAGATGGAAGAACTCGGTGTCCGCAATCTGATCTTTACCGATATCTCAAAAGACGGCACGCTGAGCGGTCCGAATTTCGCCATGCTCAATGATCTGAAACTGCACTGCGGCTGTGACATCACGGCCAGCGGCGGCATTCATGATCTGCAGGATGTCCGGAAACTGGCAGCGATGGATCTCTACGGTGCCATTATCGGCAAGGCACTTTACACCGGCGACATCGATCTCTGCGCGGCCATCGCCGCCGGGAGAGAAATATGATTACGAAACGGATCATTCCCTGTCTGGACGTCAGGGACGGCAAGGTGGTGAAAGGCGTCAATTTCATCGGCCTGAAAGAAGTCGGCGATCCGGTAAAACTGGCCAGGACATATTATGAACAGGGAGCGGACGAGCTCGTCTTCCTGGATATCACCGCCACCCATGAACACCGGGATACGATGGTTCATATCGTGGAACAGACAGCCGCCCAGGTTTTCATGCCGTTCACGGTCGGCGGCGGTATCCGCACGACGGACGACATCCGCCGTATCCTGCGGGCCGGTGCGGACAAAGTTTCACTGAACAGTGCCGCTGTCCGGAATCCGGATCTTCTGCAGGAAGGCGCCGGCATGTTCGGCGATCAGTGCATCGTTCTGGCGGTCGACGGGCGGATGCGCAAAGACGGCAGCGGCTGGAATGTCGTGATCAGCGGCGGCCGTATCGATACCGGTATCGATGCCATTGACTGGATCAGAGAAGGGGTAAAGCGCGGAGCCGGTGAGATCCTGCTGACCAGCATGGATGCCGACGGAACGAAAAAAGGCTTTGATCTGCCATTTTTGAAGGCGGTGCGCCAAGCGGTCAGCGTGCCGGTAATCGCCAGCGGCGGCTGCGGAGCGCTGGAGCATTTCTATGATGTGTTTGCGGCGGACGCGGCAGATGCGGCGCTGGCTGCCAGTCTGTTCCATTACAACGAACTGACGGTCGGCGACGTAAAAGAATATCTGAAAGAGAAAGGAGTACCGGTAAGATTATGATCCGTCCGGATTTTGAAAAAGGAAACGGTCTGGTTCCCTGCGTCGTTCAGGATGTCCGCACCAATCAGGTGCTGATGCTGGCGTGGATGAATGAGGAAAGCTTTCAGAAAACACGCGAAACCGGCCTGGCCACGTACTGGTCGCGCAGCCGTCAGGAACTCTGGTGCAAAGGGGAGACCAGCGGTCATTACCAGCACGTGAAGGAGATCCTGATCGACTGCGACGAGGACACTTTACTGCTGAAGGTCGAACAGGATGGTGCCGCCTGCCACACCGGCAAATACTCCTGCTTTTACCGCAATATCGAAGGAGAAGAAGTACTATGAGTGAACTGAAGAACCTGTATCAGACCGCCCTGGCGAGGAAAAACAATCCGCAGGAAGGCAGCTATACTTCCTATCTGTATGAAAAAGGCTTGAACAAAATACTCAAAAAAATCGGTGAGGAAACAACGGAGGTCGTTGTCGCGGCTCTTTCCGAATCAAAGGAAGAACTGATCGGCGAACTGAACGATCTGGCCTATCATCTCGTCGTGCTGATGGTCGAAAAGGGCATCACTCTCGAAGAAGTGGAAGAGGTCATGGCGAAGCGTTCTCTGAAGCAGAACAATCTCAAGCCGGAGCGGAAACCGATCGAGAAGATCTGAGGCCGGAAATGGCGTGAAAATATCGTAAGCACGGTGTTTATCGTGCTTTTTCTTTTCTGCAGAACGTGATATTGTAAATGAGAAGAGATATTTTTGTATTGCAATTTTACGAAAAAGGGGGAGGTTTCACCATGAGCCAGGATTATCCGACAAATGTCAGAAAGTGGGATGTGTTTGAAGTCGCTGTTGAAGGACCGTCAGACGGCAATCCGTTTCTTGATCATTCACTGAAAGGAATCTTTACAAGCAAGAATGAAAGCGCTGTTGTAGATGGTTTCTATGACGGTGACGGTGTATACAGGCTGCGCTTCATGCCGTCCTTTGAAGGCAAGTACACATTTGTCCTCAAAGGCTCATTCCTGAAGGAAACACTGTCCGGTGTCTTCTATGTCGATGCTGCAGATGAGAATGTCCACGGTCCGGTCCGTGTTTCTGACACGCATCATTTCAGCTATGAAGACGGCACACCGTTCTATCCGATTGGCACGACAGCCTATGTATGGCATCTGCAGAGCGAGGAAAGAAAAGCGGAAACGCTGGACAGCCTTGTTGAGGCGGGTTTCAACAAGATGCGCTTCTGCATTTTCCCGAAGCATTATGACTACAACCTGAAAGATCCAGCTGTTTTCCCGTTTGAAGGCACACCGATGGACGCATCCGTGCTGAACAGTGAAAACTTCATGGCTTATTTCGGTAAAAACGAAGGCAACCACTTCGACTATGACCGTCTGAATCCCGCTTATTTCAGAAATCTGGATGAATGCATTACAGAACTTGGCAAACGCGGCATCCAGGCTGATCTGATCATCATGCATCCATATGACAGATGGGGCTTCAGCACCATGACACCTGAGCAGGATGCCAATTATGTCAAATACATCGCTGCCCGTTTCTCCGCATACCACAATGTCTGGTGGGCGATGGCCAATGAATATGATCTGATTCCGACCCGCAGCCAGGCCGATTGGGAAAAACTGGCCGCTGTTCTGGTGAAGAAAGACAACTATCATCACCTGCGTTCGATTCATAACTGCCAGAAGATGTACGATCACAGCCGGCCGTGGATCACCCACTGCTCCGTACAGAGAATCGATCTGTACAAAGGCGCGGAACTGACCGACGAACTGGCCGCAAGATACGGCAAGCCGGTCGTTATGGACGAAATCGCCTACGAAGGCAATATCCAGCATGGCTGGGGCAATATCACCGGTGAAGAAATGGTCAGAAGATTCTGGGAAACCGCCATGCGCGGCGGCTATCCGGGACATGGCGAAACATATCTGAATGACGACGGTGTTCTGTGGTGGTCACACGGCGGAACACTGCATGGCGAAAGCTGGAAGCGTGTCCGTTTCCTGAAGGAAGTACTCAAGCAGACACCGGGTCACGGTCTCTGTGCCGTCAATGACAAATTTGACTGTGTCACAGCAGTTCCGGAAATGGAATTCCTGAAGCCCGTCAAGAGCCAGTACATTTACTACTTCAGCTTCATGAGACCTTCTTTCCGTGACTTCTATATTGATGAGGATACGGAATTCGTCGCTGAAGTGATCGATACATGGAATATCCTGATCCGCAAAGCAGGTATCCACAAAGGACATTTCCGCATTGACCTGCCGGCCAGACAGTACATGGCAGTCCGTCTGCGCCGCCCGACAGAAGAAGACTATGAGAATCCGTTCGATGACGAAAGCGCTCTGGATCTGCCGCTCGCGACGGTCGCCGCACCAGCTGCGGAAGAACCGGCTGCCGTTGAAGAAGTAGAGACAGAAAGCGTGTCAGAGCCGGAAGCGGAAGGACAGCTCAATCTCTTTGAAGACGTGGAAGAACTGCAGGATGACGGTCTGGATTTCGACATGACCGGTGAAGAAGTGATTCCTGTTTCCGAGACAAAGCCAGATCTGGAAAGCAGTATGGAACTGAATATGGACGACTTCGATCTGACGATGCCGGAAGAAAGCGATACGGAACTTCTTGATGAAGTCGGTACCGCCGGACTGCGCACCTCTGAGATGAGCCTGACCAATTCCGATCTGTTCAAGCCGGGCCTGGATGACATCGAACCGGAAGGGGAAGAGGATCTCTTCGCCGATGACGATGACTTCCTCGAGGATGAGGTTTCCGGTGCAGTCGTGAATGAAACAACAGACAGCGAGGATGAACCGCTGCTGCTGGAAGATCCGCTGGATGACACGGCTGATCTGATCGCCGACGAACAGACACTGAATATTGCCGGCATGAGCTTCCGGAATAAATAAACATGAAAAAGGCTGAAAAGCCTTTTTTCAGGTGTGCCGGGCATGGCACATCTCCAGCTGGTGAAAGTCCAGCCACGGGTATTTACCGCCAAGTGTAGCGAAACTCAAGTCGAAAGCAGT
>CADBEA010000040.1 GCA_902793635.1 uncultured Erysipelotrichaceae bacterium | reverse complement strand
CCAGCATTACTGCTTTCGACTTGAGTTTCGCTACACTTGGCGGTAAATACCCGTGGCTGGACTTTCACCAGCTGGAGATGTGCCATGCCCGGCACACCCGAAAAATGACCGCTGTGTATGATGATACACAGTGGCCATTCCTTTTTTTTTCTGTATTACTTGATAACGATTTTGATTTTGCAGTCGGATAACGGATACGTCGAGCAGGCATGGACATAGCCATACATCTTATCGGCATAACGGCGGCCGTCGCCGACTGCCGGCACAAAGACATCACCGCTCAGCAGCTTGCAACGGCAGTAACCGCAGGCCCCGCTCCGGCATCTTGTATTGTTCTTAATGCCGGCTCTTTCCATGGCAACCGCCAGGGATTCGCGGGAAGATGCCTCAATGACATCTTCGTGAATGCCTCTGACGACGGTCAGTTTGAAGGTCTGTGCTTCGCATTCCGGATAGCCTTCCGCTTTGGTGATATCCACCGGTGCGCCGAAGACTTCCATGCGGATGCGCTTTTCAGGTACTTCCAGTTTTGCCAGTTCACCTCTGACAAACTGATACATCGGCAGCGGTCCGCAGACGAAGTAACTCGTATCTCCCTTGCTGTACTTTTTGATCAGTTCGGCGCTCAGGAAGCCTTTTTCACCGTCATAGTCCTCCTCGCCGGAAATGACATTGACGACCTTGACTCTCTCACTCTGCACCTGATCAAGAACATCCTTGAGAATGATATCTTTCGAGGATACCGAACCGTACAGGATCGTCAGATCCATGTCCAGCGTGCCGTGATTGATTTCCTTCGCCATCGACACAAACGGTGTGATACCGGAGCCGCCGGCCAGGGCTACGACGTTCTTTGCATCCCGCATCGGTTCATAGAAGAACTGACCGAACGGCATTTCAACAGTGAACTCATCACCTTCTTTTACTTCGTTGTAGAAGTAATTCGAGACAAAGCCGTTGTCTTTGCCCTTGCGGATCGTGACTTCAAAGAACGGATCTTCGCTTCTTGCCTCAAACGGCGCGCTGCTGATTGAGAACGGACGGGTCGTTACCGTATTGCCGATCTGCAGATCCTGGAACGATACATACATACCGGCCTCAAACGGCGGCAGTTTTCCTTCCAGAGCCTTGAAACGGAATGTTTTCGCCGTGATGGAAGCGTCCTTTACTGAAACGACGCTGACTTTGAACGGTTCCGGATGCACTTCCCTGGCGACTTCCCTGATCGGATCGCTGTAGACATTCAGAACGCTGGCGTTTTTGATCAGATTTCTACGTGCATTGGTGACGCGGGAGGCGCCCAGGACATCCTGCAGAAAACCTTTGACTTTCATATTATTCCGCCTCCTTCATCCATTCCAGTATTGCCTTGGTGGCAATCCGGCCGTTGTTGATATTGCAGGCCATGCCGTCACCGACCAGCTGATGGCTGGCGCAGCCGACCAGGCCCTTGATATAGAATTCCTTCTCCAGATCTTCCAGACGGCCGACGACCGAGTTGTCCATCGAATGCTGGTAACCGTAGATACCGCCCCGGTAGTCGCTGGTATAGTGCGACATCGTCACCGGTGATTCGATTTCGATTTCCTGGATGTGTTCCATCAGGTCGACTCCGAGATGTTTCGACACGCGGTCGATCATTTCCCGGGCAACTTTTCTCTTGAAGGCGAAGTATTCGTCCGCTTTCAGATCCAGGAAAGCTTCCGGCAGCGGCAGATAGGTGATGGAAAGCGAAGTCATGCCGGCCGGCACACAGTCCGGATTGGCATAGTTCAGACAGATCGTGGTCAGATAGTTCCAGCTGCCGATCTTCTTTCCTTCTGCCCAGAAGGCATCCGTGTCAAACGGAATATCGGAAGAGAAGACGGAATAGTCCTTGATGTTGAGTTCTTCCGGTGATTTATCCAGCAACAGCACGACCGAGAAATTGGTGACGCTCATCGGCATCGCATTGGCATACTGACGGGCTTCCTTCGGGACTTCCGACTGCGGTTCGATCATCTTGCCGTAAACCGTGTTTGGATACGGTGCACTGGCGATATAGTCACAGTGGATCTCATCACCCCGGCTGGTTCTTACACCGTAGACATGATTGTCCTTGACCAGGATCTTTTCGACATTCTGGCCGTATTCAAACTGGACACCCAGTTCTTCACACTTCTCCGCCATGGCAACGGACATCTCATGTGAGAAGCCTCTTGCCACAAAGGAGCCGCCCATCATATAGTCCGCCATCAGGAAGGCGTAGATCGTAAACGGCAGTGTGCTCATCGGCTGACCGACATAGATCCAGTAGGCACTGAGGATCTTCTTGACCGCCAGCGGCAGATCGAAGGCTGTATCCAGCACTTCCTTGGCGCTGTAGCCGGCTGTCTTGACCAGCGGTTCATGTTTCAACAGCATTTCCAGCTTGGTCAGCTTGTGCTCATTGAGGAACAGGACTGATTCATAGATACTGCGGCACAGTTCGAGAAGACGGTTGATCTCATCTTTCGTACCGCTGTAGATCATGTCGATTTCATCAGCGCATACCCAGGTGCCGTCCGCTCTTCTGCCGGCGTGCAGGGTAATATCGATGCCGTCCGGATGGGAAAGCAGACGGTAGGCTTCCGGCACCCGCAACCAGTCAATGACGACGCCCATTTCATCCAGATACTTGCGGATGTACAGCGGGTCTTCCTTTAAACCCAGGGACATCATCTCATGCAGGGTGGCTTCCATTTCCATGCCGGAACGCACGAAACTGGTGGCCATGCCGCCGGGGAGGTTATGACGCTCGAGGATCAATACATCCTTTCCTTCCTTGGCAAGACTCATGGCGCAGCTCATGCCGGCCAGGGCGCCGCCGATGACGATGACATCGTAATGGTCTTTATAAAAGTTCATAATAGTTTACCTTTCCGAAAAAGCCTCTTATCTGTAAATGTACGGATAAGAGGCTGTCTTTGTGATCAGAAGAAACGTTCGACGAGTTCGCGGGAGTATTCAGCGGTTTCGTCCATGTCGCCGAAGCTCATGACTTCACCGGCATAGTATGTGTCATACTTGCCCTGCATGGCTTCCACGTCATCGTACCAGCCGGCTGCGTAGTCTTCCGAGAAGACGTGCGGGAAGTAATACCAGGACTGCTCGTTGACGACATTCGAAGCCGGGTTGTGCATCGTCTTCAGGTCATTGAGAACGGTCTGCTTGCATACTTCATACGGAATCTCTTCGGAATTCTTGTGCTTGCGCAGCGCGTAAGTGGTAATGACCTGATCCTTCGTGTCTCTCCATCTTCTGTAGTAAACCATCAGATGACCCAGACGTTCCGGTGTCATGTTGTCGAATACATAGTAGGAGATGTCCGGATGGTCTTCCGGTTTTGTCTCAACAGCCAGTACGTCATAGCGCTCGTAGTCGATCTTGCCGAAGTATTTCTTTTCGTCTTCACGGGCATCCGCATAGTCCGGGAAATACTGCAGCGGGGCAGTGACGATCAGCTTGTCATATTCTTCCGTCTCACCGTTGACGGTGACATATACCTTGCCGTCCTTACGCTCGACCTTTGTGATGTCGCTGTTGAGGCGGGCGTGGTTCTTCAGTTTGGCATCGAGGCATTCCCAGATGTACTGAGTGCCTTCCTTCCAGGTCCAGAGGTTGATCTTGACGAAGTTCATGCATGTCTGGAAGTCCAGATATTTCAGAACATAGGCAGCCGGAATTTCATCGAAGTAGCCATAGCCGAAGGATGTGAACGGGCCGATCCAGATGTCCTGGGTCAGTTCGACATCATTCAGTTTGCACCAGTCTTTGAACGGCAGTGCCAGATCCTTCAGGTTCTCGTTGACGCCGGAAACCGGTTCACGGTCCGGTGTGACAGCGAAGCCGTCATAGCGGCCCTGAGCGACACCGCGGTGACCGTTGACATCATAGCCCTTGTACTTTGTTTCCAGGATCTCACCGAGCTTTTTGACTTCGGACTTCATCTTCAGAAGACGCGGGATCTTCATGATGTTCTTCTTCGGTTCAAACGGTTCGATGACCTTACCTGTCTTGTCCTTGTAGTTGCGGTTCAGCTGCGGTCCGTCATGTGTGATGCCGCAGAATTCTTCGACGTCATGAACGGCATAGTAGGAAGGAACACCCATGATGGCGCCCATTTCATAGCGTCTGCCATTGTAGTGCGGACTGTGGCACTTGCCGCCGACATGATCATTTCTTTCCAGAATTGTGTAGTTTTCGTATCCCTTCTGTTCGAGATACATACCCGCAGAAAGGCCTGCCGGGCCTGCACCGATGATGCAGATTTTCGTATTCTTATCCATTTTCTTAATGAACTCCTTGTAAATTACATTATACTACTGAATAGTTTTTATCTCCTGCTTTTTTGTGAATCATTTTACAAGTGTGATATACTTTTTTCAGGTATAACTATGCGTTTTTCAGGCTTTCGGCATCTGCTCGAATACATGGCGGATCATCATCCCGATGATACGGCTTTTATCTATGAAGAAAACGGCATCTGCCGTATGACATACGGCGAATTCTTTGTCGCGGTTTTACTGCGCTCCCAGCAGCTGCAGACATCCGGCAAAACATGCATTGCCATCTTCGCCGACGGCACACTGGCCAGCGTGATCAAAATCTTCGCGGCAGTAATCGGCGGTCTGCAGACCGTGCTGATTGATCCGTCCACACCGATGGAGTTTTTGCCCGAGCTGATTCAGTATGCCGACTGTGACACTGTATACGGCCGGCCTGAACATATCGAAGCCTGCACACCATATCTGACCAACGGCATATTCGACGGCTCCAGCCGGATCCTGTTCTTCACCAGCGGCACGACCAGCCGCTCGAAAGCTGTCGTCCTTTCCGACTACAGTCTGATGCAGAGTGCCTGGAACGGATCACAGATGCTGCCGCTGAAAGAAGGAGACCTGCTGCTGTCATTACTGCCGCATGCCCATGTCTTCGGCTTTGTCTGTACATTACTCTGGCCGCTGTTCAACAAAGTGCCCGTCGCTCTTGGCCGCGGCGTGCGTCACTATATCGACGACTGCGACTATTTCAGGCCGACCGTCATCAGCGCCGTACCTTCCCTGCTGCAGTTTCTGATGAAAACAAACGCACTGAACGAAGAACTCCGGCTGATCCTGCTTGGCGCCGGTGACTGCAGTGACGAACTCATGCAGGCAGTCAGAGACAGAGGCATTCAGCTGTCCTTCGGCTATGGCCTGACGGAAACCAGCTCCGGTGTCGCGATCAGCACCGGCGGTGACCCGCGGGCGCTCGATATCTGTCCGGACGACAAGATCACGATTGCCGAAGACGGCGAGATCCTGATTGAAAGCAGAACCTGCATGATGCAGGGTTATTACAAATATTCCTCGGATTCCATCAGCACCGTTCAGAACGGCATCCTCCATACCGGTGACCTCGGCTATCTCGACGAAGACGGCCGTCTGCATCTGACCGGACGGAAAAAGGACATTCTCGTTCTCAGTGACGGCACCAAGATCTTCCTGCCGGAATACGAAAGCGAACTTACGGAAAAAACCGGTATTGAAAACCTCGCCGTCGCCTTAAGAAACGGCCGGCCGGTTCTCGTACTGGAAAAGGAAACCGATCATGATGCCCTGTGGCAGATCATCAATGAAAACAACCGTCTGCAGCCCCGCAGCAAGCAGATCACGGATATCATCGTATTAAACCATCCGCTGACGAAAACCGCGACCGGCAAACTGCAGAGATGGAAACTCGAAAAGGAGATCGAAGAATTATGATTACACGCGACGAAGTACTGGCAAAGACAAAAAAAGTGATCATGGACAACGTTCCGGAAATGATCAAGGGTGAACTGACGGAAGATACTGTCCTGAATAATGAAACAGCGATCGACTCCATGGGTTTCATCCTTGTCGTCACCAAACTGGAAGGCATGTTCAACGTTCATATTCCCGATGACAAATGGTCCAAAATGATCACTCTGGGAGATATCGTCGATACCGTCATGAAGTACCTTCCGAAGGAAGAACAATGAGCATATATCAGACTTCCTGCCGGCTGAAAAACAAAGACGTCAACATGTACCGGAAACTGCGCACTTCGACATTGTTTGAAATGCTGCAGGAGATATCCATTGCCCATACCGAACAGCTCGGCGCCGGCCGCGAAAAAACCCTGGATCAGGGTTTTCTCTGGGTCATCATGCAGCAGGAAGTGAAAATCCATGCCATGCCCGGCTACGATGACGAAATCACCGTCTCCTCATGGCCGGGAAAGACCATGCACGTTCTCTTTCCCCGCTATTATCAGATCCATGACAAAGAAGGAAATCTGCTGATCGAAGGCAGCGCGCTCTGGGCACTGATCGATCAGCAGACAAGAAGAATGATCTTCCCGGATAAAAACGGCATCATTGTCGAAGGCGAACAGCACGGCACGGAATATCCCCTGCCGACCCGCATCACACCCCTGCCGACCGATCAGGAAAGCGTCTTCCATGTACCTTTCAGTTACTGTGATCTGAACGGCCACATGAACAACACCCGCTACTTAGATCTCTTTGACGATACAGTCACAAGAAAAGATCCTTCCCTGCATGTCATCAGGGTGGAATACCACCATGAGGTCAGATGTAAGGAAGAACTGATCCTCCATACACTTGTTTCCGATGACACCTGTTATCTGGAAGGATCCGTCAATGATCAGATCTGTTTCCGGATGGAAGTGAAGTAATGGTGCAGCCCCTGGCTACACCTTTTTCTTTTTGCTTTTGCAGGCCGGCAGTTCATGCCACATTTCGCGGATCATCTCCTGCAGTTCCTGACGGTTGTCGAGGATCGTGCATACCAGCATCTCACCGGCTCCTTCATAAGGCAGTGCGAGATAGCTGTCCGGCATATAGCGGCGGGCTGTTTCTGTATCTTTGATCAGCAGTTCACCGGATTCATAAATACCACCGAAGATCCGGTCATCATAATAACAGATATAACCGCCCATCATCGGAATATAGCGGAAGTCTTCAAGATCTGACAGCTGATCCGCCACATATGCCATCATCTCTTTGTTTTCTCTTTTGCCCATACCTTCACCCGTTGCATAACTTTTTGAATTTATTGATGTTCTGCACTTCGTTGGTCAGATACTTTCCGTCTTTGAACAAAGCATAGTTGGTAACCGGTGTCGGTGCGTTCCGCGCCGTCTTTCTGTCTGTGATATGAATGACTTCAAGCGGTATGCCCTTCTCATCCGCATATTCTTTCAGGATCGGCACATATTTGGCCGTGAACGGACATTGATGCGTATAGTACAGCACAAAGCCGGCTGTTTCCGTATGCGGATGTCTGGCGCATTCCCTGAACTGCGGTTTTTCGGCATTCTCATCAAACGGCAGATACCAGAGCTGGATGCCGTTGTCCGCTTCGTCCGCCACGGTGAATCCTTTGTATTTCAGATATTTCGGATCAGCCAGAAAGCCTCTCTTCTTCGCGGAAGAAAGAATACACAAACCGACTTTGCCTTTGGCTTTGCTGTCGGCAATACAGGCATTCAGAAGATCGTTGGAATAGCCGTGTCCTTTGAAGGAACCGGAAACCCACAGACAATCGATATACATATACTGATCGGCATTGATCGGAACCCATGCGTATTCCGCCGGGATGTATTCGATAAAGCATTTGCCGCGCTGGGTGCTTTTCAGAAAGACGAGACCTTCATTAAGACGGTCCTGCAGCCAGGCTTTCTTGGAAGAAACCTGGATATCCGTATTGTTCGAAATCGCACAGCAGATATGTTCCTGTTCAAGATTCTCTTTTGTGATCTGAATATATTCCATGTCATTCCCCTTTCCTGATCGGATGACGGATCACCGTCTTCAGTTTTTCCGGCGCGGTGCGTCTGGCATCCGACAGATAAATCTCATGATGCATGCGTTTCTCATTGATATCGTTGACATAACCCTGTTTGGCAATATAGGCATCCATCAATGCCACGGTTGCCGGTTCGTCATCATACGGGCCGTTGTGCATGCACTGCACACAGAGACCTTCCTCAACTGTCAGAAATTCAACCCGTGAAAAATCCTGCTTTTTCTTTCGTTCCGCTTCCTGTACCGCCCATCGGAAATCCTCCTCACTGACAAAATCCGGCAGTCTGATCAGCGCGATCCACTGAAAGGCATCCTTCCGACTGTAGTTCATGCCCTTGATGCCTTCCTGCTGCCAGAAGCCTTCCAGCGGCGGCACGACATAATCGAAGAAACCTTCCATCTGATAACCGCTCTTTTTGCTCATCTTAATCGTATAGGCAACACCATACAGAAGACCGATGGCCTGCTGGTAATCACTGCCTTCCGGATTGGGATCGCCGCTGCCCCGGACAGCCAGGTAATTCATTACCGGAATATCAACGATTTCCGGTTTGGCCTTGGGCATGTAAAACTCTTTGTATTCTTTTTTATAATCAAATGCCATACCGCTTACTCCTCTGTATAGATCTTCATCATCTTTGTCACATTCTGTTTCATTCTTTCTCTGGCTTCTGCCGGTTCCAGAACTTCGGCTTTATCGCCGAAAGTCATCAGCCAGCTGATCAGATTTTCCATATCGGTATAATCAGCGGTAAACAGCAGCTTTCCGTCTTCTGTCTCTGTAAAGCAGTCCGGTCCGAATTCATCCACCAGCCGCCATTTGACATCCGCATCAAACAGAGCCCTGACTTTGATTTCCCCCGGAAAGATCTTCTCAGTGGAAAGATCCGGCAGCGGTGCGTTTCTCTTCTCAAATGTTTCCGCTGTTTCCTTCAGTTCTTCCATCCGGTTCAGTTTGAACAGCCGGTAATCGTTTCTGTCTTTACACCAGCCCCAGACATACCAGCTGGACCAGCGGAAGACCAGATCATACGGCTCGATCGTTCGCTGACTTTCCCCAGCTGGCGCATAATAACGGAAACTGATCAGATGGCTGTTTTCAATGGCTGTCTGGATCAGGTCGATCTTCGGTGTCAGACTTTCCTTATACCAGGAAGAAAGATCAATGAGGATCGCATCACGGCCGCTGACAAAGTGCGAAGATCCGCTCTGGATCTTTTCCATCAGCTGGCTGTAATATGTACTGCCGCTGATCGAATCCAGGGAACGTAATCCGGCCAGGATCATTTTCATGTCTCTTGATGTCAGTAATGTCCTGTCCATCCGGTAGCCGTCCATGATACGGATTCCGCCGCCGGTTCCCTGCATCGTCATGATCGGAATACCGGCTTTGCACAGATCCTCGATATCCCGGCTGATCGTCCGCCGTGATACTTCAAACTGTTCCGCCAGCTGCGGAGCCGTTACCTGATCCTTCTGCAGCAGCACCGATAAGATACCGATCAGTCTGTCAATCTTCATCTTTTTTTCTCTCCATTATCATGTTAACAAAGGTAACACGACATCTGTATGTCATGTTGGAAAAATATATAAGAAAAACAGCTGCGTACAGCTGCTATCTTGCCTTGTCGATTTCCTCAAACAAAGCCCTTCGTCTGGCATATTGATCCTGCTTCTGCAGATTCAGGACAATACGGTCAATGATTTCGTCCCCGCCCGAAAGCGAAGCCAGTGCCCGGATATACTGACAGGCATGGGCGTAATCCGTCCGCTGCGAAGCGTTCTTCAGATTGTCATAGAATTCTTTCGTGAATATGTCACACAGTTCCTGATGATATTTCTCATCCAGCAGCGGCGCGTGCTGGATCATTCCCCAGATGTCATTTTCCCTCTTCAGATAGGCGAACAGCTGGTCTGTTCTGTGCAGCGAGGCAAGTGTCTCTTTGATGATATGCGGTTTCTGCTCAAGAAGTCTGGGCAGGAACACATCGGTGAAATGAGCACTGCCGCGCAGACGGTCGAAAGCGACACGGTTGAAGTTATAGACAAAATCATAATAATCAGCAAGATCATGAATCTCCTGCTTGCCGAGTTTGTCGGCGAACAGATGCAGCGTATGGTGGACAGCCCGCTGGTTGAAACGGGTCCGGCTCATCTGATCCCGGAAATGGGCATACAGAGCGGGAACATTCTCTTCATGATCGATCACATATTCCGCGAAGGCGGGAAACTGCAGATATCTGAGCAGTTCAAAAGCCAGCTGGTCAGGATCCTGTTCTTCTGAAAGTTCGTATAGCGCCGGCAGAAGATTGTCGAGCGGATGTCTGCCATAGGGATGAACGACTTCCCACAGCAGTCCCGTCTGATCTTCCAGATCAGCACGGAAACGGCTGAGCGAAGCTGCCGTATCATAGCGGCAAAGATATTTCGCCATCCACACGGCGTCGGCGAAGGAATACAGCCTGACATCCTTGAGCAGAGTGACCATGTCACGGATAATCTCCGGATCCTCGTTCTCATCCAGTTCCTTACGGACCGCGTCACTTAATACCGTTTTTTCAAAATCAGCGGAACTGCTGGCATACTGCGGGGCTGTCCGGCTCATCATGTCATGAATTTCATCGATGTAGCGGACGCTGTCTTTTTCCCGTGATTTCTGATACAGCTGGCGCAGATAATCGTCATATGTCTCGCGGGGATGCCGGTTCAGTACTTCCCGCAGAAGCTGTTCCTTTTCCTGATCATCCAGAGCGGCAAGAAACATGTCCAGAAGATGTTCGTAATTGGCCGGCAGATAATCGCGGTCGCTTGTGTCCCAGGCAAAGTCTTCCTCATACGCGTCATAATCTTCGCCTTCCAGGTACTCTTCGTATTCCCGGGCTTCCTCCGGAAAAGCCGTGAAGAAAACAGCGGCCATATGTTTGCACATCTTGCCCTTTTCGGCATACGGACATGTGCATTCCGAAGCATGCGGATGCATCAGGTCGATACGTACGCTGTAAGGTGTATCACTGCTGCCTTCCACTGTCGCCGTGATCACATGGCCGTTCTCCCGGTGCAGATTGTGAACGTACTCGTTTTCGTAATAGTAGTACGCTCTTTCAATGATCGACTGTTTGAAATAGCTCAGATAATCATTTCCTGTCATCGTTCGCTTCCTCTCTTCACCATTATATACATACATATGAAAAAGAGACTTTCCCAGTCTCTTTTCCTGTATTATTTCTTGCCTTTGTTCAGCAGGATCTTGATTTCACGCTTGGCGGCGTACGGAGCGATCAGCTTCAGCTTGTCTTCCGCTTTGATCATGCGGGAAGCATCCGGCAGATCTCTGGTCAGATGGATCGCGTCGAATTCGCATCTGGTCGTGCAGAGACCGCAGCCGACGCATCTGTTCAGATCGACGACTGTCGCACCGCAGCTCAGGCAGCGGGAAGCTTCCTGTTTGACCTGTTCTTCGGTAAACGGCAGGCGGTTGTCATGGAACTTGTTGTCCTTGGTTTCAAGCTTATGACCCGGAACCTGACGCTTGCTGGTGTCATAGGAAGGCAGAACGATATCGTCCTTGTCGAGTTCAATGAACTGACGCAGATCACGGCCGATCGTCAGCGAGTTGCCCGGATGTACGAAACGGTTCAGGGAATCGCTGGCCATCTTGCCGGCGGCGATCGCATCGATGGCGAAACGCGGTCCGGTATAGACGTCACCACCGACGAAGATATCCTTTTCACCGGTCTGGAATGTCACCGGATCAGCCTTGGCTGTGCCGTTGCGGTTCAGTTCAACATGGCTGCCGTCCAGCAGAGAGCCCCATTCGATCGACTGACCAATTGACATGAGGATATGATCCGCTTTCAGCGTCATTGTATCTTCTTCGTCATACTGCGGGTCGAAACGGCCTTCCGCATTTGTGACGGATGTGCACTTCTTGAAGACAATGCCGGTTACCTTGCCGTCCTTTGTCAGGATCTCCTTCGGACCCCAGCCGTTGTTGACAAGGATATTCTCTTCCTTCGCTTCTCTGACTTCATCGTCAGCGGCCGGCATTTCGTTTTCACCTTCCAGGCAGACCATCGTGACTTTGCCGTCACTGAGACGGACAGCCGTTCTGGCCACGTCAACAGCGACATTGCCGCCGCCGATGACAATGACATCACCCTTCAGTGTTTCGTCGTGGTTGAAATTGACGCGTCGCAGGAAATCAACACCGGTTTCAACACCCTCTGCATCCTCACCCGGCACACCGGCCAGTCTGCCGCCCTGGGCACCGATTGCGACATAGAATGCCTTGTAGCCTTCATGTCTGAGATCCTGGATCGTTACATCTTTGCCGACTTCAACTCCGCATCTGAATTCGACACCCATCTGTTTCAGAACATCGATTTCCGCATCGATAACATCCTTTTCCAGACGGAAGCTCGGAATGCCGTATGTTAGCATGCCGCCCGGCTTCTCTTCTTTTTCAAAGACAGTGACCGGATAGCCGTTGGTGCGCAGATAATACGCGCAGCTCATACCGGCCGGACCGGCACCGATAATGGCGATCTTGAATTCGTCACCCCAGAAGCCGCCGTCACGGTCATGCTTCTCGCAGATCGGAACATATCTGTTTTCCTGTTTCAGTTCCTGGGCGGCGATGAACTTCTTGATTTCGTCGATGGCGACCGGCTGATCGACCAGGCCTCTGGTGCAGGCGTCTTCACAGCGGCGGTTGCAGATGGCACCGCAGACAGCCGGGAACGGGTTGTCCTGCTTGATCAGCTTCAGGGCATCCATGTATCTGCCCTCTTTGGCCATCTTCACATAACCCTGAACAGCCAGGTGGGCCGGACATGCGGTCTTGCAGGGAGCTGTTCCGGTGTCATAGCAGTTGACCTTGATATCTTCACGGTAATTCGGATTCCAGTTGTCTTCTGTCCATCTTACTTCATCCGGCAGCTGGGTCAGCGGATATTTGACAGGTCCGTTCTTCTTGCAAAGTTTCTGACCAAGACGGGCAGCGCCGACCGGACATACTTCCACGCACTTGCCGCAGGCGACACACTTCTGGGCGTCGACATGGGCACGGTATGCGGAACGGACGGAGTTCGGTGTATTGTACAGCTTGGCAAGACGCAGGGCGTTGCAGGATGCCGGTGAGCAGTTGCAGATACCGACGATCTTGTCTTCGCCGTCAATGTTTGTGGTCTGATGCACATAGCCGTGTCTTTCCGCTCTTTCCAGTGTCTCAATGACCTGCTCATAGGTGCGGTAGTGACCGACACCTCTTAATACCATGAATTCGGCCAGGTCACCGACACCGATGCAGAAGTTGCCTTCGATATCGCCGCAGTTCTCACCGCGCCAGGTCTGCTGACGGCGGCAAGTGCAGACACCAATACTGTATTTGTCATATTTGTTCAGCCAATGGGAAATCTTCTCGATCGGCAGAGCTGTGCTTTCATGTTCGATTGCCTTTTCAACCGGGATGACATGCATACCGATACCGGCACCGCCCTGCGGCACCATCGGTGTGATGCCCTCCAGCGGCAGCTGGGTCATCAGGTTGAAGAAGGTGGCCAGACGCGGATGCTGTTCGACCAGTTCGGTATTGATCATCATGAATTCGGCTGAGCCGGGCACGAAGATCGGCACATTGTACTGCAGATGCTTGTCAGCGTTCTCTCTGTTGCATTCGACAACGCCGATCCACATCAGATGCTGAACGACTTCCTGCGCGTGTTCAACTGTCATGTCATTGCGGCGGGCAATCTCTTCGATATCGAGATTGCTTCTGGTCTTCTTGAACGACAGCATCAGCTTGACTTCTTCCTTGGTCAGGATCTCGTCGAGCATCCAGTATTCCGGATCTTCATATGTCATCGTTCCGGTATATTTGACAAGATAACGGTCGGTGATCATATTGCCGAGTTTCAGGACCAGTTTGGCCTTTTCGGGATCGGCCGGGACATAGTTCGGATCGATTTCCATATTCCTTCTGTCCCAGTCGTTGATCATTCTGTTTTTCTGTTCTTTGAGCATATTGTATTTTCCTCACACATTACACGGTATTTTCATCATATCATTTTCTTTCACAAGTTCTATGGACAAACTGGTGAAAAAACAACATCCCGCTCCTGCGGAAATGACAGAATATTGTACAATGGAAGTACACAACAAGGAGACATATCATGTATTTTGAAAAATCCAAAGGATTTCCTGCCGATTTCCTGTGGGGCAGCGCCTCCGCAGCTTATCAGGTAGAAGGTGCCTGGAACGAAGACGGCAAGGGTCCCTCTGTCTGGGATCAGTTTGTCCGCATTCCCGGCAAAACCTTCAAGGCAACGACCGGCGACAAGGCCGTTGATCATTATCACCGCTATCAGGAAGACGTACGTTTGATGCATGAAATGGGTCTGAAAGCCTACCGTTTCTCCATTGCCTGGACAAGAATCATTCCGGATGGAAATGGTGAAGTCAACCCGAAAGGCATCGACTTCTATGACCATCTGATCAACGAATGTGTCCGTTACGGCATCGTTCCGATGGTTACTGTATACCACTGGGATCTGCCGCAGGCACTGCAGGATCAGTACGGCGGCTGGGAAAACAGACGCATCGTCGATGACTTCGTCCGTTATGCCAGAACCCTGTTCGAACACTTCGGTGACCGTGTCAAACACTGGATCATCATCAACGAACAGAACGTATTTACCGGCCACGGCTGGCTGATGGGCACTCATCCTCCGGGAAAGGTTGAAGACTGGAATACCTTCTATCAGGTCAACCACCATGTCTTCATGGCCCATGCCAAATCGGTACTGGCTCTGAAGGAACTCTGGCCGGATGCCAAGGTCGGCTCCTCCTTCGCCTATGGTCCTTCCTACGCAGTCACCAACAAGCCGGAAGACGCCATGGCAAAAGCCGACTATGACGACCTGCAGAATTACTACTGGATGGATGTCTATGCCTATGGCCGCTATCCGCGGGCTGCCCGGGCATATCAGGAATCCCGCGGCATCGCTCCTCATCTGGAGGAAGGCGATGAAGCAATCCTGAAAGAAGCCGCATCAAAAGTCGACTTCATGGGTGTCAACTACTACCAGACCACCAGCGTCGAATATAATCCGATCGACGGTGTCGACGGTATGGGCAAGATGAACACAACCGGCGAAAAAGGCACATCGCAGGTTTCCGGTGTTGCCGGTCTCTACCGCAACCCGAAGAACCAGTATCTGCCGACGACCGACTGGGACTGGACAATTGACCCGATGGGCCTGAGATACTGCTGCCGCGAGATCACATCGCGCTATGACCTGCCGGTCCTGATTTCCGAAAACGGCCTGGGTGCGTTTGACAAAGTCGAAGACGGCAAGATTCACGATCCATACCGTATTGCCTATCTGAAGGAACACCTGAAGGAACTGAAGAAGGCATGTGACGACGGTTGCCGTGTCATCGCCTACTGCACATGGTCCTACACCGACCTGCTCAGCTGGCTCAACGGCTATCAGAAGCGTTACGGCTTCGTCTATGTTGACAGAGAAGAAGACGAAAACAGCGGCACGCTCAACCGTATCCCGAAGGATTCCTACTTCTGGTACAAACAGGTCATCGCCACCAACGGTGAAGAAGGCCTCGACTGATCAATATCATAGGGTATTAACTGAACAGAGGATCGGCTGTAATACAGCCGACCCTTTTTCATACTTCCAAAGCATAACAGTACAAAAAAACCTCCGCATAAATGCAGAGGCATCGTATTGCATTCTTATGCTCAGCCGTACTTCGCTCTGAGTGCCTTATCCAGCGGAACGACAGACGTGACTTCTGTCAGCCGCCGGATGATTTCCTCAGCTGAGTAGTTTTTCTGGTGCCAGCCTCCGGTAAAAATCTGTCCGATATATTTCATAATGCCCCCTTGTAAAAACTTCAGATTTTCACCTGAAGTTTTCTTCTGACTTGTTTCTGCCCCAATCAGGCAGGCGGAATATGTCTGCATCCTGCTTCCAATGTATCTTCAGTATAACAATGATTCCTGTAACATGCATGAAGAAAGGCAGATCCCGATGAAGGAATCTGCCTTATCTGTTTCTTATTTCTTTGTTGTTTTCTTTGCGGTCTTTTTGGCCGGTTCTTCCGGTGCGTCATTGAAGCGGAAGACAGCGCATCCGTAACCCGGCAGCGGATATTCAACACGGTACGGCTGCTTGTCGCATTCCCCCTTGACAGCTGTGTAAACACGCTTCTTGTCAGACTTGACGGATACTTCACCATTCTCGTCAAGAACCAGCGTATATCTGCCCTTGCACGGTACGCCTACCATATAATCCGGACGCTCGACTGGTGTCATATTGATGACAAACAGCAGGTTGTTCTTACCGGTCTTGTCCTGACGGACGAAACTGAAGATACTTCTGGAATTGTCATCGGCATTGATCCAGTAGAAGCCTTCCCAGGAATCATCCAGCTTGTACATCGCTGGATACTTTCTGTACATGTGCAGCAGGTCACGGACAAACGACTGCATATCGTGGTTCAGCGGTTCGTCGCACAGTTCCCAGTTCAGCTGGACTTTTTCATCCCATTCATGATACTGGGCGAAATCCTGACCCATGAAGAGCAGCTTCTTGCCGGCATGGCCGAACATGAATGTATAGCCGCACTTCAGGTTTCTGAACTTGTCACCGTCGAGACCCGGCATCTTGTTGATCATCGAACACTTGAGGTGAACGACTTCGTCATGGGACAGAACAAGAATGAACTTTTCCGATGTGGCATAGCTCATGCCGAAGGTCATCTTGTTGTGGTTGTCCTTACGGAAATACGGATCCAGCTTCATGTAATCCAGGAAGTCGTGCATCCAGCCCATGTTCCACTTATATGTGAAGCCAAGGCCGTCGTCTTCCGGTCTGGCCGTGATACGCGGCCATGCGGTGGATTCTTCGGCGATGATAATGGTGCCGTCCTTGCGGCCCCGGATGACAGAATTCAGATGCTTGAAGAATTCCATGGAATCGAGGTTGCCGTTGTCACCGTATTTGTTCGGGATCCATTCGCCTGCTTTACGGCCATAGTCCAGATACAGCATGGAAGCGACAGCGTCGACACGCAGTCCGTCGATATGATACTCATCGTACCAGTAGAGGGCGTTGCCGATCATGAAGTTCTTGACTTCCGGTTTGGAATAGTCGAAGCACTTGGTGCCCCAGTCCGGATGTTCGCCCATACGCGGATCCGGATATTCAAACAGCGGTTCGCCGTCAAAGTCTGCCAGGCCGTGCGCGTCTTTCGGGAAGTGGGCAGGTACCCAGTCAAGAATGACGCCGATGCCGTGCTTGTGCATGTAGTCAACGAAGTACATGAAGTCCTTCGGTTCGCCATAGCGGGATGTCGGAGCATAATAGCCGGTAACCTGATAGCCCCATGATCCGTCAAACGGATATTCGGCAATCCCCATCAGTTCGACATGTGTGTAGCCCATCCAGCTGCAGTATTCGGCAAGTTCCTTGGCATATTCACGGTAATTCATGAAGCCGTCTTCGTCTTCATAATTCTCACGCTTGAGCCAGGAGCCGAGATGGACTTCATAAATTGCCATCGGCTGATCGAACGTACCCTTAGAAGCACGTTCCGTCATCCACTTGGCATCTCCCCATTTATAGCCGGCAATGTCAGCTGTCTTGCTGGCGGTGCCCGGTCTGAATTCAGCGGAGAAAGCATACGGATCGGCTTTATAAAGCACTTCGTCTTTCTTGGTCAGAATGGCATACTTGTAAACTTCACCAAAGCCCATACCTTCGATAAAGCCTTCATAGATACCGCTCTTTTCCAGCGGCAGCATATAATTGGCTTTCGGATCCCAGTTATTGCGGTCGCAGACAATGGATACCGCTTTGGCATGCGGTGCCCATACAGCGAAATGCATGCCCTTCTTTCCGTTCAGCTTGCCCGGATGAGCGCCCATCTTCTGGTACACCTTGTAGTTGGTGCTCTTGGCCAAAAGATAACGGTCAAACGGTGTCAGGAAAACCGGATCCAGCGGTTTGGCTTCAGCAGTCTTTTTCTTCGTGCTGCCTGCAGTAGTCTTCTTGGTAGTTTCTTTTTTCTCTGCCATATTAAAACCCTCATCAATCAATTATGAAATTTACGAAATGTTTTTTTTGAATCTATATAAATTATAACCCGAAACTGATTTTATGCACACTGAAGTTCTGCACGCTTTTTCCGGAAAGAATTCAGCAGATTTCCAGGCTGTTCAGCCGGTTTGCGGATGCTATTTGGCGGAAAAATGCAACAGTGGAATTTTGTGATATTTTAACGTAAAAATTGTGATGATTATGTGAAAAAAGGTGATTGTAAACGGTTTCATTCAGGTGTATATTGAATGTGCAAATACAATTGCAGTGTTGAAATTTGGAGGGAATAATGAAAAAATTCAAGACACTTCTCGCTTCCGCACTGATTCTGTCCATGGTCGGCTGCTCCCAGGCTACACCGGCTACAACAGACGGCGGAGACACAGGCTCCACAGATGCCAAGACTTACAATGTCGGCGTTGCTATTTACCAGTTCGACGACAACTTCATGACTCTGTACCGTGAAGAAATCAAGTCCTACTTCGCTTCTCTGGAAACAGATTCTGTCAAGTACAACGTCACAATCGTTGACGGCAAGAACGACATGGCTGAACAGCAGAACCAGATCGACAACTTCATTACTCAGGGCATGGATGTAATCATCCTGAACCTCGTTCAGACATCTTCCGCTGATGCTACAATCGACAAGGTTGTCGCAGCCGGCATCCCGCTCGTACTGATCAACCGTGAGCCGCTGGGTGACAACGGTGATGAATCCTACAAGGGCATCCTCGACAACCCGACAGTTTGCTATGTAGGTGCAGACGCTCGTCAGTCCGGAACATTCCAGGGCGAAATCATTGCTGATCTGCCGGATCACGGCGACATCAATGGCGATGGCAAGATTTCCTACATCATGATCGAAGGCGACCCGGAGAACATCGATGCTCAGTATCGTACAGAATACTCCATCAAGGCTCTGACAGACGCTGGTCTGACAGTTGAATGCCTCGATGATCAGGTTGGTAACTGGGCTCAGGCTAAGGGTGAAGAAATCACATCCAACGCTCTGTCTCAGCACGGCGATGCTGTTGAAGTAGTATTCTGCAACAACGACGCTATGGCTCTCGGTGCAGCTGCAGCTATCAAGGCTAAGGGCCGCACAGTCGGAAAAGACATCTACCTCGTTGGTGTCGACGCTCTGGAAGAATGCCAGGAAATGGTTAAGAACGGCGAAATGACAGGTACAGTCCTGAATGACCACATCGGCCAGTCCCACACAGCAGTTGACGTAGCTATCAAGGCTCTGAACGGCGAAAAGCTCGACAACTACTACTGGGTTGACTATGTAAAGGTCACAAAGTAATTCTGATCTGAACATTTAACCAAGAGGGGGTATAGCCCAGGGCTTTATACCCCCTTTTCTTTACCGGATTTATAATGAGCCGCAAGAAAGAAAGCGGTTTCAGATTGAGTCAAAAACTAATATAATAGAAGTAAAGTTAAGGGAGGCAATCATAATCATATGTCTGAATTTGTTCTGGAAATGAAAGACGTCTATAAAGCTTTCCCTGGTGTTGTCGCTCTGAATCATGTAAAACTGCAGCTGAGACCCGGTACTGTCCATGCCCTGATGGGTGAAAACGGTGCCGGCAAATCCACGCTTATGAAATGCATGTTCGGCATCTATACAATGGATGAAGGCGAAATTTTCATCGATGGTCAGAAAGTAGAGATTCATAATCCGATGGATGCTCTGAACAAAGGCATCGCCATGGTGCACCAGGAACTGCAGCCGATTCCCGCAAGGACGATCGGTGAAAACATTTATCTTGGACGTTATCCGCTTAAGAAATTCGGTCCAATCAGCATCGTCGATCACGAAAAGATGTACGCTGATGCGGCACGGGTTCTGAAAGAAGTCAAAATGGACTTCGACCCGAAAACCAAAGTCGGTGAGCTCAGTGTCTCACAGATGCAGTCAGTGGAAATCGCCAAAGCAGTCTCCGCCAACTGCCGCGTTCTGATTCTTGACGAACCGACATCATCACTGACACAGAACGAAGTCGAAGCACTGTTCCGTATCGTCGAAGACCTGAAGTCGAAAGGCGTCGCAATCGTCTATATTTCCCATAAGATGGATGAAATCCTGCGTATCAGTGACGAAGTCACGATCATGCGTGACGGTCAGTACATCGGCACATGGGATGCCAAAGATCTGACCACCGACTTCATCATCACCAAGATGGTCGGCCGTGAACTGACAAACCTGTATCCGCCGACAGATAACGTTCCGGGCGAGGTCGTCTTTGAAGTAGAAGACTTCACGTCCATTAACCCGAAGAGTTTCCGTCACTGTTCCTTCAACGTCCGCAAAGGCGAGATCCTCGGCGTTGCCGGTCTGGTCGGTGCCCAGCGTACCGAACTGATGGAAGGTATCTTCGGTATCCGTTCCAAGACATCCGGAACCGTCCGTTATCTTGGCAAGGAACTGAAAATCACAAAACCAAAAGATGCGATCGACAACGGCATCGCAATGCTGACAGAAGACAGACGCGGATCCGGTATCCTCGGTGTCCTCTCAGTTGCCGATAACATTTCCATTGCGTCGCTGAACAAATATGTTGAGCACGGTATCGTACTGAATACAAAGAAGATCGAACAGCTGGTTCAGGAGAACGTCGAAAAGATGAACACCAAGACGCCTTCCAGCAAGACTCCGATTCAGTCCCTCTCTGGTGGTAACCAGCAGAAAGTTCTGATCGGCAGATGGCTGGCAAATGATCCGGATGTCCTGATTCTTGACGAACCGACCAGAGGTATCGACGTCGGTGCCAAGTACGAAATCTACTGCATCATTGCTGAGTTGGCCAAGGAAGGCAAGAGCATTATCATGATCTCTTCCGAAATGGCTGAACTGATCGGTATGTCCGACCGCATCATGGTCATGTGCGACGGACGTGTCACCGGCTTTATCGACGGCAAAGACGCAACGCAGGAAAATATTATGGAATTAGCAACACAATTTGAATCGTAGTGAGGGGATATAACACATCATGAAAAAGTTTATTGAATATTTAAAAGGTAATCCAATCGTTGCGATGCTGGCGATTGTCTCGATTATCGTAGGTTTCACGACCAAGAACTTCTTCTCCTGGGGCAACTTCGGAAACCTGATCAGTAATACAGCAGTACGTTTCATTATCGCCCTTGGTGTATCGGGCTGTCTGATCACCAAAGGTACAGACCTGTCAGCAGGACGTCAGGTTGGTCTGGCTGCCTGCTTGTCCGGTATTCTTGTTCAGAGAGCTGACTACAGTGGCCGTCTGTTCGCCAACCTGCCGCAGTTCAACATGTGGGTCGCTCTCATCATCGTCGTTGCCCTCGGCGCCTTCATCGGCTTCGTAAACGGCACGATCATTTCCAGACTGAAGGTTCCGCCGTTCATCACAACCCTTGGTGTTCAGACCATTGTTTACGGCTCCTGCCTGGTTCTGACAAACGCTCAGCCAATCGGCGGCTTCCAGAAAGGTTACACTGAACTGATTACCGGCCGTATCGGTAACGTCGCAGGGTTCCACCTTCCCTATCTGCTCTTCGTCGCAGCAGGCTTCGGACTCTTCTTCTGGTTCCTGTACAACAAGACACGTCACGGCAAATACATGTATGCAATCGGCGGCAACGAAGTAGCTGCTGAAGTATCCGGTGTCAACACGACACAGTCCCTGACACTGATCTACATCACAGCTGGTATGATGTATGCCATAGCCGGCTGGCTGCTGGCAGCCAAATCAGGCGGTGCCTCTGCTTCCATGGGTATGGGTTATGAGCTGGAAGCCATCGCCGGATGTACGATCGGCGGCGTCTCCACAACCGGTGGTATCGGTACTGTTCCGGGCGTTCTCGTCGGCGTCCTCGTATTCGAACTTCTGAAGATCGTCCTGCAGTTCCTCGGTGTCAACCCGTACTACAACTACATCGTTCAGGGTATCGTCATCGTCGTAGCTGTCGCACTCGACGTCAGAAAGAACATCAAGAAAAAGTAAGCATGATAAAAACCGATATCGTCAGCCTTCCGGCCGGCAATACCGGTTTTTTTCTGTCTTCATTTTGCCTGGTCGAGATACTCATGCCAAAGCTCAGCGCCATGATTCAGGATGTCCTGATAGGCCTGGATCAGCACATTACGGAATTCTCTGAACAGTTCTTCCTGCTGCAGCTGAGCCGGATAGATACCGGTCACTCTGTCAATTTCTTCAGCGATCCGCATCGCGGTAATTTTATCACCCAGATCGATCAGCCCGAAGATAGCAGTCCGGTAAGCTCTTGTATCAGCGCATGTGATCAGCAGGGTTCTGGCAAAATCCCGCCATTCTCTCCGCATCTTTTCGGAAGCATCACCCAGATGCAGGAGGTCGGCATATTTCAGCAGTTCCTTCTCCTTGGCCTTGCGGTTCAGAAAACCGACCGGCACATCGGAAGCAATCTTCAGCATCAGCCACGCTTCCATGAAGCGGTCTGCCGCTTTCCCGTTTCTGATGTGAAACCGCTGATTCCACATTGCCAGCAGCTGTCTGCTTTCTTCGTCATCAGGATGCTCTTCCAGCAACTGCCGGCGAAGCAGAACATCGTCAATTTCATAATAATGTTCCGGCCAGTTTTCCAGCAAAGCTGTCAGATCTGTTTCTTTCTTCAGCATTTCATTTCCTCGGAAATATTATATCAGCAGGACATAAAAATGGCACCGGACCTCTGACGCTTTTATCAACGGTTGGAAACGCGGGTCCGATGCCATGATTATTATATTCTCTGTCTGATCGTGTTTCAATGCAGATGATATCAGGCTTTTTTTGTTACTGGCATTGCTTCAAGATATTCCTGTATCTCTTCTTCACGCAGACCACTGGTGCTTACGGCTGTGGCCATATCGATTGCACCGCTCAGCAGCAGTTCACAAAGCGTTTTTATTCTGCCTTCCGCAAGACCTTCTTCATGCCCTTCCGCACGTCCTTCTTCACGTCCCAGCCGGCGCTCATTTCTCAGCCTTTCTTCCATCTTCATATAGGCTCTCCTCTCCTGCGGGTCCATGCGTACTTCTTCCGCATCCTTCTCCAGTTTCCTGATATATGCGTCAGAGCTTTCATTCTTTCCATCTCTGATGTAGCACAGCACTTCCGCCAGTCTGTCATTGACATTATAATCCCCGGCATTGATGTTCAGATAGATCCACTTCCTGCCGTCACCGTCAGACGGCTTCCCTTCCGGTTCCCATCTGACCTCACCTGTGTGCATACATATATTATCATGAAACAGATCCTCACCAATGATGAAAACGACCGTTACGTCCGGCAGTTCCTGATAATCCTCCCCTTTTTTCAACAGT
>CADBEA010000039.1 GCA_902793635.1 uncultured Erysipelotrichaceae bacterium | reverse complement strand
TGACGACTGGCATGTTGTCAACAAATGCGTCCTTAATAGCGGACAGGATTTTGTTGGACTGCATCTTGCCTGCGAAGGCAAGAAGGCCATTCATAAAACTTTCATTCATGATTATAAAAATCCCCTTTCGTTGATAATATATTAAAGATTAAAAACGCTTTCAATTCTGTTCCATGATATAGATTTCTTGGTTGCAAAACTTATCCTTCCATACCTCTTTTGTATGATACTTTGTTTACGAAACCAAAGAATACCAACGGATTTGAAATCATTGAGAGAGGCTCTGAAATAATGAAACAGCATCTGTTCATTTAAAACTGATTCTGCCTCACTGTTGTGTATCTTTTGCTTTTCATAATAAGATCCCATTCAGTGAACGGGATCTTTTCAAATATCATTATTTCTTTTTTTATTATTGTGTTACTTGCTAACAACCGTAAACAGAACGGAAGTAAGATACTCCAATGCAGTAATTGAGCCAAGCGAAAACGGAACAGATTTTTCCTCTGTATAATATGTCCGCAGAATCAGGTATGCATACTGATCGATTTCATTTTTATAAGGGCCGGTCAAGAGAATAATCGGAATGCTCTCCTGTTTTACTTTTTGTGCCAGTTTCATGATCCGATTATCTGAGTCATTGTAACCAATCAGAATCATACATGCGTTTTTTGTAAAATTCTTATACCTTTCCACATACCAGTCTTTATATTCTATGCGTGTCGCATCCAGTCCGCTTTTCATCAGTTTGGCTTCAAGATTGGATGCACCTATACTTCCGCCAGAGCCAAAGCCATAAATATATATCCGGTTATAATGATGGATCACATCCTGAATCTGCTTTATTGTTTTAACGTCAAGATATTCATGCGTGACTGTCAGAGCATTGGTTTTGACTAATAATATCTTTTCGGCAATTTCCTCAATACTGTCATCCGGATTGAACAGTACACTGTCCGACTGTCGCGCTTCATCATAATCATGATAAAGACTAAGTTCTTTTGTCAGTTCCACACACATCGCACGATAACTGCTGAAACCAAGTTTTTTATAATATCTGATGATTGTTGCTTTTGACATGTAGAGGGATTGCGCAAGATCTTTCAATGATAAGGACAGTACCTCTTTGCGATGTTCCAAAATATAATCTGTAATCTGCCGTTCAAGATTTGTGAAATTCTCTTTGGCTTTCATTTGTTCAATTATCAGCATATTTTATTCCTTTTTTTGAATTGATATCATATTACAACTAAAGACAAACGAAATATACCAATTTTTATATTTCGATTTTCGTTGAAACCTAGGTTTCAGAATTATAGGTATTTGTCCTTGTGATTTTGATACAAAAGTTTGAAAAAGTCCGCAGACAGAGCAATAGTTGTCGAATCCGTATTGAAGACAAAATAGCCGTCTGTGGCGATATCAAATGAATCAGATACAGGCAAATCATCAGAAACATTCTTTCCAGGAACATGCCATGCATGTATATGTGAGAGCCTTTCTTTTCAGAGTCACGGATCAGCACATGCATTAACATAATCATGCATGTTTATTAGTGATGCTAGCATGTTTCTGTGTTCTTTTCAGATTTGTAAGGATATATTGTAAGTAAGAATAACCGAGGAGGTGAAAAGATGGCAATCGGAAAATTCATCATTAAGGCTACCAAAAACGGAGGCGTAAAGTTTGATTTGAAAGCTGCAAACGGCGAAACCATTCTTACATCTCAGCCTTACAAAAGCCTTAAATCCTGCAAAAACGGACTCGCATCCGTCGTTACAAACGCACCAGTTGCTGCAATCGAAGACCAGACCACTGAATCATTTACAAAAGAAAAATGCCCCAAATTTGAAATCTATCTTGATAAAGCCGGTGAGAACCGCTTCCGCCTGAAGGCAAAAAACGGCCAGATCATTGGCACCAGTGAAGGATACAAATCCTTGAAATCCTGCAAGAACGGAATTGCCTCGGTCGTAAAGAACGCACCAGGCGCAAAGGTCACAGAAGCTGAAGAATAACTGAAAAAGTCATAACACACTGTTCAGAATGACAGTCATTGTTATGACTTCTTTTTTTATTTCGTTAAGCCGCAGGGATAATGTCTGTCTTACTGCTCAGACAGATCCTGAGAACTGTAATACTGCGCCGCGGCGGTGTATGCCTCGAGTATCTTTTTCCCGGATCCCGGATCTTCATCTTTAAACCGTTCCAGTGTCTTCAGCACTTCCTGACTGATTTCCCTTTTCTCTTCCAGATTTACTTCATCCATGTCCAGCAGCCTGCACATCGGCAGTAGCACCACCAGGTTAATCTGTAAAGTGTCACCGCTTTCGGAAAGAACATTGTCCTTTTCCGCAATTGCCTTGTGATACCAGGCAATCGCTTCTGCTGGTTTATCCATCATCTGATATGATCTGGCGATATACTGCAGAGCGGTAAAGTACGCGTAATGGGCACCGGAATACGGGTCTTTTTCAATCAGTCTTTCACATGCTTCCGCTGAACAGCGGTAATTCTTCAGTGCCTCCTCATATTCTTCAAGATATATCAGGCAGATGTTTCCGAGTTCCATGTACACATTTGCTTCCTGTCTCAGAATATATGAACTGCCATCAGAACAAACCTTAAACATGTCTGCGGCTGTTTTCAAAAGCTCTTTTGCTTTTTCAGGATTCCTGGCATCTTTTTCTTCCCTTCCCCTGCGCAGGCATGCTCTGGCATATATTTCCGCAGTTTCCCGGTTATGTTCTTCCTGATAAATCATATATGCTGCCTGTAAGAATTCTTCGGAAGAAGAGAATTGACGAATCAGGTTTTCGATTCTTTCTGATACATTTTTCAGCTTCTTTTCAAGTCTTTCGGATGTCCCTGCAGATTCGATATAGCCGTTGATAGTCTCTTTTACCCGCAGGTAATACCGCAATGCTGATGGGTAATCGTTATTGTTCTGATAAAACCGCGCAAGAGACAACAGATAGCCAGAATATCCGGACTCGGTATGGATGTTCTTATGCTTGTCATAATATGCCTTCGTCACTTCGACTATGCGCTTCAGGATTGCCGCTGTCTTATCTCTGCCTGATTCATACAGTGTGCTGCTGATCAGATCAATGCCGTCATTCAGTTTACTGGAAAGATCCAGAATCAATTTCACAGGCAGATCCTGATCCAGTAAATCCGCAAAGAAATCCAGGAACTGATAATACGCTTTCATGCCGATATCATATGCGCCTTCATGAAACATAATTCTGGCAAGCCAGGCATACCCCTTGCTGTAAATCATTGCCTGGCTGGCAATCTGACGATCGTTTTCATAAGTATAATTCAGGGCATCATTCAGTTTTTTACAGTATTCCAGTGCTGTATCATAATCATTCAGTGCCGCTGCCGTTTCTGTCAGGTTCTCATAGCACTCGGCAAGTTTCTTCCAGGCAAAGGGATCATTTGTTCTCTCTGTATTTTCTTTGTATATTTCGGCAGCTTTCTGAAAGAGTTCCGCGGCAGCCTGATATTCCCTTTTTTCTTTCTTTTCTGATGCATAAAGCAGATAAACAGTCGCAATACACCAAAGACAGCGGTCAATGTTGTTCTGCTCGCTGAGGCTGTCTGTAATCTCCTGTATTTTTCTGAACAGACGGTCTCTCTTATCCTTATCTTCGTTCACCTTTACGGCCAGATGCATGGTTTCCGCAGCAGAAGCATAGTCAGATTCCGAGCCGGTCATTTCCGCAAGTGCCAGACGGAGTTCTACTTCCTGATCAAGGTATTCAAGTGCTTTCCCGATGCCGCTTTCATCCCACGGCTTGTAATAATCGATATAAAGGTGATGAATGTCATTGATCGCCGCCCTTAATGAAGAAGGTGTTTCCCGCATACTGATGGTTTCCATCCGGATGGCACGCTCTTTTTCCTGCAGTTCATTCCTTAACTGTTCGTCTTCTGTATTCGTTGAAGCCTGTGTATAGTACTCGGCAAGTTTCCGCAGTTTCTCTTCCGTTCTGTCTGTTCTGCATTCGTCTTCCAGATCTTTGATTTCTTCCAGATACATCTGCAGGATCTCTTCTCTGGTGGCAGCAGAGCCGGTAAGGATCAGGTTCCAGGATTTCAGAACAGATGGAGCCTCTTCAGGCGGAATGGTTCCTTCGATCTGATTCAACAGCGCTGTATTCAGCCGGATCTTTTCCTGATAGGAATTCAGCCGTGTGCGTTCATACAGGTTTTCATTGATTTCGTTTGATTTTTGAATATATGTCTTTTTATCCTCTGTGGGAACAATCTCTGATCGGGCCAGGCTGACATAGATATCCGACAGCCTGTCCATGCTTTCAACAGTATCCAGTCTGTTTCTCAATTCTTCCCGCAGATTTAGAGCCAGATGCAGATATCTGTATTTGTTTCCAAGACTTTCCGAAGTTTTTGTAATATCGTAATTCCCTTCCGCACCGACCAGTTCGCCGATTTCCACATAGCAGTCAGACAGAATGAAATGATCGGCATCCGCATCTGTTTCCTTGATCAGCTGCTCAAGGATCGATATTGCTTTTTTCAGATACTCTACTCTATTAACAGGTGTCACAGCGAGACTGCTGCCGTAACTGCGGTATATATCGGCTGCCATGCGGCGTAACCTGACATCATCTGATTCCTGCAGAAGACTTTCGATGACTTCAAGTGACTTATTCTGATATTCCAGTGATTCGGGAAAATGAGCGGTATGCCCGTAGATCTCACCAATACGGTTAAACACAACTGCCAGATCAGCGCTGCTGTTTCCCTTCAGCAAAGCAGCCGCCTGCTTCAGCGTTTTGACTGCTTTGTAGTATTGCCCCGTCAGCCGGTATATTTCCGCGAGCCGGCGGCAGGCTGTGAACTGATACTGCGGATCCGCAAACGTTGCAGCGAGTGCATCCAGTTCCAGAGCGCTTTCAAGAGCGTCTGTCATCATACGGCTGCTGATCTGCATACCGGTCAGATCATCCATGGCTGAAAACAGTTTTTCTCTGTCATCCGTTTGTTTCAGCCAGGCAACGTATCTTGTCTGCCAGCGGATCGCTGTCTCATAGTTTCTCGCAACACCTTCTCCCGTATTGTACATGGTCACGAGCTTTTCATATGCTTCCGGCAG
Source organism: uncultured Erysipelotrichaceae bacterium (assembly GCA_902793635.1). Taxonomy (GTDB): domain Bacteria; phylum Bacillota_I; class Bacilli_A; order Erysipelotrichales; family Erysipelotrichaceae; genus Bulleidia. The sequence goes on along the minus strand of CADBEA010000039.1, from coordinate 18,246 downwards.
ATCCGCTTCCGCCGCGTCGGTCATCAGCGATAAGGCACGTTCGTGATTGACTTCGACATCGATTCCGGAAAGATAGGCAAGCGCCATGAAAAAGAGATGAACCGGTTCATCCTTCACTTCTTCCCTGGCAATATCACCCAGTCTCTGCTTCAGGGCATCGGACAGTTTTACGGAATCGTCCTTATCGATTCCCTGATCGATATCTTTATAGAGGACCTGCATTTGTTCATAATCTGTTTCTCTGGCGATAATCGGCAGGATATTCTTGTCTGCTTCGCGGGCCTGGGGATATTCGATCTGCATGACATAGTTCGGATTTTCCAGCAGGCTCGGCGTCACGACCAGCGCGAAGAGTCTGCTTTTCTGTAATGCCTCAGCGATCGCGTCATTAAAGCTTTCACCCGGTGTCAGATACTCGTCATACCAGATAGCGATATCCCGGCAGAAATCATTCTGATGGATGAGCCGCATGATCTCCCGGGCATATTTACGGTCTTTTTTGCGGTAACTCAGAAAAATATACGCGTCAAAAGCGGCCCGTACTTTCGCGGCAAGCTCATCACCGATCAGCACGGAGTCCAGGAACTTCTTCAGTTTGTCTTCATACGGCAATGCGGTCGGATCACGGTCGTCCTTATACAGGAACTGCATGTCTCCGCAGATACGGTTGAATTCACTTTCCAGTCCGCCCTCCTGCATCAGGGGAAGAATGGGAATATGTTGTTCGACAGCATAGGCGAATTCAAGCGTTCTGGCCGGATCGTCACTGAACAGAAAGCGGGATGTCACAGGTACAACAAACAGCTGCATCAGTGCAAGATCCGATGCGAACGCATCACTCAGGGCAGTACCTTCCGCTTCATAAAGTTCATTTTCAATTTCCGCAGGATCATGAAACCAGATGCCGGCATTGCCATGGGTATGCAGCACCTCATCTGTGATTGGATCAAACGTTTTGGCAAAGTCTTCCGGATGAGCGCAGAAATAAACACGAAGTTTTCCCTGCGGTGATACGTTTCCTCTCGTTTTATACTGAAGGCCTTTATACATATACCTACCCTTATCACCGGTCCGGTTTCTGCCGGTGCTTTTCCATATGATTCAATGATTTCTGATATACAGAGTTATGGAAAAAAACTGCTATTATTACTATAACAAGGATTCAGGATCAGAAGCGAAAAAGAAGCCGCGCACACTGATGATGCGGCCGGGTGTATCTGACATCCAATACAAAGAAAGGAAAAGGACAGAAATCATGAGTGAAACAAATGAATATGTCAGTCAGCTGACTGCCAGAGCGGAAGCCGGCGATGATAACGCCCAGGCGGAACTGGCCGCTTGTTACATGAAAGGAAACGGCGTACCGGAAGATCATTCCGCCGGTGTGTCATGGTATCTGAAAGCAGCCGGACAGGGAAATGTCCGCGCCGAAGCGGCTCTCTGCCGGATCTTTCTTGAAGGAGACGGTGTTGAACAGGATTTTTATAAAGCCCGGGATTACGGCCGGAAGGCAAAAGACCATGGCTTCAATATGGTCGATATATATCTGAACAAGGCTGAGGATCAAATTCGGAAAATAGAGTACGCAGAAAAAAGTCGGCTGGGAAAAGAAAAAGAGCGCATCCGTCTGCAGGAAGTGGAAAAAAGAGCCCGGGAAGGTGATGCGGATGCTCAGTATGAACTGGGTGAAGCATATCATTACGGGGAAGACTGTACCGACAGTTATGTCCACAGCAAGTATTCGCCATATTTCGCGGCCGGAATCAAGAAGGATGATACCAAATCCTTTCCCTGGTACGAAAAAGCCGCACAGCAGGGACATCTTGATGCCCAGATGCATCTTTCAGCAGCTTATAAAAACGGTTATGGTGTAGCTAAGAATCCGGAGAAAAGCTTTTACTGGGTGAAAATGGCTGCTGAGCAGGAAAAAGACTGGATGGCAATGTGGTTTTTAGCAGAGGATTATCAAGAAGGATACGGAACGCCCACAGATCTTCAGAAGGCTCTTTACTGGGCGAAGAAGGCATATGATAAGAATCCGGACTATTACCCGCTCAAATCTATAATCAGTGGTATTGAAGAAGCAATCAAAGAGGAAAAGGCGGAAAAGGAAAGGCTCAAAAAGGAAGAGGAACGGATCAGAAAGGAATTAGAAATATACCAGAAGGAACAGTCCGAAAGAGAAAAAAGAGCGAATAACACGATCAACCGGGATATTTCCATTGAGATCACCGGCATTATTACCGCCCTGCTGTTCTGCGGATGTGTTCTTCTGTTTACAAAAACAGGTGCCGGCGCCTATGATCCGAATGCCAGCATCCGCGGTTTCAAAGGCGTGATCGTCAACATGATATGCATTGTCGGCATCTTCTGCTGCGGCACCGCATCCTGTTCCCTGCTGACCGAATCAGTTATCAAATTAGGAATTGTCGGCGGCATTGCCGGTGCCATTGCCTCACTTGTTACCCTTCTGGCCCTGCATGATTATCCGGTCCTGGTCACATATTCTCTGTGGTATACAGCTGCCGCATGCGGCCTGTTCATTCTTATGATCATTTATAAGAAGATCCGGTACAGATAACATCATCCCTCACTCAGCATGATCATATATACAGCAATTACAGAAAGTTCCGTTATGAAACAATTATTCGTATTTATTATCACTGTCATTCTCTGTTGCGGCTGCTCTGCCGCACACCCTCAAAGCATATCTGTATCCCCGGTCATTGCCATTTCCAAAACACCCGTCAGGGTAGATTATCAGCGGAACTGGGCCTACAATGCCTTCGGTGAATCCGAAGATCCGCAGTATATTCAGACACTGACGGATGCATTGAACAACGTAAAGATCGGAGCATCGTCTGAAGTTCACACAGATGACTATACGGATATCATCATCCTGACATTTTCCGACGGCACAAAACAGTTCATTGAATTTGAAGCGGACAATTACGTTGAGGAAGATGATTCCCGTTTTGAAGTGACACAGGGACTCAGTCAGGTGCGTGCCCTTCTGGATGAACTGATCACAGAACAACAATGATATCTGCTTCGGCAGATATCTTTTTTACAGCCCATAAAAAAAAGCAGCTTTTTCAGCTGCTTCATTCAGTTTCTTCTGTTACTTCTTCCTTCTGCAGAGCAGGTGTGTCTTCCCGGCCGCAGAACAGACGGATCACCAATGGCCATATCGCGATGATATAGAATACCAGAATCGTCTGACATGTGAACTTGCCCCAGAGGGTACCGAGCGTGATCAGCAGCGGATCTTCCAGGAATTCAATGATCAGATACATCGGCACTAGACCGGCTAGCGCCACAAACAGACCTTTGCCTTTCAGTCCGGCAGGCTGGAAACGGATCCATGTTTTCTCAACAAAGCGGGCAGCGCAGAATGCTATCAGCATGCCGATGTCGCCATAGCCGTCCTTCATCATTTTCTGCGGATCGACCAGCAGTTTGCCGTCCACGTATGTCATCGGATACGGCTTGACGGAGATATAGAGGATGGCCAGCCAGCCAAGCACGAAGCCGGCCAGCAGGAACATGTTTTCCTTTTCCGGATGCAGTTCCAGATAGGACATGATCTTTGCGACAGCCAGTATGGCAAGCACAGATTCCAGAAGCGCGAAGAGTACGTCCTGCGGCGTATGCACACCAAGGTAAAGCCTTGAGAACATCGTCAGCAGAATCAGGAACATCAGTAAGTATGACAGCCATTTATATTTCTTCCGGCATGAGACAGCCATGGCACCGTAGATCGGTCCGGCTGTCGCCGTGTGGCCGCTTGGGAAGGAATAGCCGGTCGCTGTCCGGATGGCATCACCGGCCGGCATGATCCGGTCGTCACGGATCCAGGGCCGATAGACACAGGCAGTCAGTTTCACGACAGCGTTAATGCTGACACAGACATAATAGGAGGCCAGTGCGAACAGGCCTTTCTTTTTGTTGACCGCCCAGTACAGAAATGCCGGAACAGCAGGCAGATATGTAACCGCAAAGAGCGACAGCCACTCCAGAAAAGGAGTCAGGGCATCACCGATGCTGTTGCGGAATTCCTGTAAAATAAGAAGTATATCAATATCCATTTTACAAGTACCTCACAGGCATATATCATAAATCATCTGCCGGACGTATTCAAAGATTACTTCTGAATGTTTCCGGTATGTGCAAACAACGCGGCAGTGATAGAATATCGCTTAAGGAGTTTTCGTATGAATCTGACCAAACTGTTCAACCTGCAGTTCCTGATGTTCGCTGAAATGGCAGCCGGATACTTCCTCTGCCGCTTTCATGTTCTGAAGCCAAAGGACCGCTCCGTCTTTTCCAAAGCGGTAATATCACTGTTCCTGCCGGCCAACATCATCGCTTCCTTCGATACGGAGCTGAACGGTGAAATGCTGAAAGATTTCCTGCAGATTATTCTGGTCGGCACCGCCGTTCATATCTTCTGCATGATCCTGGCTGCCTTCCTGTTTCAGAAAGAAGAAGAAGACCGCCGCAAGGTCCTGCAGTTCGCGACTGTCTGTTCCAATGCTGGTTTTCTGGGCAATGCCGTAGCCGAAGGTGTTTACGGACAGATGGGAATGCTGTACGGGCAGATCTATCTGATTCCGGTCCGGATCGTATTATGGTCAGCCGGTGTTTCCTACTTTCAGGGTAAGGCTGATCTGAAAACAACAATGAAAAAGATCCTGACCCACCCCTGCATTATCGCCGTTGGTATCGGTCTGATCCGGATGATATTCCAGATTCCCATCCCGGAGATGATCGACGGTACGCTGGTCAGTCTCGGCAGGTGTTCGACACCGCTCATCATGGTTTTTCTCGGTATGATTCTGGCGGAGTCCGGATTCTCGTCAATGATATCCGTCACCAATCTGAAATATGCTTTCCTGCGTCTCGTATTCATCCCTGTCTGTGTACTTGTGGCATGTCTTCTTCTGCATATCGATCCGCTGGTTACCGGACTGTCTGTCCTGCTTTCCGCTATGCCGGCTGCCAGTACGACCGCCGTGCTTGCCGAGCAGTATCACGCTGATGTCAGCTTCGCGGCGGACTGTGTCGTCTTCAGTACGATTCTTTCGATTGCCGTACTGCCGGTCTGGACGATCATTCTGAACGCTGCATGCTGAAAATGCTGCGGCGTTTTTAAGTTTCCAAAACTTACTTTTTTCTGTTCTGAATCATTTATAATAGAAACAGAAAAGGATGGTTTATCACATGGAAGTCAAAAAATGGACCTATGAAGAATTCCCGGAATATCAGGATGAACGGTTCCGCTCGATTGACACGGACGGCAATGATATCGGTGTCGTCTACCTGAATGACGTTGAATATGTCAACATGGACGGTGTCCCTCTGCATCTGCAGATCATGATGCCCTACTGCCGCAATCAGATGAAAGGCAGCTATCCCTGCATGGTATATGTACAGGGCAGCGGCTGGAAGAAACAGCATATCCACGCCGGCGTCCCCCTGCTTTCCAAAATGGCGGCCCGCGGTTATGTATGCGCGATCGTGGAATACCGGCATTCCGGCATTGCCGCTTTCCCGGCACCTATCATTGATTCGCTCAATGCCGTGCGTTTCCTGCGCTCACATGCCGAAGAATATAATATCGATCCGAACCGCATGATCCTGGCCGGCAGTTCCTCCGGCGGCCATACAGCTGTCTACGGCGGCTTCCGGCACAATGACGACACAGAGGAAAACAAATTCCCGGGTGTCTCCGCGGAAGTCTCCGGTATCATCAACTACTATGGTTCCTGCAGTTTCATGTTTGATTACAGTAACCCCAGCACCATCAATCACCTGAAAGCGGACAGCCCGGAAGGTCTGGAAGCCGGCGGCATCGACCTTTCCGAAAATGAGGAAATGAAGCGTGCCATGTCAGCTGAGTGCAACATCTTTGATGACACAAAGATCGCACCGATGCTGATCTTCCACGGCACAAAAGATAGAACCGTGCATCCTGAATGCAGTGTCCGTCTCTATGATCAGATGGTAAAAACCGGTCATGAATGTGAACTGGTGCTCGTCAAAGGCGCTGACCATGGCGGCCCAGACTTCTGGTGTGAGGAAGTACTGGCAACAGCTGACGCATTCATGCAGAAGTGCTTCCGTTAAGCGCATATTAAAAAACCAGGGTATCATTATTTGAAACTCTGGTTTTCATTTTGTTTATTATTCGGTTTTCGGCATCAGTTTCTGGGAAACCGCCTGATCAAAGAACTGTGTGAACGGTCCCAGGCACAATGCGCATAACAGGGTGCCGATACCGATCAGACCGCCCATCAGGAATGCAATCAAAGCACAGAGCGAATCGGTGAAGATACGGCATGCGAAATACGGGAAATGCAGATGATCTCTGAGGCCGAGGGCCAGATAGTCATACGGTCCGACACCGAGGTCTGCTGTCTGATACAGCGAGATGCCCAGGGAAATGACAATGACCGCCGGAACCAACCAGAGCAGCTGAATGAGGAAGGAAGACGGATCACCGCAGATACCGTTAATCAGCTTGAAGAAGAAATCAACGATATAACCAAGCAGAACACCGTTCAGAATCGTACCGATGTTGATATACTTTCTTCCCCAGATCAGCGGGAAAATCAGATAGAAGCAGTTCATCAGTACCGTGACCGTGCCAAGCGAGATGCCGGTTCTTTCCGAGATGGTGATGTTCAGGGCGGTGAAAGCGTCATTGCCGCAGTGTGACTGTTTGAACAAAGCGCAGCCAAGGCCGATGATGACGACGCCGAGGAAGCAGTAGAAGATGTTTTTTGCTTTTGCGTTCATTTGCTTTTCCCCTTATGTTTACTGATAATCATAATAATTGCCAACGCACAGACTACCGTTGCGGACGACTGTTTTTCCCAATGCCAGAACCGTGTCGATCCTCAGATCCTGATCGAGCAGGACAATGTCGGCATCCGCATCTTTCTGTATGCATCCTTTGCGCGGATACAGCTGCAGTGCCTGCGCGGGATTGATGGTGATCAGGCTCAGTGCGTCGCCGATATTGACGTGATGGTCCGTGATCAGATGGCGGATGGTGTCATACAGGGTCACCATACTGCCGATGCCCATGCCGATCAGTTTGCCGTCATCCGACCATTGCGGAAAACTTCCGTTGGAGTCGGAACTGAGCGTCATCTGTTCGCGGCGCATCCGCTGCATACTATCGTAAAGACGCTGAGCCGTCGCGGCTGTGTCGGTTCCCGTCGTGAAGTCGGCGTAGCCGCCCATCGCCACGAATTCTTCCGCACCCGGATAACTCAGATCAAAATGGGTCGGTCGGAACTGAGACACCGGCAGATCCGTTTCATGCAGGATCCGGACAACATCCGTATATCCCTTTTTGCCGTGGCCGGTATGCATGTGTACATAGCCGGCTTTATGGGCAAGCAAGCCGGCCGTTCTCGCTTCAGTTGCCATCCGGGCCAGTTCTTCAGCGGAGATATTGGAAGAACGGTGATCGGAGATGGCGACCTTGACCCCGATGATCTCGTCAATAAAGGCAATGTCACCGGCAATCGTGCCGGTCAGTGTATTGGACGGATATACATAGGAGCCGGTCAGACACCAGGCACTCATCCCCTGCTCTTTCAGAGCCTTGGTCTTGGCGACAAGCGCGGCGACACTTTTGGCATGATGGTCCGTTCCGAGAAGTCCGACGACGGATGTGACACCGGCTTTGACACAGTCAGTCATCTGAATCTCACGGATCAGTGAAGCGAAACCATCCTCACCGCCGCCGCCAATGATGTGGACATGCTGGTCAATGAAACCCGGCACAAGATATTTGCCTTCCGCGTCGATCACCTGGAATTCGTCACGGTTCCACTGAAAATCAATATGCGGAGCGATCTCGACGATCTGTTCGTTGCAGATCAGGACATCCTGTCTGCCTCTGTCTTCCGGTGCGAACACCCGGGCATTCTTAATCAGAACAAACATGATCAGCCTCCGATCTGATAGCCGGTTTCTTTTTCGACCATCCGGAAATATGCGTCTCTGATCATCGTGAACAGCATGGAATCACTCATGCCGACCGGTTTGCCGTCCAGGATATTGGCCCGGGCGATCAGTTTGCTGGAGCTCAGAACGATCAGTTCATCCGCTTCGAACAGTTCATCCATCGTGATCTTTCTTTCTTCAACCGGAACATCCAGTGTTTCACAGATTTCCGTGATATGTTTGCGGGTAATGGACGGCAGGATCCGATCATCAAGCGGCGGTGCCATCAGAACACCGTCCTTCAGCAGAACAAGCGAACTGTGGGCGCATTCCGTCACAAACTTGCCGCGGTGGAACACTGCTTCCTGACAGCCCTGCTCTTCCGCGTACTGGGCAGCCAGAACATTGGGAATCAGGTTCAGCGTCTTGATATTGCAGTACTGAAAACGTTTGTCTTCAAACGAAGCCAGCTTCAGTGAAACATTCGGATCCAGCGGCTTCAGCGGTGTGACGGTAATCAGCAGTGTGGTCGGTGTTCCTTCCGGCGGAAAAATATGATTGCGCCGGCAGTTGCCGCGGGACGTCTGCCAGTAAACCGCCATCGGTTCCGTGCTTTCCGTCGCCGCCACACAGCGCTCCAGTTCCTTCTTCAGAGTTTCCCGGTCACAGTAAGGTCTGATCGACAGCATTTCCATGGAATGGAAAAAGCGGTCGAGATGGTCTTCGACAGCAAACAGTTTGCCGTTGTAGGCAGGCGTGAAATCATAGACGCCGTCACCGAAATACAAGGCCCGATCCTGCATCGGAATCTGCATTTCCTGCAGATTGCCAAGCACTCCGTTATAATATCCGATCATTTTCATACAATAGTCCCTCTTTAAGAAAACAATACACCAATTCGTTCACAATTGGCAGATTCCGCATTTCTTTTCCTCATCTGCCGCTGACAAAAGACAGCACTTCATAGAATTCCTTCAGATGAGGAGTGTCACGGTCTTCGATGACTTCCGTTCCCTGCAGCAGTTCTTCAATATACGGATTCTGAAAATAGTCTTTGTCACTGGCGAAAACAACATAATTGCAGAACAGCTCCGCCCCTTCATCCCGGGCTTCCAGGCAGTCGGTATACGCGAAGGCAGACAGCAGTGTCTTCATCTCATCCAGCATGAAATCCGAGTCATACAGTATTTCACTGCCCAGCAGATTGGCTGCGTATATGCCGTTTTCATTTAAGCGGCTACGGATCAGCATCGCTGCTTCACTGCTCATCAGATCATATGCCGGATCATAGCCGGCAAACGCGTCGTTGAGGATCACGTCATATTTCTTTTCATTTTCCGCCAGATACTCCCTGCCATATGCATGAATGATATTCAGCCGGGCTGCGGCATCAGGAATATCCCGGTAAAGTTCATCCAGCCGGAAGTGTTTTTTCGCCAGTTCCACGGTATCCCTGTCAGGTTCCAGCACATCAACGTTCAGGTGTGGATAAAAGCGGATCAGATAGGCCGGCAGTGTATACATCCCGCCGCCGATCACGAGTACATTTTCCGCTTTTGGAAACAGTTCAAAAGCTTTCAGGAAAGCCCGGTTGTAGGGAAATACCAGCTGATAGCGAAGGTCTTCATCCAGATAGATCGCGGAATGGGTGGCATCCTGATACAAATATGCCCGCAGTTTCCTGCCTTTTGCATCTGTGCCTTCCCTGATCCGATAACTGCTTTTCATATCAGCCGCTCCTTTACTGTCTGATTTTCGGAATATACCATTTCTCACCTGTTTCCAGGCAGTACACACCCAGACTGCCGCCGAATACACAGCCGCAGTCGATCATGATATGGCCGTTGATCTCGGCGATCTTTCCCTTATACGGTTCCGGCAGGGAAAGCGTCGGGGTATGGCCGGTAATCACATATCTGTCTTTATAATATTGTTTTCCGGGGTCACAGGAAGTGAATATGCATTCTTTCAGTGTATAATCTTCCGGTTCTTTCTTTTCGTCAAACGGTTCAAATCCGGCATGAACGATAATGAATTTTCTGCCGTTTGCTTCCGTTTCTTCATAAAGCGTGAATTCTTCCAGATATTCCAGAATCATTTCTCTTTCTTCCGCATCACAGCGGCAGAACTGCCGGACAGTCATTTCACCGCCGTCTTCCATCCAGTAGCGGAAGGATGCCAGGTCTTCTTCCTTCAGGGCGGCGATCGATTCATCACTGATTTCCACACCCAGTTTCCGCAATACGCTGAGAGCCATGAATTCATGATTGCCGAGTATCGGATAGACGTTGTCACGCATCATCATGTCCTTCAGGATCTGGATGCCGTTTTCTCCCCGGTCCAGTACATCGCCGTTTACATAGAGAATATCATTACTGCTGAAACCAATTTCTGCCAGGGCCTGCCGGTATTCTTCATAACAGCCGTGGATGTCACTGATCACATACTGCATTGTCATTCCTCCGTACTTATCTGAATAACAGAATCCCGCCTGAAGAAACAGTCTTTCATTCTCTGTGCATCTGTGCTTCCCCACAAAAAAACCGGATACAGAGATCCGGTCAGTCAATGACTTTGATGCTTTCGATTACCGGCTGATCCTGCGGATCGATCGATCCGTTGGCGTCGGTCGGTTTTGCGTCGCTGGCAATCTTTTTGGCGATTTCCATACCTTCTGTCACATGGCCGAAGCCGGCATAGGCGGAATCGAGGAACTTCGCGTCAGCTACTGTGATGAAGAACTGCGAACTGGCACTGTCAGGATCCTGGGCACGGGCCATGGAAATGACACCTTCCGCATGGGAGATATTGTTCTGCACACCGTTCTGCGAGAATTCACCCTTGATTGTCTTCGAAGAGCCGCCGAAGCCGGTTCCGGTCGGATCACCGCCCTGTATCATGAAGCCGTCCATGATACGGTGGAACGTCAGTCCGTCATAGAAGCCGGACTGGGCCAGCTGAACGAAGTTGGTAACTGTGATCGGTGCTTCATCGGCATCGAGTTCCAGTTTGATCACACCGTAATCCTTCACGGTGATTTCCACATGGTGCAGACCGCTCAGCAGTTTCTCTTCGGCTGTTTCCTGCGTATTCTGTGTGCCGGACTGTGTGCCGTCTCCGGCTGTTTCCTGGACGGCCGCAGGTTTGCTGCAGGCGCCCATCATCAGTGCCGCAAGCAGCACCGGAATCATCTTTTTTTTCATATTCTTTTCCCTCATTTTCCAATCAATGATCAGATAACGTTATAATAGTACCATCGAACACCCGTAATAAAACAGAATTGGAGCAATTTTTATGACTTATTATCTGATTGGTGAAACCCTGAAAGAATGCCTGCCGGATGAGATCCAGAACAGCGACTGTCCGTATGTCGCCGTACTGAAACCGGATGAATACCGCAGTATGAAAGATTCTTTTCATATGGGCATCGACATGGATCTGAATCTGAACCGGATCAGTGACACCAAGGCCGTCGTCAATTACGGTTCCCTGACCGGCACATTCAATATTCCCGATCATGAATGCTTCAGTTCCCATAAAAGCAAAGTCGCTTTCACCCTTGATGAGAAAGGTATCGTACTGATCGACGAAAGCGAATATACCGAACGGCTTCTGAAACGGATCCAGCAGACAAGAAGATGGAAGCTGCCGTCTCTGGAACGGTTTATCTATGACTTCCTGGAAGAAACGATCCGCAATGACCTGCCTTTCCTGGAATCCATTGAGGAACAGCTTGACAGTATGGAAATGATGATCATGAAAGGTGACATCAGTGAATATCCGGTGCCGCTCAATGATATCCGCAGTGATCTTCTCGACATGCACAAGCACTATGAACACCTGATCGACCTGGCCAGAGAACTGGAAGAAAACGAGAATGAATTCTTCGACGAGAACAACCTCCGTTATTTCCGCCTCTTCGGGGAAAGAGTGGAGCGCCTGCAGGACAGTGTCAGCCAGCTGCGTGAATATATCGTTCAGCTGCGTGATCTGATCGCCGGTGAACTCAGCATCAAACAGAACAAGATCATGACTCTGCTGACGGTCATCACGGCCATCTTCATGCCGCTGACCCTGATTGCCGGCTGGTACGGTATGAACTTTGTCGATATGCCGGAACTCCGCTGGCGTTATGGCTATCCGGCTGTCATTGTCGTCAGTATACTGATCGTGATCTTCTCACTTATTTATTTCCGAAAGAAAAAATGGCTGTAAACAAAAGAGTCTCTTCATTGATTGATCATATCAATCCGAAGAGGCTCTCTTATTTTTATCAGGACAGCCCGAAAGCCATCAGCACAAAACGCAGCAGGAAGGTAATCACCCAGGCCAGTGAACATTGCCAGATCACTGTTCCGATTGCCCAACGGCTGCCGAGTTCACGGCGAATCGAGGCAACGGCTGCCACACATGGTGTATAGAGCAGTGAGAAGATCAGCACCGCGGCCGCGCTCAACGGCGTCAGTACCGAAGTGATGTTATTGCCAAGCAGAACCTGCAGGGTGGCAACGACGCTCTCCTTGGCCATAAAGCCGCTGATCAGTGCCGTGATGATCCGCCAGTCACCCAGACCGATTGGCCGGAACAGACCTTCCAGAACACCGGCTGCCGATGACATGATGCTCAGTGAAGAATCCGTCACATAGTTCAGATGCATGTCGAAGCTCTGCAGGAACCAGACCACGATCGTCGCGACGAAGATGACGCTGAACGCTCTGGTCAAAAAGTCACTGGCCTTCTCCCACAAAAGATGCATGACATTCTTCAGACCCGGCATCCGGTAATTCGGCAGTTCCATGACAAAGGGAACGGCTTCACCCTTGAACAATGTATTCTTGAACAGATATGCGCAGAGCACAGCTGTGACAATGCCAAGCACATACAGACCAATCATGATCCAGCCGGCCTGATGCGGGAAGAAACTGTTGGCAAAGAAGCCGTAGATCGGCAGCTTCGCCGTGCAGCTCATAAACGGAGTCAGCAGGATCGTCATCATACGGTCTCGCTTACTGGGCAGTGTCCGGGTCGACATGACAGCCGGCACGGTACAGCCGAAACCTATCAGCATCGGCACGATACTGCGGCCGGAAAGACCGATACGCCGCAGCAGTTTATCCATGACAAAGGCGATCCTGGCCAGATAGCCGCTGTCTTCCAGCATCGACAGGAAGAAGAAGAGTGTCACGACGATCGGCAGGAAACTCAATACGCTGCCGACGCCTTCAAATATACCTTTGATCACCAGATCATGGACTGCCTCATTGACACCGGCTGAAATCAGCCAGCTATCGCAGACATCCGCCAGACTGCCGATGACAGCCGCCAGCTGATCCTGCAGGAACGCTCCGATTACGTTGAAAGTCAGCCAGAAGACCAGACCCATGATGAGAATGAAACATGGCAGAGCTGTCCATTTACCGGTCAGGATGGCATCGATCTTTTCCGAACGGAGACGTTCTCTGCTTTCGACGGGTTTGCGAACGGCAGAACGGCATACACTGTCGATAAAACGGAAACGCATGGCAGCCACCGCCGCATTCCGGTCCAGGCCGCCTTCTTTTTCCATCTGGATCACAATGTGTTCAATCATTTCCTTTTCATTGTCATCCAGTTTCAGCATGTCCTGAACAAGCGGATCGTTCTCCAGTATCTTGGTGGCTGCGAAGCGCAGCGGCAGACCTGCCCTTTCCGCATGGTCTTCAATGATCGCCTGAACAGCGTGAATGGCACGGTGGACAGCACCGCCCATATCTTCCTTGCTGCAGAAATCCTGCTGCTGAGGTTTTTCCTGATATCTGGCGATATGCACGGCATGTTCCACCAGTTCATCAACACCCTGGTTGCGCAGAGCCGCGATCGGCACGACCGGAACCCCGAGCATTTCTTCCATCAGGTTGATATCGACAGCCCCTTTGTTGCCGGTGACTTCATCCATCATGTTCAGGGCAACAACCATCGGAATATTCATTTCCAGCAGCTGCATCGTCAGATACAGATTGCGTTCAATATTTGTCGCATCGACGATATTGATGATCGTCTTTGGTTTTTCTTCAATGACAAAATTACGGGATACGATTTCCTCGGCACTGTACGGCGACATGGAGTATATGCCCGGCAGGTCAGTGACTAACGTGTCCGGATGGCCTTTGATGACACCATCCTTGCGGTCCACAGTCACACCCGGGAAATTGCCGACATGCTGGTTGGAACCGGTCAGCTGATTAAACAATGTCGTCTTGCCGGAGTTCTGGTTGCCGACCAGAGCAAACGTCAGCGTTGTTCCTTCCGGCAGAGGATGTTCTTCTTTCTTGTTGTGATATTTTCCGTCTTCACCAAGACCGGGATGGCTCGCATGAACGACTTCCTTCACTGCCGATACCGGCTCGGCGGTTTTCCCGTTCGGATCGACGGTGATCTGTTCGGCTTCGGCAAGCCGCATGGTCAGTTCATAACCATGGATCCTGATTTCCATAGGATCACCGAGCGGTGCCAGTTTGACAACCGTCACGTACGCACCGGGTATCACACCCATATCCAGAAAGTGCTGGCGGAGGGCGCCTTCGCCTCCCACTTCAGTAATTACCGCACTTTCACCAATTTTCAGTTCTTTCAGATTCATCTGTTTTTCCTTCAGTCCTGTTTCAGTCTAACACAGCGGAAGGCAAAATTCCTAACTTTGTTAGATAAAACTTACTCAATTTCAGAGCCATAATTTCAATGTTATAATTTCTTCGTCAGAAAGGACGGAAGTACATGCGTCTGTTTATTGCCATTCTGCCGGATGAAGCAGTCCGCGATGAACTGCTGCGGATCCAGAAAGAAATGAAAAAGAACGGTGTCGCCGGCACTTATACGGCACCCTATAACCTGCATATCACCCTTGCCTATATCGGTGAGTATCCGGATACGGAAACAGTGATGGAGATCCTGGAATCAGTTGATTATGACCCGTTTGAGATCACGCTGGAAGGTATCGGCGCTTTTAAAAAGATCTACTGGTGCGGCATTAGGGAAAATGCGGAACTGGACAGCTATGTAAGAAGACTGCGGCATGCCCTTTCCGACCATCAGATTCCCTATGATCCCAAACCATTCTTCCCGCATGTGACACTGGTGCGCAAAGCCGACGCACCCCTGCCGCCCGTACAACCATGGCCTCTGAAAATGAGGGCTGCACGGATTTCCCTGATGCGTTCACAGCGCACCGAAAAAGGCATGCTGTATACGGAACTGGATGGTGTGGAATAAGAAAAAGCAGTCCAAGGACTGCTTATGTTTCTGATTCAGGAAACAGAATGCCCTTCATGCATACCATCGGCCGGTTATTGTCGTAATCCCAGCTGTGATGGGCGTCACCGCGGCAGAAGCGCTGATGCGCGCAATTGCGGCATTCCGCATTCAGATCACTGAGATCATGGCGGAACAGTTCAAAGCGGTTTTCCCAGACATCCCTGAAACGGTCTTTGCGGATGTTGCCCTGGATCGTTTCCGGCCGGCGTTCAATATCCAGACAGGCACCGATATCACCGTTGCTCATAATACTGGCGGTATAGACACCGGCATTGCACAGCCAGTACCAGTCTCTGACCTCCGCCTCATAATCGAGGCCGAGATAATGAGTGCAGCCGAATTCCAGGGGATACCCCTGTTTTCTTTTTTCCCGGATGAAGTCAAAGAGACGGATATAGTCTTCCTTCGTGCACATCAGTTCAGGCCTCTCGAGGGCTCGGCCGATCGGCTCGAGATGGATTACCCGCCAGGAATCAATATCGATCTGATCCATGATATCAAACAGGGCATCCAGCTCATTGATATTCTGATGGTTGATGACGGTCGTGACCTGGATATTCCGGAAAGCCTGTTCATCGATCAGGCACTGAATACCCCGCATGGCTCGCCGATAGCCGCCTTTCATACCCCGGAGTCTGTCATGCGTTTCTTCCAGACCATCGATTGAGACGGATACCGTGCCCATGCCGCATTCAGCCAGCCGGTGCGCGACATCCGGATCGATCAGTGTCGCGTTGCTGGTCATACCCCAGCGATAGCCCAGTTCGTGGGCATAGGACATGATCTGAAAGAAATCCCGCCGCAGCAGCGGTTCACCGCCGGTAATGCACAGCTGGATCTGACGAATATCAAAGTCTTCCTTCACTTCCCGCAGGATCCTCTGATATTCTTCCAGACTCAGTTCCTCACCCTTTTCGGCTGTGCAGCTGCTGCCGCAATGAAAGCAGTGCTCATTGCACTGCAGGGTCAGTTCGAGAAAGAGATGGCGAAGACGCGGATGCTGATAAAGCCCGGCGGTATAATCCGCCAGCTGGTTCAGATGTTGCTCTTTAATCTTTTTCATTCTGCGGCACTTCTCCGTCTTCCGTCTGATCAGCCGGCTCGCCGAAGTCTTCCGGCGGTCCGTAAACATCCTCCAGAACATTGTCCTCCGGTTCATAAACCGGCGGCGGTCCGTAAACGTCTTCCTGGACATTGTTTTCCGGATCGAAATCCGGCGGCGGTCCATATACGCTGGGATTGCAGCCAGGCAGGAAAATCGCGGAAGATACCACAGCCGCTGTCAGAATGCTGGAAGCGGTGACTCTTTTACAATTCATCTTTTTCATGGCTTTCCTCCTGTCTTATTCGCTTTCGTCCTGCTGCGTTTCCGGCACATCCACAGGCGCTTCTTCAAAGTCCTCGGGCGGACCGTAGACCGCTTCAATAATATTGTTTTCGGGGTCGTAATCATGTTGGCCCGGCAGCAGCCGGCAGCCGCCGGCCGCCGAAGCGAGAACCGATGCCGCGAGAATACCGGAAGCAGTGACGCTTTTTATCTTTCTTTTTTTCATCAGTATCAGTTTTCCTCAATACCGGAATGACGCTCTCTCTTACGGATGGCAACCGCCGCGCTCAAGGCCAGCAGCAGGATCACCTGGCAGGCCAGAGCCATCCAGAAGTTGACGGTATATGAACCGGTCGCATCATACAGAGAACCGACCAGAGCACCGCCGACCGCGTTGGCCGCGCCGCCGACAAAGCTCAGCACCGGATAGGCAGCCGCATAATACTCCATACCGAAGAGATAACCGGAGATCATGGCGACACCGACTGCTGAAATCGCAAACGTTACCGCATAGAAGCCGGAGCCGACATACAATGCGAAATCCAGCGGAACAAACAGCAGAAGCAGGCAGCCTGTCATATTCACAGCTGACATGACCAGAACGGATTTGTAGGCGCCGATTCTGTCATTCAGAACACCAAAAGCCAGTTTGGAGAAAATATTGAATGCCATTGCCACCGACAGCATCATCGCACCGACAGAAGCCGCCTTGCCGATCGATACGGCATAACCGGGCAGATGCGAAGGAACAGCCGCGACGATACTCGTGCAGATCGCGACAACAATGGCGAGCATGAACTTCGGATTGAAGTAATTGAACGGTTTCGGCCGATCATCAATGACAACAGTTCTGCCGCTTTCTCTTTCCTTCATAAAGGCATCATAGCCATATGGCTTCAGACCTGCCGAAGCCGGCTGAATGGAAAATGGAAGGATAATGGCCGGCACACAGCAGATCAATGTCGCAATTGCGACCCAGACAAAGCCGGTCCGCCATCCGGAAGAATTGATAATACCGCTGAAGACCGGTGAAAGCAGAACACCCGGCACACCGCTGAAAGCCATGACCAGACTGGTAAACAAGCCGCGGTTGGCATAGAACCAGTAGTTGATGATCATTGTGATCAGCACGAAACTGATCAGACCGTCTCCGATACCACGGAACACACTGATGATATAGATCTGCCAGAGCGATGTGCAGCGGGAAATCAGGAAAGTTGATCCCGCCAGCAAGGCTGTCGCCGCTATGATAATGATCTTCAGCGTGGATTCCTTCAGCATCTTTGGCACGAAAATAGCTATCACAGCCGCTACCAGAGAAGTAATCGTGATCATCATCGCGATACTGCCGCGGCCGACAGCCAGATCTTCGGCAATCGGAGTATAGAAAACACCGGCGGTATTCACAGTTACACCGATGGAAGCCGCCGCCAGACCGCACATGGCGATCAATACAAAATAGTGCTTGAGTTTCATACTGGTCTCCTGTTTGAAAATGAATTTCTTATCTTCTATTATTGTACCCCATTCATATTTGCGGATGGAACCGTCAGATGTTATTTTGCCAAATCGCTCTTTTTAAAGATTTAGTTGATAAGGGAAAAAACACCGTAATGATATTCCCCGTATGCAGTATATAAATTGATTGGCAAAGGAATTTTGGTGAT
>CADBEA010000038.1 GCA_902793635.1 uncultured Erysipelotrichaceae bacterium | reverse complement strand
ATGTAAGCCTGCACGTTTTTTTGTTTGTCCCCAGGTTTTGTCCCCAAATTTCATCCCGGATTAGTTTGAACTTTCCCCAAGATTATTTGGTAACCCATTATTTGAAGAGTCCCTTGAGAAACTTGCGGGCCGAGCGGATACCGGCATTGACCAGTTCGTTCTGGGCTTTCCGTTTCGCTTTGCGGGATAACTGATCGAGCCAGTCACCCTCTTTTTCCCGTTTTGCCTGTTCCCTGGCCTCCTGTTTCAGTCTCTGTTCTTCCAGTTTGGCCTGTTTCTTTTCCTCTTCGAGACGAGCTTTTTCTTCCTCTTCGGCAGCGTAGATCTCATCCATGGATTCAAAGGCGCTGACCGGATCGTATTCAAGATCGTAGCGGGCTCCGGCTGAGTCATTTTCAATAGCCCTCTGTCTGTCGGCATCCGCTGCGATATCCATGTTGGAGCGCGGCGGGCAGATCTTCGTATGCTGGACAATGGTCGGCGCGCCGTCTTCATCGAGGACGGATACCAGTGCGTAACCGGTCTTCATTTCCGTGATGACGGTTGCCGTATCCAGTTCCGGATTTACGCGGAAAGCATCGGCTGCCAGCTTCACATTCTTGATCTCGGATGGCGTATAGGCACGCAGAGCGTGCTGGATGCGGTTGGAAAGCTGGGCCAGTACACTGTTGGGCAGATCAGTCGGTGACTGGGTGATGAAGAAGATACCGACGCCTTTGGAACGGATCAGCTTGATGATCTGTTCGATCTTTTCCATCAGCTGACGGGACGTATTGTCAAACAGCAGATGCGCTTCGTCAAAGAAGAAGACCATCTTCGGTTTATCAAGATCGCCGACTTCCGGCAGTTCCCGGTAGATGCTGTCAAGCAGCCAGAGCAGGAAAGTCGAATAGGTCATCGGATGATGGAACAGTTCATCACATTCCAGCATCGAGATCATACCCCTGCCGTCATATGTTCTGGTCAGAAGATCATTGATATCCAGCTGCGGCATGCCGAACAGCAGATTGCCCTGCTGATTTTCCAGCTCGAGCAGACGTCTCTGGATACCTCCGATACTCTGTTTGGAGACATTGCCGTATTTGACGGTATACTCTTTGGAATGATCACCGACATAGGCGCACATGGCCTTGAGATCTTCCATGTTGATGATATCGAGGTCCATGTCTTCCGCGACTCTGAAGATGATGTTCAGAACACCCTGCTGGGCGTCTGTCAGATCAAGAATACGGGAAAGCAGAACCGGATCCACCTGCTGCATGACGGCCCGGATCGGATGACCTTTTTTGCGGTAGACGTCGAAGAAACGGCACGGATAACCGGTCACGGTAAAACCTTCCAGACCCATGCTGTCGACACGGCCCTGAATACGCTCCATGTCACCC
Source organism: uncultured Erysipelotrichaceae bacterium (assembly GCA_902793635.1). GTDB lineage: Bacteria > Bacillota_I > Bacilli_A > Erysipelotrichales > Erysipelotrichaceae > Bulleidia. The sequence goes on along the minus strand of CADBEA010000038.1, from coordinate 22,452 downwards.
GGATTGATAAGACCGCTGAGATCGCCTTTGACATCCGCCACAAAACATGGCACGCCGATATCACTGAGTCCTTCAGCGATGACACGCAGTGTCGTCGTCTTACCGGTGCCGGAAGCGCCGGCAATCAGGCCGTGGCGGTTCATCTGCGAGGGAATCATGAAGATTTCCTGATCCTGCGCCTTGCCAAGTAAAATCTTGCCATCCTTGATCATAAGAGAACTCCTTTATTAAATGACTTCCGTTCCGCCAACACCGCGGATCTTCAGGATATAGCAGCATCCTTCACCGAATGCGGCTTCCAGTGTCCTGATATACTCTTCTGTCTTCGCTTTCGGAACGAATGCCTGAATCGTGCCGGCAAAACCGCCGCCGTGCACACGGTACGCACCTTCGCTGCCAAGAACGGCATCACTTAAGGCAAGGCCCAGAGCAACCGGCTGTTCGCTCTTACTGCCTGGTACACAGATATTCTGCAGATACATCCAGGAAGAATAACCGGACTCTCTGACCAGTTTCAGGAATGTATCGATATCTTTGTTCAGAAGCGCGTTCTTCTCATCTTCAGCACGTTTTGTTTCATTGAGAAAATGATAGGCGCGAAGGAATGCTCTGTCACCGCACTTTTCCCTGATCTCGGCAACGTTCTTCAGAAGGTCTTCGATCGTGCAGCGGCTGAGGACTTCCTGGCCAAGACGGCGGGCGACACCCTTCATCTCATTCGGAACGGCACTGTATTCGTCCGAGAGATCCGCATGGTCTGCCCGGATATCGGTAAGGATCAGATCAATACCGTATTCTTCCGGATCGAATGGAACCTTGCTGACGACCGGTGATTCCTTATCGTAGAAATCAATGGCGACGAAGCTTCCGACAGAAGAAGCCATCTGGTCCATCAGACCGGATGCTTTCATGAAATAGACATTCTCGGCATACTGACCAATCTTGGCGATATCTTCCGGTGATACTTTGCCTTCATTGTACAGATAGCTCTGAATGGTGCCGAGAAGCACTTCAAAGGCTGCCGAAGAAGACATGCCGCCGCCGGCAATGACATCACTTTCCGAATAGGCCATGAAACCGCCGGCATTGTAGCCGCGTTCTTTCAGACCGGCTGCCACACCGCGGATCAGCGATTCTGTCGTATTCTTTTCATCCAGATGGATCTCGGTATCGGAGATATCGACCGGCTTGATTTCAAAGCCGCGGGATGCCAGACGTACGACATTGTCGCTGCTTGGTACGACTGCCGCCACCGTATCCAGGTTGATGCTTGCGGCAAGCACGCGGCCAAGCTGATGGTCGGTATGGTTGCCGCCAACTTCTGTGCGGCCCGGTGCCGAGAACAGCTTTGTTTCACTGTCACCGAACAGTTCAAGTGTCTTCTGCAGAACGGAGAGATAACGCTCTTTCTGGGCGTCAAGATTCTCGCTGCCGTAGAGGAAAACCAGTTTCTCGTCAAGTTTTCCGTCCAGGATCCATTGTTTCAATTCTGTGTTTTTCATGATCTTTTTCACCTCGCCATTTTCTCAAATGCGTTTTTGGCGGCATTCTGTTCCGCCTGTTTCTTGCTGGAACCGCGGCCGGTTCCCATGATCAGTCCGTCAACGACGGCGCTCATGGTGAATTCCGGGGCATTGCTGGGACCGATTTCCGAAATCAGTTCGTAATGAACTGTCCGGCGGCTGTCAGCCTGCACGTATTCCTGCAGTTTTGTCTTGTAATCGATTTCCGCGATATCTTCCGGATGTGTGATGCGGGGCCGCAGCACTTCGTCGAGAATATTATCAACAGCGCTCATCCCGGCATCCAGATACAGGGCGCCGAGGAAGGCTTCAAACATGTCGGCGATAATGGCTTCCTTTTCCCGGCCGCCGGTCTTTTCCTCACCGGTGCCAAGCAGCAGAAAGTCATTCAGATGCAGCTCGCGGCCATAAACCGCCAGGGCATGTTCGCAGACAAGCTGAGCGCGCAGACGCGTCATTTTTCCTTCCGAAAGATTCAGCGGAAAAATCGCGTTGGAGCTCCACAGCTGCAATACCGCGTCACCCATGAATTCCAGCCGCTCGTTGTCATGCTTGCCATGATGCTCGTTGGCATAGGAGGAATGCATAAAGGCTTCCCGAATCAGATCAGGGTTCGAAACTGCGATTCCTCTGTGATCAAGCCATTCAATGATATCCAATTTAACCCCTCCTAATCTGCGTAAACGGCATTGCGCTGATTGCGCATGCGAATATGATCCAGCAGCATCCAGCAGTCGTCATCCTGCTGGTTTGCGGCAATGAATTCCGCGTCTTTACGGGCCTGCGCGATGATGTCAGTATCTTCAATGAGATTGCCGAGAATAAAGTCCGGAATACCGCTCTGTCTTGTTCCAAGTATATCACCCGGACCGCGGAGTCGTAAATCTTCATAAGCAATTTCAAAGCCGTTATTGGTCTGTACGAGAACCTGCAGTCTCTGCATTGTTTTCTCTTCCCGTGAATCACTCAGCAGCCAGCATCTGCCCTGTTCGCTGCCGCGCTGAATGCGGCCCCGCAGCTGGTGCAGCTGAGAGAGTCCGAAGCGGTCGGCATCGTATATGATCATGCCGGTCGCGTTGACGACATTCATGCCGACTTCAACGACTGTTGTTGATACGAGAATCTGTATCTCATTGGCCGCGAAACGGTTCATGACATTCTGTTTCTCTTCACTGCTCATGCGGCCGTGCAGGAAAGCGACCCGGTACTGGGGATACAGTTTCTGCAGACTGATGCACATCTGGTGCACATTCCGCGCACCATAGTCTTCATTCTCATCGACTGCCGCGCAAATGACATATAACTGCCGGCCGGCCTCAAGCAGACCGCTGACATCCTTGAGCACGCTGCGGAAGCTGTTCTCCTGAATGTACTGGGTAATCGGTGCCTGACGGCCCGGCGGCATGGTTTCTATCGTCGAGATATCCATGTCACCGTAGAATGCTGAAGCCAGGGTACGGGGGATCGGCGTGGCGGACATCAGCAGGAAGTCCACACGGTCACCCTTCTCTTTCAGTTTTTTACGCTGTTCGACACCGAAGCGCTGCTGTTCGTCAGCCACGACAAGTCCGAGATGATGGAACGATACAGTATCCTGGATCAGGGAATGGGTGCCGGCAATGATGTCGATCGTTCCATCCGCCAGTCCGTCCAGCACTTCTCTTTTTTCAGCATTGCTCATACCGGCATAGAGAACTGCGATCCGGCAGTCGGTGTCTTTCAGAATGCTCTGCAGGGATGCGACATGCTGGCGGACGAGGATCTCGGTCGGAGCCAGCAGAGCCGCCTGAAAGCCGGCTGTGACACAGGCATACATGGCCAGAACAGCAACAGCTGTCTTGCCGCAGCCGACGTCGCCCTGGACCAGACGGTACATGACCTTCGTATCCCGCATATCGTTGAAGATCTCCTGCAGAGAGGTCTTCTGGTCTTTTGTCAGTTCATAAGGCATCCCGGCAATGACTATCTTTACTTTCCCCATGTCGATCGCCCGCGGCTGCTTATAGACACCCTTGCCCTCTTCATTTTTCATCAGGGCAATGGACGTGAAGAAAACAAGGAATTCTTCATATTTCAATGTCCTGGCAGCCAGCCTGATATCACGCGTATCCTGCGGAAAGTGAATGCGGCGGATGGCATCTGCTTTGCGCAGCAGCCGGTATCTGACATGCAGGTTTTCCGGAATGATGTCCATGATCTCGTTCTGCAGTTCTTCAAATACCCGTCGTATGCTGTCACGGATGGTTCTCTGCTGAATGCCTTCCTTTGTGCTGTATACCGGTGTGATCGCATCATGTTCACTGAGTTTCTTATTGTCATAGGTCATGGCTGTGACCTTGTTTTTGCCCTGATAGACACCCTGCACGGTAATGATCTGATTCAAAGCGAGTGACTTGGCCCAGGGCCGATTGAAAATGGTGACCTTCAGGACTCTGTCCTGTGCCATGACGTCAAAGCTGCTGGTCGTCAGACGTCCATGCCGCCATGTCTTCACAGTCGAAACGACCTCCGCTTCAAAGGTGACCTTATCCTTGATCTGCCATGTATCAAACGGCTTTTCCTCCATGATTTCATAACGGTACGGATAATATGAAAACAATGCGTCGGTATCGTAAATGCCGAGGCTGTTTAAAGCTTCGATCCGGCGCGCTGTCAGTTTCAGTCTTTTTTCTTTCAGATCCATACCAGAATTATACAATTTTCAGCATCTGAATTACATGGTGCGCATAAAGAAAAGACGCATCCTGCGAAGCGTCCTGTCTGTTCTATTCTGCTGCGGACAGTTCTTCCTTGATCTGTTCTTCCCACACATCAGTCGGCTTTTTGTTGTTTCTGCTGCCCCAGTAATATATACCGATGCAGACAAGAATCTGGACAATCACGGAAAGAATGGTGCCTTCGATGCCGAAATTCGGATCGTAGGCAAAACTGCTGCGGCCGTTGCCGGCTGTCAGTTTGAAAATGGAAACAACCGAAACAACACCGCTGTTCGGCAGGCCAAGCACGATATTCTGCATGTAGTTCCAGGCCATATGAGCAGCGGAAGCACACCAGAAACTGTCAAAATAATACACCATCTCAGTAAAGAGCATGGCTGAAGCGAAGATACTCAGCAGACCGAAAATATTGACGCCGCTGTTACTCATATGAAGCGCCATGAAAAACGAGGCATTCAGCAGAAAGGCAACCAGCGGATTCCGGTAGCCACGGCGCAGCTTCTGATATAAATAGCCGCGGCAGACGAGTTCTTCGCCGCCCGACTGGATCAGTACCGCGACAAACAGCATCAGCAGCTTGACGATTGGAAAGGAATCAAACGCAAGATGAATGTCACCGTGCAGCCATGCGACCAGGCCGCAGAACAGATTCATACCGCCGCCGATCAGCAGACCCAGTCCGAACATTTTCAGATTGTTGCCTTTGCAGAAAGGTGTCAATACCTTTATTACCGGCCGGTTCTTCTTAAAGATAAAACAGTGAAGAAGGTAGACAGCCCATATGCAGATAAACGCGAAATACTGTGTGAAAATGTTCCAGAACTGTCCGTCAGTACCATTGATCAGCGGATTGAACAGTGCAATCAGCATCAGCTGAAGGATACCGCTGACAAAGATGGTCAGCAGTACCGCGGTGATGATTGGAAAAACAAAGATATTGTACCAGTGGAACGGCTGGCGGTGGATGCGCTGCAGAATGCTTTCTTTTTCTTCAGGCATAATACTTATCCCCTTATGCTATTCAGTTGGATTCAGAAGCAGTTTCCGCCTCTGATGGCTGTTTGTTATCTTCTTTCTTTTCGTCTTTGTCACGATTGATACCGAAGAAATTCATCACGTCACTGATAATGACATTGCCGCCGGTACTGGCCAGTTTCACCAATGTGTCAGCCATCATTCTGACTTCCTCGGAATCTGTCTTTTGCAGGGCTTTGAAGATCGCATTGGCCGTCTCCAGTTTCTTTTTCTTCATCTCCTGGAAAGTAGATACACCGGTTGATTCGATGGCTGTGAAAACCGTGTCGATGAACTTCTTACGTTCTTCAATCGATACCGATTCCAGCCACTTATCGACAACTTCGTCGATGTAGTTGGAAAAGGCGGAAAGCCGGTTGGTCTTTTCAAAATGGTTCCCCTTCAGTTTCCATGTATACGGATTATGCTGGCTGATACCGATATCCGTGCTGCGGATAATCGTACGGGCCGCCATCTGGTTCATCAGAAGACCGAAAACAGAGGATTCGGGCAGAATCAGGAATGCTCTGTCGAGTATCTTCTGATATCCCTCTTCCTTCATGATTTCCGGCTGGAAACCCGGACCGTCAAAGGAAGTTACCCTGACGATCCTTCTCTGGACGTAATCATGCACGAAGCTTGAAGCATACATGGCCAGGTTGCCGCCTTTGGAATGACCGCAGACATAGATCTCTTCCGCGATGCTCTGATTCAGATACAGAACAGCCATCCGCTGGGCCGGTGTTTCCTGGTTGATCGAGAAATTGAAATCCTCGTGCCAGCCGACGACAGTGTTGTCGGTACCCCGGAAAGCGATGACCGAAGCCTTACTGCCGGTCTGGAACGTGCACGCCGAAAACTGCAGATGCGTCGTCTCGTCAACCCGGTTGACATAGCGGGAAACAAGCACGTTGGCATAACGCGGACATTCCGCCGCCCGCAGCAGCAGCGGTTTTGGATTATACGGCAGACTGGACTGATCAATACCGGCATCCACATAACGCTGGGTCAGTTCCGGTATTGTCAGCTGTCGGTCCTTACCGAACAGAGTATCCATGGCCGTATAGGCAAGCACAGAAAATATCAAAAGGTCAACTTCGTTGATCGGGTCTCTGGCAAACGGCAGATCACCGCGCCATTCAAGGTAATCAAGACAATTCGCCATTGTCATCCCTCCTTTCAGTAACCGGAACCTTCATTCCGGTGATAATAAATCTCATCTGCATAATCATATCCGTCTTCTTTCGCTTCGACAAGAGGAACCTGTACGGGCAGACGGCCCCGCGGAGCGGCGTCATTATACATCACGGAAAGCGCCGCGATCACATTCGGACCATAGCCGATGTTCTCCCGCCCGTCGAACACGGGTATCTCCACCATGCCGCTGCCAAGATAACATGCCAGATGCGCGTCCGCTTCATCATAGAGACTCAGATCATATGGCAGATTGGCACTGAGCACGATCTGCGGGATACCGTATTCATGACCATGGGAAATGCCCTGCCGGATGATTTCCGAATCATACAGATCATAGATACTGTAGACAGATGTGATATAGATCACGGCATCCGGTTCAAATTCGTCGATGGCAAACATGATATCGTAATCGCTCAGATAACTGTAGCAGACGACATTGATCTGATCGGCACTGCCGATCAATCCTTCTTCCTCAAGATATGAAGCAGTATACAGCACGGAATTGATCATTGATTCATACGGCACGAATACAAGAGCAGTCTGATCAGCGCCAAGCGGCAGTACATTATTGTCATTCTTCAGCAATGTCACTGCCTGTTCGCTGACCCGGATTTCCTGTTCATGATGTTCCCGGGAACCAACCGTCTGCCGGGCGGATGCGATCCATGCGTCAATATCTTCAGCCGGTTTCTCATCGAGAATGCCGTGCCTGTTTTTCAGTTTCAGAATGCGCAGAACCGATTCGTCGATTCTTTCCATCGGTATCGTGCCGTCTTCCGCTTTTGTCACCAGCATATTCACAGCGTGATCCAGGTCATTCAGGTATTCACTCTGCGCCTTGTCTTCATAGACGGGTATCAGCAGAATATCCACGCCGGCATTGATGGCCATGACAAGCGCTTCATCATGGTCGTAGTATTCCTGGATCGCATCCATTCCCATGGCATCGGTGCAGACGACACCGTCATAGCCAAGATCATTCCGCAGTATGCCAGTAATGATCTTTTCAGACAATGTGGCAGGCAGATATACCGTGCTGCCGTCGGGAGCCGTATATTCCGTATCATCGATCATCGGGAACTCGATATGAGCACTCATGATCATATCCGCATCCCCGCTCAGTTCCGCAAACGGCAGAAGATGAGTCGTTTTCAGTTCGTCATAGGAAGCATCGACCCGCGGCAGTCCGGTATGACTGTCGATATCCGTGTCACCGTGGCCGGGGAAATGCTTGATGCAGGAAATGATATTCTCATCCTGCATGCCTTTGATATAGGCATCCGCCATGGTGCTGACCGTTCCGGGATCATCACTGAAGGATCTGACACCGATGATGGGATTGCGGGGATTGCTGTTGACGTCAACAACCGGCGCGAAGTTTGTGTTGATACCGACAGCTTTCAGTTCTTCAGCAATCACGGCCGCTGACTCCCTGACAGTCTCAGGACTGCCGGAAGCCGCAAGCGCCATGTTGCCGCAGTGATACACACCGTATGTCAGACGGCGGACGTCTCCCCCTTCCTGATCGGCGGCGATCAGCAATGGTATGGACGATCCTTCCCGGTGGGCTGTCTTTATTTCATCGATCAGCCGTATGGTCTGATCACATGATTGGATATTGCCGCCGAACAGAATGACACCGCCGTAGTGATGCGTCTTGAGATGCTCGATTGCCACGCCGTTCAGTTCCGTCAGCGGCGTATAGCTTTCGTCATCGTAACCACTGTAACGCAGGCTGATGACCATCATCTGTTCTATTTTTTCTGTCAGACTCATTCCTTCCAGGATCTCTTCTTCCCTGCTGAGGATCACTTCCGGCTCTTCAGCCGGTGTGATATCCCTGGCGGTGCAGCCGGCGGCTGTCAACATGCTCAGGGCAAGAACAGTCAGGATGTTTGTCTTCAGAGTATTTCTCATCAATGTACCTCAACATAAGAGTATGATTCAGAAGCGGTTTTGAAAAGACCTCCGCATTCACGGAGATCATTTTTTATTCTTCTTCAGTTTCCGGAAGCCGGGTGATGCGGATCCGTGTGACTCTTCTTTCATCCGTGTCAATGATCCGGAATTCATGCGAACGGAAGTTGAACGCGCTGCCCGGTTCCGGGAATTCGTCGAGCATTTCAATGCACCAGCCGCCGACGGTTTCACTTTCATAGTCAAAGCTGTCTTCATCCCATTCCAGCAGTTCCAGCATTGAGCTGACCGGTGTGTCGCCGTCCAGTTCATATGTGTTTTCGTCGACTTCCTTCACTTCGTCTTCAACGACATCAGTCTCATCCCAGATCTCACCTACCAGTTCTTCGAGCACATCTTCCAGCGTGACGACACCCAGCGTGCCGCCGTATTCATCGGAAACGATAGCCAGATGCTGCTGGGAATCACGCAGTGTCGAAAGGACAGCCGGCAGCTTCATCGTCTTGTAGACAAACAGCGACTGCATCAGGATCTCACTGATATCAAACGGTTCCTTGTCAATGCACCGTTTCAGGAAATGGTTCAGGGACAGAATGCCGATAATATTGTCGATACTGTCTTCATAGACTGGAATACGTGAGTATGGTGATGACGTGACAGTTTCCATGATCTCGTCCCAGTCATCGTCGATATCAATCGCGGTAATATCAACTCTCGCTGTCATGACTTCGGAAACGGATATATCCGCGAAGTCAATTGCCTTGGATACGAGTTCCGAGGAATCCTCGTCAATGACATCTTCATTTTCAGCTGTCTCGATGATCGAATGCAGTTCATCGACAGCCGCGTCTTCATCGGTTTCCTCTTCAGACTTCATGCCGAAGGTGATCAGGTTGACCAGTTTCACAACGATCCAGGTCACCGGTCTGAACAGATACATGAGGAAGCGCAATATGCCGGCAAAGCGGATGGCGAAGCGGGTCGCGTTTTTCTTGGCGCTGATCTTCGGAATCGTCTCACCGAAGATAATGACCGCGATGGTCACCAGCAGTGTGGAAAGCCAGGCATAATCTTCACCAAGAGCGGTAATCACAGCAATGGAGCCGAGTGAGGATGCGGCAATATTGACCAGGTTGTTGCCGACAAGGATCGTCGAGAGCGCGTCATCATAATGCTCAGTGATATGCATCGCTCTTGCAGCTGCTTCGTCACCTTCTTCAGCCGCATTTTCCAGACGAATCTTATTGGCCGAAGAGAACGCCATTTCCGCGGCCGAGAAGAATGCCGAACAGAGAACGCAGACAGCGATGGCGATGATGCAGATATGCAGAAGACTCATGCTGCCTCACCTCCTTCTTCCTCATCCTCCGGGAGGATCCTGACCTTCAGACGGATAATACGGTTCTGCTGCATGATCTGAACTGTAATCTGCAGATTCATGAAGGTGAAACTGTCACCTTCCTTCGGTATGCTTGAGAACGCTTCAAAGGCAAGCTCGCTCATGATCTTGTTGGCGAACTCCTCTTCCTCTTCTTCAGTGTAATCGACATGCATTTCATCCAGCACGTCGCTGACCAGTTCATCAGCCTTGATGCTGTATGTGCCGTCCGGCAGTTCAATGACGTTTTCCTGAGCATCGTCATCTTCATCCCAGATCTCACCGACCAGTTCTTCAAGAATGTCTTCAACGGTGATGATACCGAGGGTGCCGCCGTATTCATCCAGGACGATGGCGACATTCATTTTCTCAGAAGACATGGAACTGAGCAGATCGTCGATCTTGGTTGTCTGATAGACAAAGTAAGGTCTGTCAAGCAGCGGCCGTATATCTTCGATGACATCCTTCTTCAGATATTCCTTGATATACTTGCGGATCTGCAGAATACCGATGATATGATCGATGGTTCCTTCATAGACCGGCAGACGGCTGTGGTTTTCCCGGCGGATAATGTCGAGGATCTCGCTTTGCGGCGTATTGACATCAATGGCAACCATGTCGACACGGCTGGTCAGAATACTGCCGACAATGACATCCTGAAACTGCAGGGCGCTGGAGATCAGATCACCCTGTTCTTCATCCAGTGTTCCTTCCTCTGTCATGTCTTCGATGATGTCATAAAGCTCATCTTCGGTCACCGAGACATCCGGATCACCCTTGGTCAGCTTCGCGGCGGCATTGCCGATGGCACTCAGCAGCAAAGATATCGGCCTGAGCAGTGTCATCAGAAACGACAAAATGGCGGCAGTACTCAATGAGATGCTGTCGCAGTATTTGCGAGCAATGCTTTTCGGCAGCATTTCACCAAAGAAAAAAACTGCCAGCGTGGTAATGATCGTAGATATGGTAACGGCTGAGATTCCCCAGATCCGTGTGACATTCACTGTTACTACAGAAGCTGCCGCAATATGAACGATATTGGTGCAGATCAGAATCGTCGTGATCGCTGTATCGAAATGGTCAAGAACGTGCAGACCTTTCTTCGCCCGGCCGTCCCCCTTTTCCGCCATTGTCTTCATACGGTTGCGGGAAACGGAAGCAAACGCAGTCTCCGTCATGGCAAAAAACAATGCCAGCAATATCAACAGCGCAACGATAAATATCCAGTATATTCGACTGCCGCCTTCGTCCATAAGGGCCTATCACTCTCCTGTCCTATAATGAAAATATTTTCACATAATGCGGCCGGATTGTCAATGTAACAGGCCCTCTCCGAAAACCGGAAAGGACCTGGTTTTTCACATCAGATTATAGTAAAGAAGCGTGTATCCGACATAGTAAGCAAGCATGCCGCCGATGATCAAAGCCTGCTTCAGCCGATGGTCAGTCAGAATGCCGACAAACTCTCTGACTGTCGCGTTCGGCCAGAAATACCACTTCGTTCTCGCCCCGATACCGGTCGCCCGCATTTTCACCTGACGGGCTTTCAGACCGCTGCGGAAGATATGATAATTCGTCGTGCAGTAGATCACTTTGCCGTGCGGATCAATTCTGTCGATGATCTCCTTGGAGTACTTCATATTCTCCGCCGTATCGGTGGATTTGTCTTCCATCAGGATTCTTTCTTCGGGAATACCCTGTTCCAGCATATATCGTTTCATGGCCAGTGCTTCCGAATTGACTTCGTCCGGACCCTGACCGCCGGAAGCGATAAACGTGACTTCTTTGCCGGTCGCTTCATACTGTTCCTTCGCGAACTGCAGTGCTCTGTCCACCCTGCCTTTCAGCAGCGGTGTCACATTGCCGTCGTCCATCAGTCCGCAGCCGAGGATGATGATGAAATCCTTGTCATAGTCCGGTTTGTGCCGTATCACGATCAGATCGACAATGATCGTACCGATCACCATACATTCGTAATAGAGATACAGTGCGGCAAAAGATGTGTTGATGACATCATGCATCATGACTTGAAAGTGTGAGCCCGAGACATAGTAACTGTCAGAGAGGATATAGATTTCCCCGCCGATCATCAGAAGCGAAAGAATGATGCCGAGCAGATTGACCAGCCTTCGTCCTTCATGACGGATCAGCGAAATGTTCGAAATACACAGTCCGGTGGAGAACACAAAGATAAACGGCGCGGACAGAATCATAAACAGATGAGCGGAGTTGTGCATGACATCCAGCATGGTCAGGATCATATCCCGATCGCTCATGCTGGAAAAACCAGGATCAAAAATCAGGAACAGTTCCACGACAAGCACAGAGAATATGAGCAGAGAAAAAGATATATAGTAAATCGAATTATACGAATACGGATTGTATTTCAGCTGTTCGATGAAGGCATGCAGAAGACCACCGATCACAATGGAAAGGAAAATGACCGTGACGATTTGAAACGGCACCATCATCAGCGGCTCATGCATCAGCATCAAAATAACGATCAGAAGATATACGCCGGCAACGATGGCGAGATAACCGATTTTAGGCTTGGTGTCACGACTGTCAAATTTGATCATATACTCTTTCCTTCTGACAATATTCTAACGCATATCAGACCAATAGGAAGTCCGCCTGAAAAATGAAAAGAAGAGTTTCCGAAAAGAAACTCTTCCTTTTCACTTAAAAACAGGATGGCAGCCTGTTTTAATCATTTTTCGGCACGGCATCACCGATGATGACTTCCGTACCTTCCGGCACGTCCAGAACCAGTTCTTCAACTGATTCACCCGGTTTGAGACGAGGCGCGCCGCAGACGGGACAGAAGCTCTGATCCTCATCCATGACGGCACCGCAGAACATGCAGATATCTGACGGCGGAGCATCACTGATACTGACAACAGTCGTTCCTTCCGGTACGTCAATGACCAGCGGTTCGATCTCTTCATCAGGTCTCAGTCGGGGTGCGCCGCACTTCAGACAGAATTTCGCATCGGCTGAGAACTTCGTGCCGCAGAAACGGCAGTAAAGAGGTTCCTCCTCAGCGGCAGATTTATTTTCCGGAACGACGGGAAGCTTATTCCCGCATTGATCACAGAATATTGCATCATCGGGAAGTACATTCCCGCATGCCGGACACTGTTTGCTCATATACAAATCCTCCCTGCTTTCATGATACGGAAATAACCCGAACTTGGAAAGATAACGGAGCCAATTTTAATCTGCACGAATATCATATACGAAATTAACGGAAATTATCAGCGTGACACTAAAATGTCACTGACACTAAACAGTCACGCTTTTTGTCACGAATCCGTATATCTTTGATAGAATACAGACAGAAGAAGAAAGAAATACTGTTTATGCTGTCTGAAAGACTCTCACTGGCACTTAAAACGATCGGCGCTTCAAATGCGGCAGTTGCCCGCGCCGGCGGTTTTGACAGAACCTTCATCAGCCGTCTGCGCAGCGGTGAAAGAATGCTGCGCCCTTTTGGTGCGACGGCCATGAAACTGGCGGAAGGAATCTGTCTTTACTGCCGGGAAGAAAACCAGACCGATGTCCTGATGAAACTGATCGGCGGTTCTGTGCAGTCTTCTGCTGAACAGCAGACGGAACTGCTTCGCCTCTGGCTGTTTGAAGAAGAGATCAATGCTCAGACCGAAGCCAGAAACACCCGGACATCAAAAGCAATTGCCGGAACAAATTCATTCCGTGACCGTCTGGATTCCCTGATGACAATGGCCGGCATTTCCAATATCCGTCTGAGTCAGATCATTCATGTCGATCCTTCCCTGATCAGCCGTTACCGCAGCGGCAGCCGTATACCAAAAGCGGATACGGATACCTCCGCACAGCTCAGCCAGGCATTATATGATCTGCTGCAGAAAGCCGGTCGTCTTGAACGCCTTTCCACTGTCATGCAGTATGACGGTGACACACCTGATGAAGCCGCTTTTTTCAAATGGCTGTTCAGTGATAATTCCTTCCGTGAACATGATCTTAACAGCGCCCGCGAAATTCTGTCCATATTCGATGCCCTTTCGGCGAAAGATTCATACGCATACGTTCCGTCCGTACAGCCATCCGACCTGCAGGAAAACAAAGATGAAACACAGACGTTATACTACGGCAAGGAAGGTCTCAAGGATGCGATCATTCGTTTTCTGCAATGTGCCGCTACAAGGAAAGTCAAAGAAATCCTGCTGTTTAACGACGAAGATTATGGCTCGCTGCTTGAAGACCGACAGTTTCTGAACAATTCATATACCCTGATCAGACAGATCACCGCCAACGGAACCAGAATATGCGCTCTTCACAGTCTGGAACGTGATCCGGAAGAGATGAAATCAACGTTCTCTGTATGGTTCCCCCTCTACCTGGCCGGCGCCGTGGATTCCTGGTACTGCCATCGGCACCGTAATGAACGTTTTTCTCATACCCTGCTGCTGGCTCCTGGTCTGGCCTGTGTTGAAGGAATGCATATCAGCGGCTCGCCGAGCGGTGAATTCTATCATTACCTGAGTGATCCTCTCGCCATTGAATTATGCCATCGTGAGTTTATCAGCCTGCTTGATCATGCAAAGCCTCTGCTCAGCACTGATCCGGTGAACGTGCTGGCGGATGTCAACGAAGTATCCGTGATTCAGAATACCCTTTCCATAGCGACTATGCCGGAAGAACTTGCCCGGCAGATGAATGACGATGCGCTGATGGACGTATGGCAGAAACGGCACGACCGCTTTCTGCATCTGATGCAGCAGGGAACGGCGACAGAATACATCGCTCTCGCGGATCCGGAAGATATCCGAAACGGCAAAGTCGGCATTGATCCCCTGCCCGCTGTCCGTCCCCATTTCTACACACCCACTCAATATGAAATGCACATGGAGAATATCTGGAAACTGACGCGTGAATTTCCCGGCTTCTCTTTTGTCCCGCTGCGGAAAGCTCCTTTCAGCAATTTAAAAATCATGCTGTCCGACAGATCCGTCTGCATCACCCATTACCTGCGTCCCGATTTCACTTTCGTATATACCCATCCGGCTTTCTGCCGGGCGTTTCAGAGCTATGCGAATGAACTCATTCACGATCAGATACGGAACGAATCCGGCGAATGATACTTTCCGCGGATCGTTTTCTTTGCGGAACAGACAGAAAAACACGGACCTGCCAGACAAGGCAGATCCGCTTTTTATATACAGTTTTTCAGTCAACGTTCTTGGTCGCGACAACATTGACACCGGTGCCGAGGACATCGGCAATGATCACGTCGCCGATCCGGACAGGAGCTTTGACGCGCACTTCATCAATTTCTTTCATGCAGGCGAAGATCTTGTCCTTCGGGATATTTCCGGACGTCTTGACGGAAACACGCGGTTTTTCGCCGCCTTCCACAACGACCGTGGATGTGACGGTTCTCTCCGGATGGATGACTTCATTGCGGGCATATCTGTCACCAATCGCACAGGTATTGCCGGTAACGGAAAGAATTTCAGTTCCTTCCAGTTCAACCGTGATCTGGCAGCCCATCGGACAGCCGATGCATGTTAATTCTCTTTTTTCCATGTTACTCTGCCTCGATTCTGATCGTTATGGTCTTCAGGTCTTCCTTTTCCTGAAGTTTCTTCTTCTGAAGAATGACCTGTTCCATTTCACCCGGTGACATGATCCGCTTGCGCATATGCATGATACGTTCGTCATTCAGATATACACTGACGAAACTGTTCTTAAACACATTGGCGACGCGGAAACGCACCGTCAGCAGATCGTCCATGCGGTCGGGATCGATCGTTGAAGGAACCGTATAACGGGCTCCATCCACCGCTCTGATCTGGATGATGTCCTCCGGATCGGATCTTTTTTCACCCTCCAGAACAAATTTCGCCGCGTTGGCGCCGGCTTTGGTCGCTTCTTCGGAAACATAGTCGACAAGATCATGCACGTGCAGAACATTGCCGCAGGCGAAGATACCCGGAATGCTGGTTTCCAGACTTTCGTTGACCAGCGGACCGTTGGTGATCCGGTTCATACTGACGCCGGCCTTGAGGGACAGTTCGTTTTCCGGAATCAGGCCGCAGGACAGCAGCAGCGTATCGCAGGTATACCGTTCTTCCGTGCCCGGTATGGGTTTGCCGGAAGAATTCACCTGGGCGATCGTCACCGCCGTGACATGTTCCTTGCCTTCGATATCGACGACAGTATGGGAAAGCTTCAGCGGAATGCCGAAGTCGTCCAGACACTGAACGATATTTCTCTTCAGGCCGCCGGAATACGGCATCAGCTCGGCGACAACCTTTACCTTCGCACCTTCCAGCGTCATGCGTCTGGCCATGATCAGGCCGATATCTCCGGATCCGAGAATGACAACTTCACGACCCGGCATATAGCCTTCGATGTTGACCAGCCGCTGGGCTGTACCGGCCGAGAAGATACCGGCCGGACGGTAACCGGGGATGTTCAGGGCTCCGCGCGGACGTTCCCGGCATCCCATGGCAAGGATCACGGCACCGGCTTGAATCTGATACATGCCGTCTTCCCGGCTCATCGCCGTCACGACGCGGCTGGCGGAAATATCCATGACCATCGTGTTCAGCCGGTATTCGATCTTTTCCGCGAGGACCTGTTCAATAAAGCGGTTGGCATATTCCGGTCCTGTCAGTTCTTCCTTGAACGTATGCAGACCGAAACCGTTATGAATGCACTGATTCAGGATGCCTCCCAGTTCGTGGTCGCGCTCCAGGATCAGGATCTTTTCAACACCCGCTTTTCTGGCGGAAACAGCAGCAGCCAGTCCGGCCGGACCGCCGCCGATGATCACTACATCATATGAAATCATTTGTTGCCTCCGTTTGAACCTTTGGTTCTTTCAAGGACAATGTTGCTGCGACCGCCGCTCTTGGTGACTTCTTCATACGGAAGACCAAGTTCACGGTGCAGGATCTCCATCACACGCGGCGCGCAGAAACCGCTCTGGCATCTGCCCATGCCAGCTCTGGTGCGGCGCTTGACACCGTCCAGACTGCGGGCTCCGAGCGGCCGGCGGATCGCGTCAATGATCTCGCCTTCGGAAATCGATTCACAGCGGCAGATAATATTGCCGTATGCCGGTTCTTTCCGGATCAGTTCATTTCTTTCTTCAAGACTCAATTCCTGCGGATTGAGGATGCCTTTGCGCTTGGCGATCCAGTGTTCCTTTTCCGTCAGGGACATCTTTTCCTTCAGCATGTCACGGACCATTTCACCGATGGCCGGACAGGAAGTCAGTCCCGGGGATTCAATGCCGGCGCAGTCAATGAAATGCGGCGCGTCAGCGACTTCTTCGATAATAAACTCGTGATGGGTTTCGTGGGCACGCAGGCCGGCGAAGCTGGTGATCACTTTTCGCATCGGGAGGTTTTTGACGTTCTCCGATGCTTTGCTGATCAGTGCGTCGATACCGGCGGCAGTCGTATTGACACCTTCCCTGTTTTCGATGTCGATAGCGGTCGGTCCGACGATCAGATTGCCGTGCACGGTCGGTGTGACAAGGACGCCTTTACCGAGTTTGGTCGGCTGCGGGAAAATCGTATGGGAAACATGATTTCCGGCTTCTTTGTCCAGCAGACAGTAATCGCCGCGCCGCGGTGTGATCTTGATCTTGTTTTCACTGACCAAATTGTGAATGACATCGGCATAGACGCCGGCGGCGTTGACGACGTATCTCGCTTTGTATTCACCGTTGTTGGTGCGCAGATGCCAGATGCCTTCCGCATCGCTGCGGATATCTTCGACATGTGTATTGAAACGGAATTCCACGCCGTTTTCGAAGGCGTTTTCAGCCATTGCGATATTGAGTATGAACGGGCAGACGATACCGCTTGTCGGCGCGTATAAAGCCCCTTCCACCTGATCGGAAAGATTCGGCTCCATAGCCAGGGCTTCTTCCCTGCTCAGGATCTTCAGTCCTTCGACGCCGTTGGCAATACCGCGGTCGTACAGTTCCTGCAGTCCGCCAAGCAGTTCCTTATGGACACAGACGACCATGGCACCGTTTCGCTTGAACGGGATATCAAGATCAGCCGCCAGCTGATCCATCATTTCATTGCCGCGGACGTTCATCTTCGCCATCAGAGATCCTTCCGGCGCGTCAAAACCGGCATGCATGATCGCGGAATTCGCTTTCGAAGTTCCTTCACACACGTCTTCACATTTTTCCAGAACACATATATTAGCGTTGAATCTGGACAGTTCTCTGGCGACAGCGCAGCCAGTTACGCCGGCGCCGATGATAATTATGTCATACATATTCGTTTTCCTCTTTGCCGCACAGGAATTACTGTGTCAGCAGTATCTGTTGATTCCGTTGTAACAGGAAGTACCGGACATGCTTATAAACAACACCGGTTCCTCCTGTTATATTCACTTATTATTTGGCCCAGCCAAGCGTTGACTGAACAGCCTGTTTCCAGCCTTTCAGTTCCTGCTCTCTTCTTTCAGGATCCATCGACGGATTGAAGATCCGGTCAAATGTCCAGTTCTTGATGACGTCTTCCTTGCCGCTCCAGAAACCGACGGCCAGACCGGCCAGATAGCTGGCGCCCATGGCTGTCGTTTCAACACATTCCGGACGATGAACCGGAGCGTCGATAATGTCGGACTGGAACTGCATCAGGAAATTGTTTCGGCAGGCGCCGCCGTCAACCTTCAGGGCATGCAGTTTGACACCGGAACCTTCTTCCATCGCGGTCAGAACGTCATATGTCTGGAAAGCAAGCGATTCCAGGGTGGCACGGATCAGATGATATTTATTGACGCCGCGGGTCAGTCCTGTAATTGCACCGCGGGCATACGGATCCCAGTACGGAGCGCCTAGACCGGTGAAGGCCGGAACGACATAGCAGCCGTTCGTATCGTCGACGCGGGTCGCGAAGAATTCGGAATCCGGTGACTGGTCAATGATCTTGAGTTCGTCACGGAGCCACTGAATCGCTGCGCCGGCAACAAACACGGAACCTTCAAGAGCGTATTCGACCTTGCCATCAAGACCCCAGGCAATCGTTGTCAGAAGACCGTTGTTCGGATAAATCGGTTTTTCACCGATATTCATCAGCATGAAGCAGCCGGTGCCATAGGTATTCTTGGCTTCGCCCGGATTGAAGCATGTCTGACCGAACAGAGCGGCCTGCTGATCACCTGCCACACCGGCGATTTTGATCGGACCGCCGGAGAATTCCGGATCGGACTCACCGTAAATCGCGCTGGACGGCTTCGCTTCCGGCAGCATACACATCGGTACTTCCAGCTGCCGGCAGAGTTCTTCATCCCATTCACATGTGTTGATGTTGAACATCAGTGTACGGGAAGCGTTGGAATAGTCCGTCGCGTGCACTTTGCCTTTTGTCAGCTTGAAGATCAGCCAGCTGTCTACCGTACCGAAGCAGAGTTCGCCTTTTTCCGCTCTTTCCCGCACGCCTTCCACGTTGTTTAGGATCCAGCGCAGCTTGGTGCCGGAGAAATACGGGTCGAATACCAGACCTGTCTTATGATATGCCTCATCCGCGATATTCGGATATTTGCCGATCAGTTCGTCTTTCATGTCGGCTGTCCGGCGGCACTGCCAGACGATCGCCCGATAAACAGGCTGTCCGGTCACTCTGTCCCAGACAACCGTCGTCTCACGCTGGTTGGTAATGCCGATCGCCGCGATGTCTTCACAGGTCGCGCCGATTTGCTTCATCGCCTGACGGGCTACCGAGAGCTGTGTCTGCCAGATTTCACTGGCGTCATGTTCCACCCAGCCGGGCTGCGGATAAAACTGTGTGAATTCCTTCTGCGCCACGGAGCACATTTCACCCTTTTCGTTGAAAAGAATGCATCTGTTGCTGGTTGTTCCCGCATCCAGCGCCATTACATATTTTGCCATTTATAACCTCCTCGATCATGGTGCTCTGACAAGTATGTGAAAGCCTTCGGAAGACTTTTCTTTGATCTGAATTAAATTTTCCCATAAAAATAAGCGCTATAAGGAAAGCATAAGAAACATATCTCCTTACGGACCGATCCTTTTACCGCTTAATCATCATTAAAAAACTCCCGTTTAACCATATAAATCATACTCCCCTGCCAAAACGCATTCAAGGGACCATCCTTTGAAAATCTCCATCCGCCGTATACCGTCGCGGGTTCTCTTTGATAAATGGTTATCCGCACAGAAAAACTGCGTGATTCTATTCACGCAGTGTGATGACGGTATGGATCACGTCACCGTCCTGTTTCTGCAGCTGACGGCGGATCGTCTTTAAGACACCGATGATATAACAGACATTGCCTTCCTCGTCTTTGACTCCCATGTTGACGACGCTTCCGTCATAGGGAATGCCGTCAAACAGAGCATGGACTTTGATCCTGCCCCTGTTGAATTCCCGGCGGAGATCCCAGGGGAAAATCACGTAGGCTCCGCCCTCATCCGTCTCGTGCAGCACAGCGTCGAAGATATATTCTTTTTCCTTCATGATCCGTCATTCTTGTGGATATGAGGCAAGGATATCGGTAACCGGCGGCACAAGTCCCTTCTTTCTCGCTATACCGGGTTCCAGCTTATAGGCAGTGCCGTCAAATTCAGCCTTATCTGCAAAGGCGGTTTCCAGTACTTCCCGGGCGGCTTCGTTACCGGGGAGCAGATAGGTAACAGAGACATCGTCATGGAAAATGTTGATCATCACAAAGATCATATCCATTCCGGTCCTGACAATCATATCCGGCAGTGTATTCTGCATGCGGCGGATCAGTTCCTGCGCACTCTGGTCGTCATATGCGTTAAGACAGGCAATGCCGAAGTTCGTACTTCCGCTTTCATATTCCTTGTAATCACTGAAGAACACTTCCGTATCATTCATCCCGTCATAGGAAATGGATGCCTTGTACATCTCCTGATAATAGGTATCGAGATCGGTGATTCCGGCCAGGCGGCTGAGTTCCTTCACAGCTTCCCGGTCCGCGAACGTTGTCGTCTCGGATTTGAAATAATATGTATCGGAAAGAATTGCGGACATCATAACGGCTGCGGTTTTCTGATCCAGCTCAATACCGTAGTTCCGGTATCGCATCCACATGATGGTTGCAGTCGAACCGATCGGTCTGGCGTCATAGATCAGCGGATTGCCGGTCGAAACGGAACCGTCACCATGGTGATCGATAATGGCAAGGATACGGGCATCCTTCAGTCCTTCTGCAGACTGGGCGTATTCACTGTGATCCACCAGAATCATATTCAGTCCGGAAGCGTCTTCCAGAAGCTGGGGAACTTCCAGTCCGGCATGTTCCAGAACAAATGCCGTTTCAAGGTTGATCGGCGTGAGAATGACAGGCACCGCGTCATAGCCCAGCTGCTGCAGCAGATAGGCACAGGAAATGGCTCCGGCGACGGTATCGGTATCCGGACTGCGGTGGCCGGTGATATATATCTTCCCTTCAATTTCACCCAGTCCTTCAAGTTCACTCCGATTCAGCTGAACAGCATACTCTTTTTCTTTCTGATACTGCTGTGCCTCCGCTGTTTTTCCGTAATAGAATCCGCATAAACCGGCGGCCGCAAGCAGGATCAGTACCAGTACGATATTGATCCATCGTTTCTTCTGTTCCATATCTGTTACCTCATTTTCAATCATACATGCATTTAATCAGGGTGTTTCTTAGAAAACAGCCTTTTCTCGACCCGTACGTTTTTCTTCAAACTGCCAACTACAGATCGACGGTCAGTATTTCTTCCTCATCAAACGGCAGACCGGCAGCAGTTTTCCCTTTATGAAAGTAAAACGAACCGCCGTGATTCACCGGGTCACTGCTGATCGGATTGACCATGAGCACATCCTCTGCCGCCTGAGCTGCCTGGGCTGCGTATTCTTCTAAGGCGCCGCTGTTCCATTCTGCAACGGTATAATCGACGTAAACCGGCCAGATGAGCAGATCTTCCGTTTGAAACCTTTCCGGAAAATCCCACAGATCGCCGCATAAAGCCACTTTCATCCTCTTGCCGTTCAGACAAAAAGAATCTGTTTCCTTTCCTTCACAATAATGTTCATCCGCTTTTGAAGACTCTTTCCAGCCCTTCGAGATACGCCGGTAATTATGGATGATCTCTCCTTCCGATAACACCAGGCAGGAAGAATACAGTCTGTCCTGTTCTTTTTCGATATAACCAACAGTCAGCGATATGCCATACTGCAGCGTCCAGCCGCGCAGCTGAGCAATCGCAGCGGAAGAAAGATCCACTGCATAAGACCTGTCCGTTTCATAATCCCAGCAAAGCGCGTCAAAACCCTGCAGGAACGCTTCACCGAAACAGAGCACGTCGGCTTTTCCGGCAGACCTCTTCATGGCCAGTTCGATCTGACTCATGTTAAATGAAATATCACGATTTCTGCATCTGTATGAAACAAGTCCGATCCGCATGGTTTTCCTTCTTTGCTTTGATGGTATCATCCCTGTCCGGCATTAACAATTGATGCCGATATAAAAAAGGTTCCTGTCATCGGCGGATTCCGCGACAGAAAACCTCATTAAGATATAAATGCTTCCCGCTTTATAAGTGCGCACTTACACAGGATAAAGCTGAATTAAGTATGATAAAATTCGTTATACCGAACAAATCTATAAACTGAAATATATCTTGATTTCAGTTTTGATATCGTATCTGCTGTTCTTTGATCATCGGATACCGAATCAA
>CADBEA010000037.1 GCA_902793635.1 uncultured Erysipelotrichaceae bacterium | reverse complement strand
GCCGTTCGGATAGATTCTTCCCCAGTTGATCGACAGACGGAATACATTCCAGCCCATCTCGGCAAACAGAGCAATGTCTTCCTTGTAATGATGATAGAAATCAATCGCTTCGTGGGAAGGATAGAAAGCGTTCGGGTCTGTTACCGGTAAGAAGGTACGCGGTGTGTTGACGTCGCCACCCAGCAGCATATCGGGAACGGAAAGACCTTTGCCGTCTTCAAGATACGCGCCTTCACACTGGTTGGCAGCTACTGCGCCGCCCCATAAAAAACCTTTTGGAAAGCTCATAATTATATTTCTCCTTTTCTGTTACTTCTATTGTATCGGAATTATAAAGCGATGGAAACGTTTAAAAAGACCACCTTTTCAGATGGTCCTGATTTCAGAACAGACCGCTGATGACAGCCAGCAGTTCTTCATAGAACGGCCGCGGATCATGGACGATCGTGAAGCCGCCCTGCAGACTGCCGTGGTCGCCGTCATAATCCGGCAGAACGTTCCACACACCCGGTTCGATGTGGTTTTTTTCAAAAACGGTCTGCGGATCATTGAATGGCGCCCTGGCCGAGATGACATTGACAAGACCGTCGTTGGGTCGCCAGGATTCGTCGATGACGGTGCCCTCTCTTGTTTTGCCTTTGTATTTTCCCATCAGCGTCGAAGCGCGGAAAAACATGCCTTCCGTTTTGGCCGGATCCGGCAGATAAGTGCCGTCTTCCTGTTCCACGGAGCTGTCGCAGGCAACCGAGAAATAGTAGGCGTGCGGCAGGATCCGGATCCTTTCGTTCAGCCGTGCCGCATTGTCGATTTCCATATCATAGCCGGCCCGATCCCGCGGATCAATGCTGTCCTTTTTATCCTTTGTCGAAAGACTCATGATCTTGGCAAGCACCGCATATTTCAAAGGCAGTCTGATATTCGTGTCAAAGTCCGGATCGAAGTACATATCATAGGCGACCGTACCGTTGCTGGGTGCGGCCAGCGTCACGATCGCTGCGACTCTTTCACCCATGCCGCCCATGAACAATGGACTTGTATCGAGCGGATGCGTATATTCCCGCTCCCCTTCGTCCCCTTCCGAAAGCAGCTGGGAAAGCAGACGGACGGTAACACCGCCGAAGGAATGGCCAAGCAGAACCACACGGGTGTCGTCATTCCACTGACGGATCAGCGGCCGGCCGGTATAGTCTGTCCCGTAGCGGGGATGACCGTATTCTTCGGCATGCCGGCGGCCGTAGTCGACTCTGGTTCCGGCCAGCTGGGCATATAATTCACAGGCTCTGTCCCAGGCGCTGCCATGCGGAGCGACACTGGCAGCCCGGCAGTCATAGCCGAGGCCGCGCAGATGAGCCATCAGGTCGCCTGTCTGCATGCCCCAGTAAGGACGGCGCTGATACTTCCTGTCATATTCACCCCAGCCGGACAGGCCGTGGCAGAAGATAAACTGCAGATGTGTCATGGAATTTCCTCCTCTGAATGGTGCGGAAAACACGGAGCAGAAAATAACGGCCTCGGCCGTTATTCTGATTCGTTCTGTTTTGGCCGCTGGATGCGTTTGCGCACAGAATGGATTGCTTTTTCCGGACAGACCAGTATGCACAGATGGCAACCGACGCATTTCATACCGTTCAACACCGGCTTGCGGTTCTCATTGAGATGCAGGGCCTGATGGCCGCCGTCCATGCAGGAAATCACACAGCGGCCGCAGCCGATGCATTTATTCGTGTCTACATGCGGTAACAGGATCGTGTCTCTTTCCAGGGTATCAGTCGTGTCACTGATGACATCGAGGCCGTCACCGATCAGACTGCTGATACTGTCAAGACTCTTCTCAGCCAGATAGCAGTTCAGACCTTCCTTCAGGTCGTCAATGATCCGATAGCCGTACTGCATGACAGCTGTCGTGACCTGGACGGTGCTGCAGCCGAGCAGGAAGAATTCCAGAGCGTCCTGCCAGGTTTCAATACCGCCCATGCCGGAGATTGCCATATCCTCCAATTCCGGATCATGACCCAGTTCGGCCATGAAACGCAGGGCAATTGGTCTGACACCGGTGCCGCTGTAGCCGCCGACCGCGGACTGACCGTGAACGGCCGGCTGAGATACATAGGTGTGCGGACTGACACCGATGATACTCTTGATGGTATTGATCGCCGCGATGCCATCCGCCCCGCCGCGTTTTGCGGCTTCAGCAGCCGGCGCCATCCGGTCAACGTTCGGTGTCAGTTTGGCGAGGACCGGAATACTGATGCGGCTCTTGGCGGCTCTTGTGAAGCGTTCCACCAGTTCCGGCACCTGTCCGATATCGGAGCCAAGGCCGCCTTCCGCCATGTTCGGACAGGAGAAATTCAGTTCGACGGCATCGGCGCCGTTAAGTTCACAAAGATATGCCAGATTGGCCCATTCTTCTTCATTCTGACCCATGATTGAAGCGAGAATGACCTTATTGGGATAGTTCTGTTTCAGACGCCGGAAGATTTCCATATTCTCCTGCACGCTGTGATCGGAAAGCTGTTCGATATTTTTGAAACCGATGATACTGCCGTAGTCACCGGTAATTGCCGAGAAACGCGGTGAAGCTTCATGAATGTCCAGGGTGCAGATCGTCTTGAAGGCAACCCCCGCCCAACCGGCTTCAAACGCCCGGGCACACATATCATAGGTGCTGGCGACAACCGATGACGACAGCATGAAAGGATTCTCCATCGGGATACCGCAGAGATCCGTCTTCAGCCGGCTTTCATCCTTCAGTTCTGTCACTTCCAGATTCGGTTTTATTTCCTGATGCAGCCGCAGCATCAGATCGCGGATCTTTACTTCCCCGTTTCTCAGACACGCCTTTTCACACGGTGCCGGACAGTCCGCACACGCCAGCTTTTCGGGCAGCCGCATTGCCGCGCCTTTTTCATTATTAAACCAGATACTTCTCAGTTCCCTGGCCGGATCCAGTCTGCCGCAGGCATTTGTACACGGGGCATCCCGACACAGCATGCATCGGAACAGATCTGTACGGTACAGTCTGCGCTCGATCATAATTATCCTCCTCTTAATGAGTACTCCTGCTTTCATTGTACGGAAAATCCGGCTGTTTCCCAACTGAAATCACTGTTTTTCAAAAAAATGAAAGCATGTATACGAAGAAAAGACCCGCGTCAGTGCGCGGGTCTTCCGTTTTGCTTCTATTTAATTGATATCAGCCGTAGAACATTTTCAGGCCGATGAAGAGCGGCACCAGCATGACCACCCCCAGTACGATGCCGATCTTCCGCATCTTTTTCAGGTTGGTGATCGTCTCTTCCGAGGACGAGCGCCACTGTGAATTGGTCGAAAACGGATCGATCATGGCATAGGCCGCGACTTCCATGATGATCGAAAAAATCACAATATAATTGGCCATGTCCTACCACATCAGGCAGCCGCAGTGTGGACAGCGCTTCCTTTCTCTTGTGACGGTGAAGCCGCACTCGGAACAGTCGCATTCCGGCAGATAGATTACGCCGCCCCAGTAAGTTTCATCCTCGCGGGTATGATGGATCCAGTGCGGTGCCCGGGCCTTGATGGCTTCCAGGGAAGATGTGTTTTTATCAATGCGTACGCCGCTGTTTTTTCTTTGTTCACTCATCAGAAACTGTGGCCTCCTCCGCCACCGCCGCCGGAAGATCCGCCGCCTCCGCCGCCTCCCGAAGAACCTCCGGAAGAGCCGCTGGACCGCGGGGAATAATGCTTACGGCGGACAATCATTTTCTTGCCTGTCAGACCCACGGCAATGCCGGCTGTAATGGCACCGAACACTTCCGGTTCCTGCGCTTTCTCACGGCGCCTTGACCAGGCTGCTAAAAGGTAGTTCAGCAGCACCGCGGTGATCAGTGCGAAAAGAGCATTGGTGATATACTTCATCGGCTGGGCAATGCGGCCGCCTTCCAGTAATGTGAAGGCCTGTTCATATGCCTGTTTCGCGCATTCGTAGTATTCCCCTCTTGTCGCGTATCGGTAAATATTGTCCGTGATCGTGTTGGCATAGGCGCGGGTAATGGTCTGGTATACCCGGCCGTTCGAATGGATCCAGATGTTGCGGTTCTGCATGTCGATGACAAAGATCATGCCGCTCTGGCTGCCCATCAGCCGCCGGTAGACGTCTTTGGCATAACTGCCGGTGTCATCGCCATAGGCACGCGCCGAGATGAAGGCAACGTTGCCATAGGCGGTGATCGGTTTCATGTCCTCGATCAGTTTCGCTTCCTCCTCATCACTGAGCAGATCGATCTGATCCATCATATAGACCGTATAGCCGGTTTCGGAATTGGTATAGACACCGGTTTCCGCCCGGACCGGAAGCAGGAACAGGAAGAACAGCAGAACAGTCAGGATCAGTCTATTCTTTCGCACTGTCATCGCCTCCTTTCCGCTGGAAGAAAGCCGGGATATCACGTGTCGCATATAAATTGTAGCGCTGCAGCAGACCGATGCAGGTGATCAGCACCGCCGCAAGACACGCCACACAGCCGATGTAATACCAATAGTCTTCAACGGGTTTCATAAACATAAGCCCGGCCGCCAGCAACGATGCCGCAAATGAGGCAAGCGCCTGCAGAGCCGTACCCTTTTCATGAATATGCCGTAGATAAATCAGACTTGAAACAAAGGCATAGGCAGCCGGCGCCAGCAGGATCATCGTGCCAATGGCCGCTGTTTTTGCCGGTGACTCATCGCAGATAACAATAAAGAAGAACACCGTGGAAGGCGCCAGACCGAATACCAGCAGACAGATCAATATGTTCTGCACAATATCCGGCAGATCACTGAAGCCCCACTGCCGCTTGCGGCGGATCTTCTCCGCCTTCTCCATTGTGATTTCCGTATCACGCCTGGACAGGAAGTAACCGCGGTCAAAGATATGCATTTCCCGATCGTGCAGTTTTCGGATCTGGATTGAGAACGTCAGTGCCGCGATCACGGAAAGCGCCGAAGCGATCATCAGCGCCGTCTGGGCGGTCGTTGAGATAAAGAAGTTCAGCAGCAGAAACAATACCGCGGCAGTCAGACCGGTATAGAGCAGATAGCGTTTCATATCGACCGGGATATCAGCGCTGATCCGGCCGGTCTCACCGTTGACGACCGCATAGGCGACGCGGTCTTTTTTGCGCCAGGTCAGAAACCAGACGGGAAACAGGGTTGCCTGATGGCCGATGATCTCGGTGCCAAGCAATGCATTCTGTTCTTCCTGCTTCAAAGGAAATTTCAAATCAATATTGTCTTTCTTCGCACAGCTTTTCGAAGCGAGGTCAATGGCCTGATTGCCGGCTCTTTCAATGACGGCATCCTCATAGGCCGTAACGTCAACGTCGGCACTATCGGCATAGAAACCGGCGAGATAAGCTGGCTTGAATTCCTTCATCTTCTTCAGATGGAACGGTGCGATCTCATCCGCCAGACTGTCATCAAAGGCGCTTGAGGCATCATAGGGAATGCCGCCGAACACCCCGTTCAGACCAAGATCGACATCATAGTCTTCTTCGTAGACAAAGTCACCGCGGCGGTAGCTTTTCACACCCTTCATCGGGATACTGTCGTTGAATTTCACATCGTACGTCCAGTATGGAATATAGATGCCGCGGAATTTCTCCAGGAAAGAAGGATCCTGGTATTCCTTCGGCACGCAGTAGACACTGCCTGCCTTGGCGGCGAAGGCTTCCTTGACTTTTGTTTTCGGAACGCGGAAAGGAATGATGCGCTGCGGTTTCTTCTGTCTGATCATGCGGCTTTCAAGCACCTGTTCACTGCCGCAGTAGCTGCAGAAGCTGACAATGCTTTCATCCGGGCTGATCAGTTCAGCGCCGCAGTTCGAACAGGTATATATAGACGCACCGAAAAAATCCGTTTCTTCGGCATTGTTGTCGAGACCGTATTCCTCAACACTGAAAGATGAGCCGCAGTGTTCACACTTCAGTTTCTGGCTGGGGATATGAAATTTCAGGGCGCCGTTGCAGCTGGGACAAGTAAACATAGCACTCCTTCCGTCCGTCAATAATTGAAATCATTATAACAAATCTTCCTGACACATACATCAACTCTCCCCTGGCATAAGAAAAGCGGCTGTTGTTCAGCCGCTGGATCATTCCGGTAAATTCTTGTTTTTTTCGTGGCAGATAGCCGTAAACGGACAGCGTCCGCATTCCGGTTTTCTGGCATGGCACAGATAGCGGCCGAAGAAGATCATCTGATGATGGGTTTTTGACCAGCGCTCCTTCGGGATCTTGCGCTTCAGTTTGCGCTCAATCGTTTCCGGATCGTCCTTCTGATAGCAGAGGCCCAGTCTTTTCGAGATTCTTGTCACATGGGTATCCACCGCCAGCGCCGGCACCCCGAAACATTCGCTCTGAATGACATTGGCGCATTTGCGTCCGACTCCCGGCAGCGAAGTCAGATCCTTCATCGTCTGCGGGATCTCACCGTCATAGCGGTCCATGACACCCTGGGCGAAACCCTGGATCGATCTTGCC
Source organism: uncultured Erysipelotrichaceae bacterium (assembly GCA_902793635.1). GTDB lineage: Bacteria > Bacillota_I > Bacilli_A > Erysipelotrichales > Erysipelotrichaceae > Bulleidia. Next base: position 17,922 of record CADBEA010000037.1, on the reverse strand, counting down.
TTGGCGCGGTAGAGACCAAGCGAGGAAATCAACTCTTCGATTTCCGCCCTCTCACCTGCCGCCAGCGAGGCGATATCGGGAAAGCGTTCGAACAGGGCCGGTGTCACCCGGTTGACGGAGGCATCCGTCGTCTGGGCGGACAGGATCACGGCAATCGCCATCTCATAACTGTTCCGGTGATCCAGTTCACAATGGGCATCGGGAAACAGTTCTTCAAGATGATCAAGGATCTCTTCGACCGTCATTCTTTCCATATCACGCCTCTTCGATCTGTTCGATCGTCAGACCCTTGTTTTTCCATTCGGTGAGGATCCGGTCGATATAGGCGACGTTCAGCTTCTGATAGGCACTGGCTTCCCGCAGCGCGTAGATGATCATCTTTTTATCCGTCGTGCGGTTCCAGTCGGAGATCTTCTCCATTTCCTGATTGCTGAGGGTTCTGCCGAATTCCTTTTCAAAGACGGAGAACAATGAGGAATCAAGAATTCTCTCACTTCTTGCCACGTCTGTTTCAAACAGACCGTTCAGGGAAAAGCAGACATTGGATGCCGAGGCGCGGATCTCAAGATATTTCTTGGCGCACAGCACCGAGATCGTCCTATCGACTTCGTCCAGTGTCATGCCGGTTTTCTGATGGAGAAGTTCCATGGAGATCGGTTCATGATGCTCATTGAAAAAATCTATCAGCATCACCATGACGAGTTCATGATCATCCATCCCGAGCAGCTGGCAGTTATCGAGGATCCAGTCTCTGTGGTTTACATATTTCTGTTCATACCATTTCATAAAAATTACCGTGGGTAAGATTCATTATATGGCTTAAACAGGCGCTTTTACAACAAAAACAAACTTTCTTACTTCTTTTCAAAAACAAATGTCTGATAACCGCTTTCATCCTTGAAGATGACCGGGATCCTTTCAGCACTGACCGTGCCAATGCCAACCGTATACGTTTTGCCGTCAGCGCTCGGTTCACCAAGCTGCCATACCACCGTTTCTTCACCAACCTTCAGCTGCAGTTCATGAGCCGCGTCATAGCGGACCGGCACACTGCCGCCCGGCGGCAGATCGCCGGAAAGGAAGTCATATGTGCCGCTGTATGTACCCTCTTTCAGACCGCCGACAGCCGCCAGTTTTTCACCGATGACAAGTTCGACTGTGCTGTCGTCACCGTTGAATGTCAGGCTGGAATCTTCTGCCACGAACGTGCCGCTGTGCGGATCGGGTGCGGGTGTATCCGGTTCATAAGGCATATTGGGATCACCGGGCCGCTCACAGCCGAACAGGAACAAAACACAGACCGACAGTAAAAGCGTCAGTTTGAACAAAGCTTTCATAATTGATCCTTTCCGCATGAATACATGCATTACTGTTTCCATTATAATGTATCTTCGCCTGAACTGGACAGTGCAGTGGAAATCTTCCGATGATCTTCCGCTTATTCCGGTTATTTTTTTATATAATAATATAGAATTACTATGGCATACTGCCGGAAAGGAGGACACAGGAATGAACCCGCAAAAATCAATTCGTATTCTTTTCTGTTTTCTTCTGACCGTCTGTCTGCTTCTACCCGCTCTCTCCTTTGTGCCGGTGCAAAGCGCAAACGAAGAACTTCCGGAAGATAAGCCAGCGATCGATCCGTTCGGTGAAACCGCCTGGTCATCGATTATCTACGACTCGAACAGCGGCCTGATGTGTTCGGAAGCGACTGACATCGCCGAATCATCGGACGGCTTCCTGTGGATCGGCACATACAGCGGTCTGGTCCGCTATGACGGCAATTCATTTGAACGCATCAGCCCGCAGAAATGCGGCATCACCAGTGTCAAATCACTTTACACGGACAAAAACGGCCGCCTGTGGATCGGCACGAACGGCAGCGGCGTCTTCCTGAAGCGTCAGGAAAGATATATGTTCTTCGACGGTCTGATGAGTCTCAGCAGCGCCTCGGTACGCGACATCGTCGAAGATTCACTCGGCAATATCTATGTCGCGACGACCAACGGCCTCTACGTGATCGATAAAGATCTGAAAGCGGCTGTCACCGGCAATCCGCGTCTTGATACGGCATTCATTCTCGACCTGAAAGTCGATCCCAACGGTCTGATCTACGGTCTGACCAATGCTGGTGATATCTTCACGATCAAAAACGGCAAGATGATTTCCTTCCTGTCCAGTGAAGACAATCCGATCCGCTCGATCACTTCCATTTATCCCGATCCGGTCAATACCGGTTATATCTATCTGGATTCCACCAGCGACGGCTTCTTCCATGCCAGCCTGCTGGAACGGCTGAATCATGCGGAAAAGATCGACGTTTCACCCCTGGTGGAGATCCAGGATATCAAGTATATCGATGACCGTCTCTGGCTCTGTGCCCGCAATGGCGCCGGTGCCATCTTCGACGGTGAATTCCATTACCTTGACAAGGTACCGATGGTCAACTCGGTCGGCCATGTCATCAAGGACTACGAAGGCAACCTCTGGTTTTCTTCCACCCGTCAGGGTGTGATGAAGATCGTCCACAACCGTTTCCATGACATCTCAAAGAACAGCGGTCTGCCGACACTGATGGTCAACAGTACCTGTCTGTTTGAAGACGGACTGCTGATCGGTGCGGATTCCGGCCTCTATGCGGTGCGTGATGATCAGAGCATTATCAATGAGATTCCCCTCACCTCGGCCCGCACAGCCAGCGGTGAGCCATATGAAGCGACTGACCTGCTGCAGCTGCTGGACGGCAGCCGCATCCGTTCGGTGATCCGTGACAGCCTCGGCAGGATCTGGATCTCGACCTGGCGTTCGATTGGTCTGCTGCGCTATGACCATGGCGACCTGACCGTCTTCCGGCCGGAGGACGGACTGCTTTCCGACCGTGTCCGCAATATCTGCGAATGGAAAGACGGACTGATTGCTGTATCCTGCACCGGCGGTGTCAGTATTATCGACGGTGATACGGTAGTCCGCTCATATACGGAAGAAGACGGTATCCAGAATACCGAAGTGCTGAACGTCGCCAACGGCTTCAATGACGATCTGATCATCGGCACTGACGGCGGCGGTATGTTCATCATCAATGACGAAGGCATCACCGGCATTACAAGCATGGCCGGACTGCTTTCGGAAGTCATCATGCGGATCAAGTATGATCCGAAACGCAATATCTGCTGGTTTGTGTCCGGCAGCTGTATTGGTTACCTGGATGAAGAATACGAGCTGCACTATCTGGGCAGATTTCCCTACACCAATAACTTTGATCTGGTGGAGAACAATAAGGGTGATCTCTGGGTATTCTCTTCCGACGGCATCTATGTCGTCAAAACCGACAAACTGCTCAACAACGAAGATATCGGCTACAAGCATTATGATCTTGCCAGCGGTCTGCCCTGCATTTCGACAGCCAACTCCTACAGTGAACTGACGGAAGACGGCACCCTGTATATATCCGGTACGACCGGTGTTGTCAGCACCAATATCAATTCAGAATACACGGGAGACGTACTGGACCTGCGGGTCAACGTTCCTTTCCTGGAAGCTGACGGCGAGCTTGTCTATCCCGATGATGAAGGCAGATTCACAATCAAGAATACTGTCAAAAAACTGACAATATACTGTTATGTCTTCAATTACTCGCTCATCAATCCGACGATTTTCTACAAACTGGAAGGTTTCGACAATGACTTTACGTACGTCAGCCGCAGTGATCTTACCCCGATCACATATACAAACCTGCGCGGCGGCGAATACCATTTCAGCGTCGGCATTACCGATTACGTGGATGAAAGCATCAATGCCGAGTTCTACGAAATTATTAAAACGAAAGCCTTCTATGAAGAAGTCTGGTTCTATGTGCTCAATGCCATCGCCCTTGTCGGCCTGTTCGTGCTGGGTATCAACTTCAACACCCGCATGATCACAGCCAAACTGGAAAAGAAGCACCGTGAGGAAGCGGAGAAGGAACGTATCGCCACTGAGCTGAACATGGCAGCGGCCATTCAGACCGGTGTATTGCCGACTGTATTCCCGCCTTATCCGGAGCGCACCGAGTTTGATATCTATGCCACGATGGATCCGGCCAGAGAGGTCGGCGGTGACTTCTACGACTTCTTCCTGATCGATGATGATCATCTGTGTCTCGTCATAGCTGACGTATCCGGCAAAGGCATTCCGGCTTCCCTCTATATGATGGTATCCAAGAGTGTTCTGCAGAGCTGCGCCATGGTCGGTATTTCACCGGATGAGATCATGGAGAAAACAAATGATGCTTTATGCAATGAGAATGATACGGAAATGTTCGTGACGGCCTGGGTAGGCATTCTCGAAATTTCCACCGGTAAGATGATCTGCGCCAATGCTGGTCACGAATATCCGTTTATTTACCAGCCGGGCGGCAGTTTCGAACTGCTCAAGGACAAACACGGCTTCGTGCTCGGTGCCATGGAAGGCATGCAGTATAAACAGTATGAACTGCAGCTGCAGCCGGGAGCCAAGGTATTCGTCTATACTGACGGCGTACCGGAAGCGACCGCCAAAGACGGTGAAATGTTCGGTGTCGAACGGACCGAAGAGGTTCTCAGCAAAATGAGTGACGCGACCCCGAAAGAAATACTGGACGGTGTTCAGAAAGCCGTTGATAACTTTGTCAAGGACGCCGAACAGTTCGACGATCTGACCATGCTGTGTGTGGAATACAAAGGCCCGCATACCGCGGCTGAAACGGCTGGGCAGCCGGAAACTGAGGAATAAGCGATATGTTGAAAAGAGTATTGTTTACCCTGTTATGTCTGATCATGGTCTACAGTACAGCCGTCGTCGGCTACCGGTTCTTCGAACCGAATACCTATGACGAAACGGAAGATACTGTGACCTATCTGGACTATGAAACACTGAAGGATTATATCCGCAGCAGCCCCGACGGCGTCACCCACTATCTGTTCTTCTACTCCCGCAAAAACCAGGACTGTATCTATGTCAAGAATACCGTCATGGCAACGGTGAAGAACGACACCGGCCTGCAGATCGACCGAATGATCGAGACCGTTGATATCACACCGCTGGAAGACCAGCTGCTGACCAACCGTCTGAAAAATGAATGGGGCCTCTCCTCCTATCCCGCCTTCGTCACCGCCCGCACGCAGAACGGCGAGATCATCATCGACAACTTTATTCAATACGATCAGAACCACCCGATGCTGGCCAGTGACATCGAAGCCTGGCTGCAGCTCAACGGTATCTATTCCGGACCGGATCATTGAGATCCGGTTCTTTTTTATACACAAACAGAAAAAAGAGGCTGATGCCTCCGGTATGATATGTCAATTCTTCGTACAGAATGTATTTATTTCACTGTTTTCAGCAGGCTGACCAGTTCATTGATATCCTTTTCAAGTTCTTCTTCAGGAATCGGAAAGCCGCCTGCCTCCCGGTATTCAATGGCCTTGATCAGTTTGTTGATACGCCAGAAATCATTGACTTTGCCGGGATGATACCGGTCATCGCTTTCAATATTCTCATTGAGTGTAGTCCGGTAATAGTCGGCAACGTTGGCATACAGTTCGGGATGACGGTGCTCATTGACCCGCTGCAGCAGTTCATTCCGCCCTTCCTCAATTCCCTTTTCCCGCAGGATCCTGGCTTTCAGGCAGGCCGCGAAATCAGCTCTGTCCCAGATGTCATAATTGCCAGTGAAGGTGATGTCGGAAAGCAGATCACATACCTCCATGGCTTCTTCTTCATATCCGTAGATATACAGCCAGGCCGCGAGAATAATGACATTGTCAAGATCACCTTTGGACTTGAAACTGCATTTCTTCAGAATCTTTTTGCCGAAGCTCTGTACTTTCTTCTTTTCAACGAAAGACAGGATCCGCTCGATCAATTCGTTCATATGCCTTTCTCTCCTTTTGCCTGAACCGGTTGTTCTCTCCCCTATTGTGTACCTGAATAGCGCCGATCCGATACAGTGCTGTTGTTTACTGTCCGTATCTGCGGCGGCAGATGATTTCTGAGACAACCGCGGCTGCCGTTGGTACAGCAAGCCAGATCACCGGCAGGATGCCCGCCAGAATGTCATTTACAGGAGCGAGCAGATTGTTGAAGAGAACTTCCATAAAGATCCAAAGACACGACACTGTCCAGCAGAACCAGATGACAGCGAGCCACAGATAACCTGTGTCCGGCATGATATTGCGCTTGATGATCAGGGAACAGGAGAAGACGGCGCCGGCCAGGAATACGATCAGTCCTTTGAGCAGGAATTCTTCCCAGAAAATCGACTCTTCAGCACAGAAATCAAGACGGGTAAATATCATCAGGAAACATCTTGCTGTCATGACAATACCGGCCAGGATCATACCGAGAAAATATGTATTGATGGTGCTGTTTCTGCCTTTTCCGCGCCGGGTTTTGTATCTCTGATACGTGATGCCGGCAAGAATGCACAGCAGGCTGTCTTCCGCCAGAGTCATTCCCATGCAGAAAGCTGTTTCCACATCACACAGTCCCATTACTGCCTTCACAAGGAACTGAATGGAACTGATCGATCCGACCAGCAGGAAGATCATTCCCGCTGCCAGGATGCTGTTCATCTTATCGCTGCTTTTCATCTGTTTCATAAACATACCTCCTGATTCGCAGTGTTTTATTCATACAGCTGATCCGCAATACGGATCACTGGTGCCTGAGATCACTGATACTCCACTCCCCCTGCCGGTATTCCGGAATGTCTTCCAGATGGTATATGTAATTTGGCTCCACATAGAACACCGTCCGGCCGTCTTCATCGGTTTTAAAATCACTCGCTGTAAACCGTTCTTCCGCGCCGATCGTCAGAAAGTCGTTGGCATCATGGAAACAGATCATCGTATCCATAAAGCCTTCTTCATATCCGACAAACTGATGACCGTCAATTTCCGTAACATATTCTTTGCCAGGCATCGCCAGCAGGATCACAAAAGCTGTAAACTGCAATGCGCCTGATGCGACAGCGATCACACTGGTCACTGCCATGAGCAGCCTTTTGAGATTCGTCGTCCGCATAAACAGCTGAATGATGCCAGCCGCAAAGCCCAAAGCAATCAGGCCAAAACCGCACATCAGTGCCCAGCCACGCAGCTGCAGGCCGCATACATGCAGAACTTCCAGCAATGCGAAAAACAATAATGACAGAATGAAGCTCGTTCTGATCAGATTTCTGAATATGATTCTCACGGCATCCTCCTATACATACATGTGGTATTTCCGGAAAAATGGGCGCAAAAAAAACATCACGCAATCGGATATGATTCCGCCTCTCAGATTCTTTGAGTGATGTTTTTACAATTCAGCTGTCCTGTTCGTCACGGTATTCGAGAATATCACCGGGCTGACAGTCCAGGATGCGGCAGAGTTCCTCCAGGGTGGAGAAACGAATCGCTTTTGCCTTGTTGTTTTTCAGAATGGACAGGTTGGCCGGTGTGATGCCGACCGCTTCTGCCAGAGCTCCGGCAGATATCTTGCGCTTAGCCATGACCACGTCCAGATTTACCACGATCTTCCCCATACGATCCCCTTAAACTGTATAATCGTTTTCTTCCTTGATCAGCACCGCGGCCTCGATCACATTTTTGACGACCCGCAGAATCAGTCCCATAAAGGCTGCCGCCACCATAACAAACAGGAAGGTCTGACTGCCGTATACGGCGATCAGCAGACACGGCAGACACATGGCAAAGCAGGCCCAGGAAATCCCCCGCAGATAGGCTACATTCTGTGGAATGAAGATCTCTTCTTTGCGGATATTGCTCAGCAGACGGTCAAGCATATAGAGAATGACAAGTGCGATCAGCAGGCAGGCGTAAATGCCGACAGTGCCCGGCATGCGTCCGGATGGGGCGATCGCTTCGCGGCCGGTATAATCGCCGCAGTAATAGTCAACAACTCCCGGCACGAAGAAAGCACAGATCACGGCTGCCACAGCTACGATACGCGTGCAGATCAGTGAGAGAACCGTTGAATTGTCATGATTCCACATAGGTGTTCCTCCTTACCTCGAATTATAGATTCTCACTTATGATTGTCAATAAGAATTTATCGAATAACGATATTTTTTTACCGTTGTGCGACAAGAATCACATAATTGAAGATGATTCGGATAAACCTGCGCCGATAAAAAAGATCAGAACAGGTCTGATCCAATTTGTTGCAAATATGATGAGACAGGTTCTTCCGCATTACCACATCACCGGATGATGATTTACTCTTCTGCCGGTGCGTAGGGTTCCTGCGGCTGATCAGCCCACAAAGCTTCCAGACGGTACAGCTTTCTGGTTTCTTCCGTGAAGATATGCACGACAACTTCGTTGAGGTCGATCAGCACCCAGGTGCTTTCCTTGTCACCTTCTCTGATTCTGACGTCATAGCCGTTCTTCGCCGCATCCTGTTCCAGTGTATCCGCCAGTGACTGAGCATGGCGGATATTTTTGGCCGTGCAGATAACAAAGAAATCCGTGAACGGACTGACTTCCTGCATGTTGATGGTTACGATATTCATTGCCAGTTTGTCATCCAGCGTTTTCAGAACAAACTGCAGTAATTCAGACATGGATTCCCTCCTTCTCAAAAATATACGCTTTGGACTCCGCCAGAATCATGGCAGCCGCCCTGACCAGGTTTTCTTCCGCCGCTTTCCGCTGCCGTGACACATCATAGCCGCGGCCCGGTTCGATCTTGTCGGCGATATAGAGAATATGGTCGTACAGTGATCTGCCGTCACCGATCGTGTGGTGATAAATGGCATTGAGCACGGTCGGATCATGCAGTCCCATGTTTTCCTTCAGCCAGTAGACAGCCGTGAAGCTGTGCCAGACTTTCGGGCTGACGGACAGCTGTTTGGGATCATGGATCTTCAGGACCTTCTCACCTTCCTCATCACTCCATTTCTTTGTGATGTCATGCAGCATACCCATCCGGTAGGCTTTCGCTTCATCGAGATGATGAACATGCGCCAGTTCACGGCACACCTGCGCCACCCGGCGGCTGTGCGCTGCCCGGGAAGGCTTGCACATAGCATCGACGATGACATCGAGATAATGATTCTTCTCGATCAGTTCCTTCCGGATGCCTTTGGCGGCCAGCCGGAATTCACCCTGGCGGATCTTTTCTTCATCGATGCTTTCCAGATGTTCGCCTTCTTCATCAACCACATGCATATGCCGGTATGGCTTCAATGCCAGCACCAGCAGTCTCCTGCGTTCGGCAATATCGAGAACCCCTTCGCCATACACCGAGACCTCCAGATCACGAAGATGATTTTTGCGGCGGATCTGCAGCAGTTCCTGCAGTTCTTTCTGCGAAATCGGATCAAAGATTCCGGAAACGATCATGGCAGCAGGATCTTCGGTTCCTTGGCCCGTTTGTACAGAACGATCTGGCGGCCGATGATCTGAATCATTTCACTCTTTGTCAGACGGGCCAGATCAAAGGCAATTTCCTTGATATCGTCCGGGGCGTTCTTCAGTACCGTGATCTTGATCAGTTCATGGGTACGGAAGGCATTGTTTACGGTATTGATCAGATTGTCACTGATCGCATCCTTGCCGACCTGGAAAAGCGGTTTTTCCGTCTGGGCAAGACTTCTTAAAAATACTTTCTGTTTCGTTGTCAGCATTACAGCATCGCCTTTCTGAATGTTACATTCACTCCCTTGGGAGCGTGGACAGTCACGGTCTTCATCTGGCCATGCACACATGCCCAGCCGAGGCCGTCGACCACGATATCCATCTTATCCATTTCCTTGTGCACCGTAAAGGTACGGAATTCTTTTGTTACCGGGGTGGGACGGAAAAGCGAACCATAGTGCTTCTTCCACAGTTCGTCAGCCGCCGCCAGTTTGGAGCGGTGGATCGGCAGACGGTTGCTGATATAGAAGACACAGGACGCTTTGTCACAGCCGGTCAGATCGATGCGGATCAGACCGCCGATCGCAAACGACTGATCGCCGCGCAGCTGGTAGACCTGCGGCTTGATGGTGCTGGCCGGCAGAATCTCCTTGAGGTCTTCCTCCGGCACTTCCATCAGCAGACTGTGTTCGATTTCAAGACCTGGTGTGTCGATATAGACCTGATCATCAATGGTCAGTTCATTGAAGTCCAGAGTGGTTCCCGGATAGCGGGAAGCAGCCAGGACGTTTTCGTTCATCAGATTGTTGAGCAGGGTACTCTTGCCGGCATTGGCCCGGCCCATGACGATGACCGGTCTGCCCTTGGCAGTCATGCGGACCGCCTCTTTGACTTCCTCGGCACCCATCTGCTGCAGCTTGCCGCTGAGGATCAGACCCTTGATCTGAATGCCCAGCTCACGCAGACGTTCGAAGACGAAGCGGGCTGTCTTTTCATGTGAGAGTGTCTCCGGCAGAATATCACGCTTGGCCGCGACCATCAGGATATCCTTACCCGGCAGTTTCCGGTTCAGACCGGGAATCATACCGGCTTCGAAGTCAAACAGGTCAACGACCCATAAGACGACGGCGTCTTTTTCCGCGATCCGGGAAATCACCTGATCGGGATCGATGCCCTTCTTCATGGAAACGGTCAGATCGTCATAGTGCATCAGACGGAAACATCTCTGACAGTATTCACTGCCTTCCTTCGGTGTATAACCGGGGGCGTTTTTATCAGTACTCTGCAGCAGAACGCCGCAGCCTTTGCATCGTGTCATTATTCTTCCTCCCCGAACAGATTCAGCGGTTCGACATCATTGTGCACTGTCGTATCGGCACCGGCCGGTGTATCGACAATGCGGCATTCTTCAATGCCCTTGAGAATGGTCCAGCCCTTCTTGAGAACGAGCGGCGCCGAGAAGCCGGTATCTCGTGATTTCAGCGGAATGTCGGAAGCTTTGAGCAGCTGTTCTTCCGGATCGTAGAAGGCCAGCTCACGGCCGCTGGAAATGCCCATGGCATAGGCGATGCGGCTCGGGTTGGTCTTCAGGCGCTTGCAGATGAGGTTGCCCTTGATCGGTCTTGTGCCGACGGTGATCTCATCGATCTTGACGCGTTTCATCTGACCCTGTTCGGTCATGAAGAGAACGGCGCTGTCCTTCGGATCGAGAACGCAGCCGAAGCCGACGCTGTCATCCTTGGCAAGATTGATCGACTTGACGCCTTTCGAACGAAGACCGGTAGATGGAATCTCATCGAGGGCGAACCGGTAGGCAAGACCCAATCTGGAAACCATCAGGATCTCCTGTCCTTCATAAGCGGCGAAGGCGTTGATCACCTTCCCCTTCGGCGGCAGGTTCATGGCCGCCATGACCTTGTTGTTGCGTTCGACCTTCCACTGGCTGACCGGTGTTTTCTTGATCTGACCGGCGGAAGATACCGTGACGATCCAGGCGTAGGTATCGAAGTCCTTGATCAGGATGGCGTTGACGATCTTGTCATCACCGTCGATACGGACGGCTTTGTTCAGATGCATGCCGATATCCTTCCACTTGGCTTCATCACACTGCCATACCGGCAATGAGGCATAGTTGCCGCCGGAGGTAAACAGCAGCAGCGTGTCGACCGTGTCGCATTCGATGGCGCCGATCAGGGCGTCACCCGCTTTCAGACCGGTCGGCTGGCCGGCAGTGGCGTTATAGGAACGCAGCGAGACACGCTTGACATAACCGTCTCTTGTGACCGTGACCATGACTCTTTCGTTGGTCACCATCTGGGCTTTGTCGATAACGATGTCTTCGACCTTCGATTCAATTCTGGTCAGACGCGGTGTCGCGTATTCATGCTTGACCGCCTTCAGTTCCTTGACGATGACGGAACGAAGCACGTTGGCGTTTTCCAGAATCGCCTTGGTTTCTTCGATCTTGTTGACCAGTTCGGCAAACTCGGTGCGTAATGTAACAATATCGGTATTGGACAACCGGTACAGACGCAGGGAAACGATCGCTTCCGCCTGCGGCTCGTCAAAACCGAACGCCTTCATCAGATTCTTCTTGGCATCGGCTTTGTCCTGGGAAGCGCGGATAATGCGGATCACTTCGTCAAGGACGGAAACAGCCTTCATCAGACCTTCGATGATATGGCATCTCGCTTCCATCCGGTCCAGTTCATATTTCGCCCTACGCAGTACAACTTCCTTGCGGAAATCGATAAAGGCATCCAGCAGACCCAGCAGTCCGACCTGAACCGGACGCTTGTCAATGATGGCGACATTGTTGTAGGAATAATAGATCTGCAGATCGGTATTCTTGTAGAAATAATTCAGGATCAGATTCGCATCGGCTTCCTTGCGGACGTCGACCACGATGCGCATGCCGTTGCGGTCGCTTTCATCACGGACATCGAGAATGCCGTCAATATCCTTGGCGACTCTGATTTCATCCATCTTGCGCACCAGCTGGCCCTTGATCACTTCATAGGGAATCTCAGTGATGACGATCTGATTCATCGAACGGCCTTCCACGATCTCGCACTTGGCGCGGACGACGATCCTACCCTTGCCGGTTTCGAAGGCGTCACGGATGCCCTGTTCACCCTGGACAATGCCGCCGGTCGGGAAATCCGGACCTTTGATGATGTCCATCATGTCGGTCAGGGTGCAGGTCGGATTGTGGAGACGGTAGATCGCACCGTCAATGACTTCGCCCATGTTGTGCGGCGGCATGTTGGTCGCATAACCGGCCGCGATACCGGTCGCACCGTTTACCAGCATGACCGGGAAAGGCACCGGCAGAACAGTCGGTTCTTTTTCCGTATCGTCGAAGTTCGGCGCCATTTCGACAGTGTTCTTGTCAAGGTCGTCTTCCATGACCTGCGTTACCTTGGCAAGACGCACTTCCGTGTAACGCATGGCAGCCGCCGGGTCGTCGTCGATGGAACCGTTGTTGCCGTGCATGTCGATCAGCGGCAGTCGCACCTTCCAGTCCTGAGACATGCGCACCATTGCATCATAGACCGACGTGTCACCGTGCGGATGATAGTTACCGATGACAAGACCGACCGTCTTGGCCGATTTACGGTAAGGATGATCCCAGGTGTTACCGTCATGATACATGGCATAGAGGATACGTCTCTGCACCGGCTTGAGACCGTCACGGGCATCCGGCAGCGCACGTTCCTGAATAATATATTTCGCATAACGCCCGAAGCCGGCTCCCATGATGTCTTCAAGCAGCTGCGGAACGTATTTCGTATTATCTTCAATTACTTTCTTTTTCGCCATGCTTTACTCCATCCTGAAATCGTCTTCGAGCGTGAAGGAAATGTTGTTTTCGATCCATTCACGGCGGCGTTCCGCCTTGTCTCCCATCAGTACGGAAACACGGCGCTCCGCGGTGACACGGTCTTCAATACCGACCCGGATTAATGTCCGGCTGGCCGGATCCATGGTCGTCTCCCACAACTGGGTGGCATTCATTTCACCAAGACCTTTGTAGCGCTGAATATCAACCTTGCCGAGCTTCTTGCGCAGAGCAGCAAGTTCGTCATCCGTGAAGCAGTACTGTGTCGTCTTGCCTTTGGAAACCTTGTATAAAGGCGGCAGAGCGATATAAACCATGCCCTGCTCGAGCAGCGGCCGCATATAGCGGTAGAAGAACGTCAGCAGCAGGATCTGGATATGAGATCCGTCGTCGTCGGCATCGGTCATGATAATGACTTTGCCGTAATTGGATTCGGTATAGTCAAAGTCGGGGCCGACACCGGCGCCGAGCGTGTAGATCAGTGTGTTTAATTCTTCGTTCTTTTCAATATCGGCCAGACTGCATTTTTCCGTGTTCAGGACTTTGCCGCGTAACGGCAGGATCGCCTGATAATGCGAGTCACGGCCCTGCTTGGCGGAACCGCCGGCTGAGTCACCTTCGACCAGGAAGAGTTCCTTGATGCGGGCATCCTTGGTCTGGGCCGGTGCCAGTTTGCCGGAAAGGACTTTCTCACCTTTGCCGACGCGCTTTCCTTTGCGGGCTTCTTCACGGGCTTTGCGGGCTGCTTCTCTGGCCTGGGAAGCCTTCTGCATCTTGCGCACCAGCATATCGGACTGGGTGCGGTTTTCCTCCAGCCAGTAGGAAAGCTTTTCGGCCACGACCGCATCGACCGCGTTCTTGGCCTGCGGTGTGCCGAGTCTGCCCTTGGTCTGGCCTTCAAACTGCAGCAGTTCTTCCGGCACGGAAACCGACAGGATCGTTGTCAGACCTTCGCGGACGTCACTGCCTTCGAGGTTCTTGTCCTTTTCCTTCAGCAGACCGTATTTGCGGGCGTAATCGTTGACCGCCTTTGTGAAGGCACTCTTGAAGCCGACTTCATGGGTGCCGCCGTCCATCGTGCGCACCAGGTTGACGAAACTGTAGGTATTCTCCTGATAGTCGTCGGTATACTGGAATGCCGCATCGACATGAATGCCGAATGAATCACCGGAAAACTGAACCGGTTTCATCAAAGGATTGCGGTCTTCATGCAGGTAATCGAGGAAGGCGCGTAAACCGTCCTTGTATTTGTATTCTTCCGTCTGGTTCTTCTTGCCGCGCTTGTCATTGACAACAAGGGCAATGCCGCTGAGCAGGAACGCTTCTTCCCTGGCTCTTTCACAGACCAGATCATATTTGAATTCCGTCGTTGAAAAGATCTTCGCGTCCGGCTTGAAGCGGACTGTCGAACCGGTGCGGTTTGTCGTGCCGACCTTTTCCAGTTTGCCGATTTTCTTGCCGCCGTTGCGGAATTCCATCCGGTACAGCTCGCCGTCTCTGGCTGTTTCAACCGTCAGCCATTCACTCAAAGCGTTGACGACGGAAGCACCGACACCGTGCAGACCGCCGGCTGTCTTATAGCCACCCTGCGACGTGAATTTGCCGCCGGCATGGAGAACCGTAAAAATAACCTGCAGAGTCGGAACCCCGCTGGCGTGTTTGCCGGTCGGCATGCCGCGTCCCTCATCACTGACGGTCACACTGCCGTCGTTTTCCAGCGTGATGGTGATCTTCTTGCCGAAACCGTTTAAAGCTTCGTCGACAGCGTTGTCCACGATCTCCCAGATCAGGTGATGCAGACCATGACTGTCGGTGGAGCCGATATACATGCCGGGTCTTTTGCGTACCGCCTCAAGACCCTCTAAAATCTGAATACTGCTGTCATCATATCTTTCACTCATTTGCATCTCCAACTAACTGATAAATTATAGCAAAAAAAGACCTCCGATAAAAGCCGCGCCCGGCAATATATTATTACCGGCAAACAGCGGGTTCACACGGTTTTTACGCCTTTTTCGCAGCACTTTAAAACCATTTGGGAAAGAAGCAGCTGATACAGATTGCAAACCGCTGGAAAGAGATTTATATTGTAATGCTTATAGTTGAAGCAGACCATTATTCAAAAACAGGAGGACGCAGGCAAATGACAGACAAAGACAAACGGAATGAAGAAGCGGTTTTCACTCAGGAACTGGCGGAAGACGAACTGGATGCCGTCAGCGGCGGCGCAAAGGCACCTTACTATCTTGGCTGTGAGGAATCCTCACAGCGCTGGATCTACGCCTACAACTTTCCAAACTGTGCATCGACTGTCGAAGAAGGAAGCTGGTGCACAAGCTCTGATGCATGTTCTTTGTCAGCGATTGTCTATAGAGGCATGGAAGACTGCGGCAAAGCCTGGAAATAATACCGACACACACCTTAAAAGAACAGGAGAAAGAAAATGGAAGAAAACAAGAATATCGGAATTACTGCAGCGGAAGAACTGAGCGACGATGATCTTTAGAAAGCATCCGGCGGCTGTCTGTTCAGCCACACAATGGAATTCCAGTATCAGTTTGAACTTGACCATGATATGGGAAAGAAATATCGGCGGATGCGATGCAAGGACTGCGGTTATGAAGCGTTTTACAAGTACTATCCTGCCGAAGACGCATGGCATGAATGCGGTCCGGATGAATACATCTGGGCGAAAAACAACGGCAACATCACCGGTCAGACACGCTTTATATAAGCATGCACTCTGATGGGGAAGGCAAAACAGGAGGTTGTGAAAATGGCAGATAAAATCGAGTTGAATGAGGAATTGCTGGGCACGATCAGCGGCGGAACCGCGCTGGAAATCGCCGAACTGAAAGAAGCGATTCTCGCCAATCCGAAACTGGCGGACGAATGGGAAAGCTGTGCGCGATGCGCGGCAGAAGCTGGCCGGCCGGATGACGATGCCACCATTATCCATTTCATTTTCTACTTTAACTTTGACTACGGCGACAAGCTCAGCAATGACAGCCCGAATTATTACGGAATGGTTGATAACCATCAGGAAATGCTTCAGGAAATCAGAAACTTCGGCAAGTGAGACTGATCAGTGCCGCTCTGACAATTGTCAGAACGGCACTTTTTTCTTGCCCTGCTGTACTGTGTGGTAGAATATAGGACGGAGGTTCATTTTATGCAAACTATCCTGGTTATTGTGCTCAGTTACCTGTTTGGCTCTGTGCCCTGGGCATTGATCATCGGAAAACTGTTCTTTCATAAAGATATCCGTCTGGAAGGATCGGGCAACCTCGGTGCTTCCAACGCCGGCCGTGTTCTTGGCAAACCGGTGGCTGTTATTGTCACAGTCCTCGATGCCCTGAAGGCTTTCTTCAGCATGCTGCTGGCGCATTATCTCGCACCAGGCACGGAGATCTATGCCGGTCTGGCCTGCTGCATCGGCCACTGCTTCCCGATTTTCGCCCAGTTCAAGGGCGGCAAGGCGGTTGCCACAAGCTATGGCTTCCTGCTCGGCATCGCTGCCCTGTTAACAGGTGAATATCTGCTGCAGTTCGTTCTGCCGGCGGTATCGTTCTTCGTCATTCTCTATCTGACCAAGATGGTATCCGTCTCCTCGATCGGCTCGCTGCTGATCGCTGTTATCGTTTCCTTTGTTCTCTACTTCACGAAAGGCATCGATATCAGTATTCCGATTGCCCTTCTGGTGCTCTGGGTATTTGTCACCTACCGCCACAGATCCAATCTTGAGCGGGTCAAAAACGGCACCGAAAGCAAAGTCAAATGGATGGGATAACACATGGGAAGAATTGAAATACTTGAACTGTCTGTCGAACCGCAGTCAGAATCACCGCGCAAGATCTACGTGTATCTGCCTGACAGTTACGACAGAACCAAAAAGAAATACGACGTCCTCTATATGTTCGACGGCCACAACCTGTTCTCGGATGAGACCGCGACCTATGGAAAATCATGGGGTTTCAAGGAATACCTCGACAGAACCGGTCTTGATCTAGTCGTAATCGGTCAGGACTGCAATCACACCGGCAGCCTGCGCATGGATGAATACTGTCCGCTGCCGGCCGAACAGCTCTGGGGTGAAAAGCCGATCTTTGCGGAAGGCGACGTCACGGCGGCCTGGTTTGTCAACGTACTGAAAAAAGAATGCGAAAAGAGATACCGCATCTATAAAGACAGAAAACATGTCGGCATCGGCGGCTCCAGCATGGGCGGCCTGATGGCTGAATACATGATTGCCAGATACAACAATGTCTATTCGAAGGCAGCCTGCGTATCACCGGCGCATTACTTCTGTCTGAATGGTCTCAGGGAAGTGATCCAGCAGGCTGATTACGATCCGGACACACGGATCTACATGGACCTTGGCACCAAAGAAAGAAGCGGCGAAAAAACTCTGATCGCATCGATCGATCTGATTCAGGAATTCTGCCACGAATATGAAAAAAGAGGCTGCCATACCTGGCCGCATCTCGTCATTGACGGCTGGCATGCCGAGGCAAGCTGGGAAACAGTCATTCCCCTCTTCCTCGAATTCCTCTATCCGAATCTTTACAAATGAGAATCCCGCGGGATTCTTTTTTTTTTGCCAACGCTCTTTTCAAAGAATTAGTTGATGTACCTGGCAGTGTACAGCGAATTTCGGGAAAAAGACTATTCTAAACGCAAAGAGGTAAGGAATATGCTGAT
>CADBEA010000036.1 GCA_902793635.1 uncultured Erysipelotrichaceae bacterium | reverse complement strand
CTTCCCTTTGTGCTTATTTGACTCAGTTATTTGTCCCCAAATTTCTCTCCCCAACTTTTGACCCCAAATTTCCAGACCCCAGAATTGTTTGGTATACCCTTCAGACCCGATCAGCTTTTCGTATGCATATGTTCGCAGTTTACTAAACTGTTTTGACAGGGATACCTGGTTGCGTTAAATCCCGTCCCGCTGTGATTTGCAGTATAGTATATATGACCGGTTCAGGTCTGGAGGTGGGTACTTATGGAAAAGAAGTCCGATATCCGTTTTGATATTCCATCAGATTTTGATATTCCTGAATCTGAAGATTCACTGGTGCTTCCGAAAGAGGAAAAAAGCTATGATGAATCAACGCAGTTCACTGAAACGAATGTATTTAAAACAGAAGAAATACTTACGATCATAGAAAACAGAGTCAATGAGGAACCAAAACGCAGAAAGAGAAACAGAGTCAGGGACGTATTCAAAAAGCTAAAGTAATACGGCTGTATTACTTGCCACATACTGTCTGATTGGCACACGGACCGTGTGTTTTTTCTGTCTATAATTGACTGCCTAACGTTCGGTAGGTAAAATGGTCGGTGAGCAGTACTATTCAGAAAAGAGGAAGGTATGGAAAAAACCAGTACAAGAGAAATGATTCTGGAAGTGTCTCTGGATCTGTTCTCTGTCAATGGCTATGAAGCTACCAGCATTTCCCAGATCGCTGATGCTGTAGGGATCCGCAAGGCATCGCTGTACAGTCATTTTGCCAATAAGCAGGCGATTCTTGACGGAGTGGTTCATTATGTGCTGGATGGCTATTACCAGCGTTCCATCTTTGCCAGGGCTGACTGGGATGATCCGCAGTTCACCAGGGACTTTCAGAAGATGGGCGGTGAGGACGTCGCGGAAATGATACTGAAACAGATCCGTTATATTCTCCATGATCCGCATATACAGAAGGGCAGAAAGATGCTGCAGATCGAACAGTTCCGCAATCCGGAAATGGCTGAACTGCAGACCCGTCTGAATTATCAGGCAGTCATGGATTACTTTGCCGGCATGATCCGCTATCTGACAACCAACAAGATCCTGAAAAAAGGGGACGAAACGATACTGGCTGCCCAGCTCAGTGCGCCGATCACCGTCTGGATCAATCTGTGTGACCGGGAACCGGAAAGGGAAGCGGAAGTCATGGAACTGATCCGACAGCATGTCCGGCAGTTCTTTGCCGTATACGGAAAGAAACAGTCGGAAAGGAAATAGAACATGTGTACAAGTATTGTCGTGAATAAAAAGAAAACCATTGTCGGCTGGAATCTCGATCTTCTCGATATGGAACATCGGGTAAGAGTCGGTGAACATGGTGTTTATATTGAAATCAATGATGCCGCGGAAGGCTGGATGCCGCTGTTTGGTGCCAATGACCGGGGTGACTTTGTGGGCATGCCGACCTGCTGGCCGTATGATGCGGCCAGTGAACCCGCACCGGGACAGACTGATGTCGTTCATCTTGATATCGATCTTCTTCTGCAGAAGAAAACATTTGATGAGATCCGGGAAATTGCCGCAGTGGGAAAGGCATGCAGTATTCCCGGTGTGACCTTCATGCCGGCTTTATCAGATGTTCATGGCAATGTTCTGTATATCATTCCCGGCAAGGGATATTGCTATAAAGAGAAACCTGTATATTCCGTGATGACCAACTTCTCACCATTCAAAATGGATCGGGAGAAACATCCCTGGATGGGATGGGACAGATATCAGAAGGCTGTGGAAATGCTGGAAGAGACGGATGATGACTTTTCTGTCGAGGAGTGCTTCAGGATCCTGCAGACGGTAGCACAGACGGTCTGTCCGACGGTTGTATCCATGGTCTTTGATGTCAGTGAAATGACCGTATACTGGTGTGAAAACAGAGACTATGAAAACATTCAGAAAGTGAGGTTTTCCCGATGATACTGACAACCGAACGCCTCATCCTGCGGCCTTTTGAAGAAAGCGACGCGGCGAGTGTTTACGAATATGCCAAAGACGAAAGAGTAGGACCGATTACCGGCTGGCCGGTACATACCAGCATGGAAAACAGCCGGGATATTATCCGCAATGTACTGGCTGTACCGGAAACCTACGCGGTATGTCTGAAGGAAGATAACCAGGCGATCGGCAGTATTTCATTAATGATCGGTCCGCTCAGTCATCTGTGCCTGCCGGATACCGATGCTGAGATCGGCTACTGGCTCGGTGTGCCGTTCTGGGGCAGGGGACTGATTCCGGAGGCACTCAGGGAACTGATGCGGCATGCCTTTGCTGATCTGCATCTTGAAGCATTGTGGTGCGGCTATTATGAAGGCAATCTGAAATCCAGAAGAGTCATGGAAAAATGTGGCTTTGTTCCGCATCATACCAATGAAAATGTACATCTGAAACTGATGGATGAAACACGCACAGAACACTTATACAGACTGTCAAAACAGGACTGGAAAAGAAACTTCGTCATGCGCCGTCTGAAGGAAGATGAAATCCCGGCCGCGCTTGATCTCGCCTGGCAGGTGTTTCAGGAATTTGAATCACCTGACTACGGGGAAGAGGGAACAGCGGAATTCCGCAAATGCCTGAATGATCCGGAATATCTCGCCGATATGGAATACTACGGTACGTTTGACGGCAGCCGTCTGGTTGGTGAAATCGCCATCAAACCGGAGAGAAATCATATCTGTTTCTTCTTCACCGAGGGTAAATACCACCGTCTGGGCATCGGCAGAAATCTGTTTGGTTACCTGCTGGAACAGAATGATGCGGCTGTTTTTACTCTGAATTCTTCACCCTATGGACTGCCTTTCTACAAAGCCATTGGTTTTATAGAAACAGATAAGGAACAGACAGTTCATGGCATTACCTTTACACCCATGGTTTATCAAAGAAAGAAGGCGGAACAATGAAACGCAAACTGATACACTGGCTGGGTCTTTGCGGTATCCTGGCCCTGCTTTCCTACACAGCAGCTGTCGTATTTTCACCGTCTGCCTATCCCGGCTATCAGTGGATGGCGCAGGCTGTCAGTGACCTGTCTGCTGAAACAGCACCGTCCCGGCAGCTCTGGGGCCAGCTTGCGGCTTTTTACAATGTCGGCAGTGTTGTCTGTGTGACCTGTGTGTCCATCCGGGTTTCCGAACAGAAACCGGCAGGCAAACTGTTCCGTATTGGTATTTATCTGTTTACCCTGATGAGCTGGCTGTCTTCCGTCGGCTACGCCATGTTTCCGCTGACGGATGCCGGTAAGGAAATCGCTACTTTTCCGGAAATCATGCATATTGCCGTAACTGTTCTTGTCGTTCTGTTATCCATCGTTTCTCTGACTTTACTGATCATTGCCGGAGTAAAGAATAAAGAGGTCAGAAGCACCGGTATATGCGCGGCCATTGCTTTGGCCATGATGATGATCGGCGCCATCGGTCAGGGCGTTGTGCCGCCTCAGTACTTCGGCATCGTTGAGCGCTTCAGCGTCTTTGCGGCCGTCGGATTTACCGCGGTGCTTGGCTGGCAGCTGTTTGCCGGTATGTTTGAAACCGGCAGGTGAATACAGAGGAGGTATTCTGATGAAAGACTTTATCGCTTACTGCGGCCTGGATTGTGAAACGTGTGAAGCACGCCAGGCAACGATCAGCAACGACGACTCTCTGAGGAAGAAAGTCGCAAAGCTCTGGTCAGAACTGAACCAGGCGGAAATCACACCGGCGATGATCAACTGCACCGGCTGCCGCATTGAAGGAGTCAAAACACCGTTCTGCGGATCAATCTGTCCCATCCGGCAATGCGCCATGGGCCGCAAGATTGAAACATGCGGAAGCTGTGCGGAAATGAAAACCTGTGACAAACTGGCAATGATCACCGCAAACAATCCGGACACACTGAAAAACCTTGCCGGATAAACAAGACATGTGGTACATTACCGGAATTCTCTGAAAATCACCGCATCATTTTGGCCATCCTGATTTTTTTTCAGGGGTTATTTATATGAAAAATGATGTACAGCGTGATTTTGCGACATATCCGCGCAATTTCAATACATACAAATGGTTTAAACCGCTGCTGGTCGGTTTATTGTTCTTTGTGTTCTACTTCCTTTTTGCTTCGCTGATCTATCTGATCACAAGTCTGGTATTCCATACCAATATCTCATTTTTGGGATATGACACATTGGATTTCTACTCGGCTGCCGGTGCGTTTTTCAACTGCGGCATGGAAGCTATATACATTCCGTCAATGCTGCTGGCCGCATTGATCGTGAAAGACCGTCCGTTCTCGTCTTATTTATCTTCCATGGGCGGCTGGAGATGGAAGACGTTTCTGAAGACGTGTGCGGCTGCCTTTGTCATCGTTGGTATTCCGACTGCCATCCATCTTCTTCTGTCCGGTAATACCGGAGATGTCCGCTTCACTTCAGGCGGCCTCATCCTGCTGGTTCTGCTGATGCCGCTGCGTGCATTGCGGAAGAACTGTTCTACAGAGAGTATGTCATGCAGACGGTCAGCAGCTGGTTCAAACTGATGATCGCCGGTATGATCGTTCAGACGATCGCTTTTATGGCAATTCATCCATACAACCTCAATGGTCTTATTCACATTGCTGTATCGGCTGTGATATATGGTCTGATCTGTGTTTATACCAAAGGTATTGAAGCTTCATCTTCACTTCATATCATGAGCAATCTGATCCAGCTGATTCTTTCCGGATTCGGATACGGAAGACTGACAGCCGAACAGTCACTCACCGGACCGATGTTCAATGCCACATTGAAAGTGCTGTTCCTCGTATTCATTATCTACGCGGACAAAAAACTGCATTGGTTCGATGAAGTGCAATTTGACGATATTGAACCATTCAACGAAAAACACGCACCGAAAAAAAGCTTCCTGATCCGGAAGCACAATTGATCCATTTACAACAAAACCGGAAACAGCATGTACACTGCCGCTTCCGGTTTATTTAATGATGAGCGGTATTCGGCACCGGCCGCCGATCATCCGGATCAATGATCGGTTTCTGTTCTTCTTCCTCACCATTGATCATGAAGTAGAAGATGGACCGGGTGTTGTTGAGATAATAGGATTCCGTGATCGCCCGGTCGGGATTCAGATCAAGATAAACGGTATAGCTGCCCGGCTTCCAGGTCTGAATGGCTCCGTCTGTTTGGTTCAGGTGGATCATATAACCCATGTTCATCCGTGGAAACAGCGGCGTATCCGGATAGTCAATACCCTGGGCTATGACACTTTGATCGCTGTTTTTGACAACCTGCCAGCTGACGCATAGACCGCTGTCCTGCATGAGCGGCTGATAACCTTTGTTGGTAATGAAATAACTCAGATTGATTGCTTCATCCGCCTCGAATTCGGTAACGGTGAAGTCTTCCGGCTTTTTTCTGTAGAGATCACGGATGACTTCCGTCCGATCGGTGGTGAAGATGGTAAACGGTGTCAGATCAAGAGTTGTGCTGACAGATTTGTTTCCTTCTGTTTCGGTATATTGCGCCACGAGACCTTCATCATAGAGCGGCAGCCGGTTCAGGGCATAGATGAGCTCCGGTTCGTAGCTGTCATAGCCAAGCAGCTGCCAGAAGGGAGTGCCGTTAATGTCAGCGCTTAAGGTGATATTGTAAACGGTAATACTGTTGGGCCGGCTTTCCTTGTCGGCTCTTCGCTCCTCGCGGGAAGAGGTATCAGGATCAATGGTTGGGATGCCGTCATTGTCACTGTTGATGATGATCAATGCTTTATAACGCTCCTGCCAGCTGTCCGCCTGCGGATCGATAATAAAGCCGGCACAGGTCACGGAATGTTCGGAGATGGCAATCTCACCCAGCATCAGGGAGCCAAGTGAAGCCTGAAAGACAGCTGGGGAAGCACTGTCCCAGTCACAGTCCCTGAGAACATCGATTTCTGTTGGATAAGCCGTCAGATCATAGTGATCCTGGACAAATGTACTGACAAACTCTTTGCGCAGGCCATTGTCGGAATTCGCCGGATCGACCAATATGGCTGAGCCGCCATGGTCAGGGGAAGCGTAGTATTCGCCCATGAAGAACCAGTCAATGCCGGCACTGACATCAGAGCCGCCGTTTGAGAAATGATCATAATAGTAGGCAAATACGTCATCTTCCGATGTGAAGAGACTGCCGGTATCAGGATTAACAAGCCGCGGTGCCCAGCCGGACATCCACAGCATATTGGAAGCGGAGGCTGCCCAGCAAAGCCCGGAATCCTCACCCGGTGTTCTTTCATCCGCCGGATAGGTATTGAACTTCTCGGCATCCGCAAAAGCCAGATCCCGGATCGTCAGTGCTTCTTCCTGATCAGCATCATAGGCTTCACTTAATGCTTGCAGCAGGGCATCTTTGTTTTCTTCCTTGAGGCCGTACATGATCAGCTGGTAGGTGCCCTGATCTGTTTCGAACTGTTCATTGACGGAAATGAAAGTGTCACTGCGGGCAGCGCCGCTGTTGAGATCGATTTCCGTCACTGCTTTCGCCTGCACTGCCAGGGGAAACAGGAACGACAGTACTGAGAGGATGATCAGTTTTTTCCGTATCTTCATGCATAGCCTCCTATGCTTTCTATTGTAAAAGAAAGAAATCGGAAAAAGGGAGTGATATTTCTGTTCTTACGGCAGGAATCTGCTATGCTGAAGATACAGAGGAGGGAAAAAAAACATAATGGATAAGTACGAATGCCCATGCGGATATGTCTATGATCCGGAAGTCGGTGATGAAGAGAACGGAATCGCTCCCGGAACACCGTTTGAAGATCTGCCCGAAGACTGGGTATGCCCCATCTGCGCTTTAGGCAAAGAAGTTTTCACCAAAGCATAATACAAACTGAAAAATGTACAGGAACGGTATCTTTTCTGAGAGAGTTCCTGTACTTTTTTGTCCTGCTGCCGGGCTGGTTCTGCCGTAAAAGTGATTGCCGGTCAATTTGGTAAAAACAGTATTGAAAAAATCTTGAAACAAATCGAGAATAAATATAAGATGTAGTGCTGCTCAGGAGGAAAGCAAACGACTATGGAAAAAGAATTACTTGAATCCCTGCGGGCAAAGAGCAGGGAAGAACGCAAAGCATATTTTGAAGCTAACAAATCCGAGCTGCTTGACGACGCACTTGAGTCAGTCAGCGGCGGACACGATGAGATGCCGGAAGAATACAGAAATCCGAACTCTGATGTTCCTGATTATTTTGGCAACTGGATGTCATCCTGGAATTATATCTGCCGTGGTCAGGAAATCTGTAATTAATAAATCATTGATCATAAAGATAAAGGAGAAAAACAATGGAAAAGGCATTATTGGAATCCCTGAAGGGAAAGAGCAGAGAAGAACGTATGGCTTACTTCAATGAGCACAAATCCGAGCTTCTTGACGAGACACTGGAATTTGTCAGTGGCGGCAAGGACAAAAACCCCAACACAGAATCCCGTGGCGACGACGACGGAAACGGCAACTATTACACATCCTGGGGCTGGACCTGCCAGGGTGAAGTACGCTGCTAAGACGCAGTAAATTTTCAAAAAAAGGGAAGACAGCTGATCTTCCCTTTTTCATGTCTTTTGCGTCTCTTTACGGATCATCAGCGGCTGAGCATATCCAGCAGCTTGTTAAGCCGTTCTCTGTCTTCTTCAATGTCCGTGCATTTGTACTGCTCGGGATTGCGGTTGACATTGACAATGTGCTCGTTGTTTGTCCGGAACTGAATGATATAGATACAGTGACCGGTCCGGCTGCGGTGGATGAAGAGGGCATTGCCTTCCATATAGGATACCCAGCGGTCTTCCGGTGTGCCCGGCAGATAGCCAAGATACAGCTTCTCCATCTGCTGGCGGCTGAAGGCACGCTCAAGTGTGAAGGTTTCATACTGGCGCGGCATCCGGGCCAGATCCCAGTCAGTGGAGGAGACCTTGTAATGCTCGGACATCGTGTCATAAACAGCTTCGAAACCGAGCCGGTAGATTTCTTCTTCCAGGACGGCGAATTCGACGGCGATGTCATATTCCTGGTTCAGCTTGAACCAGTGATAGATCGCCTGAGCGGCTGTCTTCCATGCCTTGTCTTTCGGATAGCCGTAGACGCCGGCGGAGATCAGAGGGAAACCAATCGAACGGCACTGATTCTCCTTGGCCAGTTCCATGGCTTTCTGATAGGCGTTATACAATTGCTGCTGTTCATGGTTGTTGCCGCCGTTCCATACCGGACCGACCGCGTGAACGATATACGGGCAAAGATCAAAGCCGGGTGTGATGACGGCGCTGCCGGTCGGACAACTGCCGATCTTATAGCAGGCTTCCTGCAGTTTTTCAGCACCGGCCGCTCTGAAAATGTAGCCACATACGCCGCTTCCCTGCAGAAGGCGTGAGTTGGCCGCATTGACGATGATTTCGGTTTTCAGATTGGTGATACTTGTTTTTCTGATACTGACCGTCTGCATGTATATTCCGCTCCCCTTAAAACAATGATGAAAGTACAATGAAAACTGCTGTCCGCAGGATTACTTCTATTATATCCCTCGAAATGCAAACAAAAAGAAGAATTCTTCACAAATTCACCGCTGCAGGATACCGTGCGAGACGTAAAAACATCTGGCAAAAACACGGCAGGCAGGTACAATAATAATAGCGAACGGTTAGAATCGACTAACATTTATCGAACCTGGAATTGAGGAACGTATGAAATCTTATATACCGGAGTTTATGACGGCGGACAGCCGCTATCAGAATTACTTTCCGACTCTGCCGCCTAAGATCCAAAGAGAAGTCTATGCCCGGATGGATGTACTGCTCAAAGAAGAGAAGGCGTACTGTGACAAGGGGAATTATGCCCATATGTGTCAGATCGTCACGTCCATTGCCTTATATGAAGTTCTGCAGAAAAACGGATATAGTGAAGAGGAAGCGTACCGGGCTGTCAGTGAAGAGATGTGGAAATTTCTGGATCCGCGCGGGATGCAGAAACTGGCAAAAGTGCCGTTCTTTCTGACATTGATGAAACGGATCGTACCAGCCGGTTTTCAAAAAGGATCCGGTTACGGATGGCAGTATACCTGGCATCCGGACGATCCGAAGAACATGTTCCGCTTTGAATGCAATGCCTGTATCTTTCATCAGATCCTCGGCCGCCGGAATCTTCTGAAACTTGGAGCCATGTGCTGTCACGCGGACATCATCAACTACGGGAATCTTCCGTATACGGACTTCATCCGCACCCGCACACTCTGTCAGGGCGGCGATGTGTGTGACTTCTGTTTTGTCCGCCATGAAACCGATGCCGGCAATGGCTGGCAGCGCACGAAAAGCATTTAAAGGAGAATGAAACATGACAGGAAATCATATCCCACTGGCGGAACTTTCCTACAGTAAAGAGGTCAGAAAATGGCTGGATGACCGCTATGGCGCGCAGGCGGAAGAAATATGGCGGACGGTAGGGGACAACTATGACCGCTATCTTACGGAAATGGAAGATGTGGGCGGCAGGAAGAACGGCCATGCGCAGGCCATCTACGGCGGTCTGCTGGTCTTCGCTCTCTATACCGCTCTACCTGATCAGCCGCCCATCATGGAACTGCAGGATTTCGTGCAGAATCTGTTCATGGCGCCTTTCAAAAAACTTGGCAAAGTCTTTGATCTGAACCGGGAATTTGACATGCGGCTGATCGACACGGTTTTTCAGATGGCCGGCAAACGGGACAGGAAAGACGCGCGGAAGTATCCGGCCGGCTTTATCAACGTCAGCGAGCCGTATAACGAAGAACACCATGCGTCCCGCTATCACTTTACCCAGTGTCCGAATGCGGAGTTTGCCAGAAAACATGACCTTCTTCATGTATTGCCATTGCTTTGTAACTGCGACTTCTACGGCATTGAGCAGATCCACGGTCAGCTGATTCGCCGCGGCACCTGCGGAAACAGTAATGTCTGTGATTATCTGGTCGTCGGAAACCGGAATCCGCTCGTCGAGGAATACGCAACGGTAACGGACGAAGGAGGCTTTCTCGTCAGCCGCATACGGAAGAAAAAAGGAGAGGGGAACTGTGATGAACAGGCAAGAAGCGAAAAGATCACAGATCCTGATGAGAAGGAATGCTGACGGAGATCCTCACTGCAACAGTCATATGCATCACGGAATTTGCCGTCATCGTGATTGCTTCGCCAATGGCGAAACCATCCCTTGTTCTGCGTTTTCTGCCCGAAGACGTGCGGGAAGTTGCGAAAAACCATCCCGAGCCGCCGCTGTATCAACAGATGATCGCGCACTGTCTGCTGGCTGTTTTCCTGCTTGTTTTTCTCGGTGCCATTGTCTTTCTGGGCATTGACGGCATCCGGAAGGGCTATGGTTTCTGGCAGCTGTCCGGCCGGTTCCTGTTCGTTCTATATTTATGGAAACTGTTTGATATCCTCGTGCAGGATCAGTGGCTGGTGCTGAGGTACGGATATTATAAAAAGCTTTATCCGGAGACCGAAAACTGTGCCGGCTGGCAGGATCGTTCCTTCAATAAAGCGGAACAGACGAAACGGATCGTGATCTATCCGTTTCTGTGTCTGCTTCTGGCAGCTGCTTTTGTTTTCCTGCGGCAGGCCGGTCTGATCTGAGAAGAGTGCCATATATGAAAAAAACAGCTCATGGCTGATTTTTCGTTATTTGCTGAAGCGGAGGGTTCCGCCGCTGCCCCAGTGATCGTGTTCGATATAGGTCATATACATTCTCTGTACCGGAATAGCCAGTGTGTCGGAAAGGTATTCTGTCAGTTTCTCCGCGAATTCCTTCTTTGCCTCATCCGGACTTGGCATATACAGCTCGACGGTGATCTTCAGACACGTTTCGAAGCTTTCGTTGAAATACAGACAGCAGTCATCTTCAAAACAGACCATGGTATGACTGGGCAGTTTGTTTGGCAGAACAGGAATCATCTCTGTAATGGTATGGCAGATATCCTGTTTCAGATCTTTGGCGACGCTGTCACTGCAGTCAATTCTGATATACGGCATTGTTCAGTCCTTTCTGCTTTGCGGGTGAAAAATCATCCCGGAAATCTCTGTCTCAGCATGGCCATGACTTCCTCATGGCTGAAGGTCGCAAGTGTGCCGTCAGCGATCGCCTGCGGGTCATATTCCGCCGCGTAGACGTTGCTGTCGTAGAAGCGGGTGTTGACGCAGCCGACATTGAGGCCGACGGACTGGAAATAAGCGGAAAAGTTGCCGCGCAGATCATCCATCAGACGGGCATATCCTGCCGGGTCGTGCGTTTTGACGAATTCATAGATTTCATCTGTTTCGGAAAAGGTACCGCCGCTGATCGTGTTCATTGTTTCATCATCAAGTAAGACTTTGCCTGTCATACTGACACCTCATTTCTTTCCTGTTATTACTGACGTCATTATACAATGAAAATCCGCGGATAAGAAAAAACTGCTGCCGGCTTACTGGCCTGCGGCAGTTACTTTACGATAAACCATTGTGATATGAACGACAGCCGCACTCAGCACGGATGGTTTTATATTTTCGCGGAGATAATGAATCTTTGCCAAAACAATGCCATAATGGAAACAGAGAACATTTCATAAAAGGAGAATAATGATTATGGGATTTGCAAAAGACTTCCTCTGGGGCGGTGCGACAGCTGCCAACCAGTATGAAGGCGGTGTCCACGAAGGCGGTGCCGGCCTGAGTACAGCCGATGTCATGACCAACGGTTCCCACACCGTCAGACGTCAGGTCACCTGGGTCAAGCCGGACGGTGAAACGGGTTCCACACCATTATGCTTCGGCAGTATGGAAAGACATCTGCCGGAAGGTGCGGTACCGGTCGAACTGAATGATCCGAAGTACTATTATCCTTCCCACATCGCTTCCGACTTCTATCATCACTACAAGGAAGACATCAGACTGTGCGCGGAAGAAGGCTTCAAGTGCCTGCGTTTCTCGATGAAGTGGAGCCGTCTGTTCCCGAACGGCGACGACGAGACAGTCAACGAAGAAGGCGTCAAGTTCTATTCCGACGTCTTTGACGAGTGCCTCAAGTACGGCATGGAACCGCTGGTCACACTGTCACACTATGAAACACCGCTGAACCTGGCTGCCAAATACAATGGCTGGGACAGCCGTTATCTGGTCGATAAGTTCGTGAAGTATGCCGAGACATGCTTTGAACGTTTTGCCGGCAAGGTCAAATACTATCTGACCTTCAATGAAATCAACTGCATTGAATTCGCACCGTATGTCACGGCCGGTCTGATCCATGCCGATCCGCAGAACATCGTCAATGCGACATTCCATCAGTTCCTCGCTTCTTCGCTGGCGACCAAAGTCGCTCATGAAAAGTATCCGGACATCAAGATCGGCATGATGCTGGCATATGGTCCGACTTATGCTTACACGACCGATCCGGAAGATCAGCTGCTGGCTCAACAGAGATCCAACGGAACCCTGTTCTATGCTGACGTGCAGATGCTCGGCAGATACCCGAATTACAAACTGGCACAGTATAAGAGGGAAGGTCTGGTGATTCCGGCTCAGGAAGGCGATATGGACATCATCGCCAAGTACACCTGTGACTTCCTGTCCTTCAGCTGCTACGGCTCACATGTCGTCACCCTGCATGACGAGAATGCCGAGGCGGGCGAGGGCAACGGCGGCGGGCAGCCACATCAGGTCAGAAACCCGTACCTCAAGACCAATGCCTGGGGCTGGGCAACCGACCCGCAGTGCTTGCGCATTACCCTGAATACCTTCTATGACAGATATCACTGCGACCTGTTCTGCGTCGAAAACGGCATCGGCTGGAATGATCAGTTCGAAGACGGCACTGTCCATGATGACTACCGTATCGACTACATGAGAGCCAACATCAAATCAATGCGTGACGCGGTCGAATTTGACGGCATCCCGCTGATGGGCTATCTGTACTGGGGCTGCGTGGACATGGTATCCAACGGTGAAGGCGAAATGGCAAAACGCTACGGGCAGATCTATGTCGACGCTGACAACTACGGCCAGGGCACCTTCAAGAGAACTCCGAAGGATTCCTATTTCTGGTATCAGAAGTGCATTGCCTCAAACGGCGAAGACCTCGACTGAGTTGAACACATAAGGATGCGGAACACGCATCCTTTTTTTCATGCATGTTTTTTGGAACAGTATTTTCCTGTACAATGAAAGCAGGAATGATTTCGGAAAGGGGAATATCATGGAAAAGCCTTCTCTGCAGGAGCGTTTTCGCTATTGGTTTGACAACAGTATGTCAAAAGGCAGTATCAGCCTGATCCGCGTGCTGGTCATCTTCACGATCCTGGCGGTAGCCGGTCTTTCAGGACTGATCATCCTGTTCAAACTGAGTCCCGAGAAAGAGGGGTTCGCTGTCTTCTGGGGTATTCTGACAACCGTCATCAATGCCTGGATGCCGGCTGCTGAAGAAGGGGGAATCGGTTATCTGATCCTGGCTTCGATCGGCGCCGTGGTTGGTCTGCTGATTACCAGCGTGCTGATCGGTATTGTGACCAGCACCATGGAAGAAAAGATCATCAGCCTGCGCAAGGGAAACTCACCGGTCATTGAAAATGATCACATCATCGTGCTGGGCTTCTATCCCGGTGAATACACATTGATTCGTCAGCTGATCCTGGCTGCCGGTTCACAGCCATTGACGATCGTCATCGGCGCGGAGATGGAACGTGACGAACTGGAACAGTATGTCGACGACAATATCGAAAAGCCGGCCAACGTAAAGATCGTCTGCCGCACCGTCGATCTCTTCGATCCGATGTCAATTGAACATCTTTCGGTCCACAGCTGTCGGACAGTTATTATTTCACCGACCGACGACAACACGACCGTCAAGATCCTGCTGGCTGTCTCAGCCCTGATCCAGAGCGACACCAGCCGCCGTATCCGGGTCAATGCCATTACAGCTAAGGAAGAAAACAGATTCCCGCCGAACATTGCCCGAAAACATAACGTCACGACTCTGCAGACCAATGACACACTGGCCAAGATCATTGCCCATTCCTGCACCCAGACCGGTCTTTCCGAAGTATTCAAGGAAATCTTTAATTTCGAAGGCTCGGAATTATATCTGATCGAAATGGCCGGAACAGCCGGCATGTCCTTTATGGAACTGATGAGCCGGCTGGACAAAGCCGTACCGATCGGTCTCTACCGCAGCCATGAAATGATGATGAATCCCGATCCGGCAACCGTCATTGAGGAAAATGACAGGATCCTGGTGTTCGCACCGGAGAAGAACAGTGCCGTATTGCGGGCAGAATGGACACCGCTCAGTGAAGATGATGAACTGAAGCCGATCAAACCGGAAAGCAATACGAAAACGATCATTATCGGTCATAATTCGACATTGAAAGTCATCGTAAGGGAACTGCCGGAAAACGTGCAGGAGGTGACGCTGGTCAATTTCGACGGTCATAATCAGGACAAGATCGAAAAGACCTGCGCGGAAAGAAATATCAATCTCGTTTATGAATCAGGTGATCCCCGTGAGGAAATGGAATTGCTGCGGCTGACCAGAAATACCGAACATGTCATCCTGCTGAGCAACTTCGGCCTGGATGAAGAAGAGGCGGACATGGAAACGATCTTCCTGCTGCTCAACCTGCGGGAACTGAGATACAAGTATCATCTCCGTTTTGATATCACGGCGGAAATGAAGCGGGAACGCAACCAGAGTCTGATCGTCTCCGATGACCATACCGATTTCGTTGTCGCCTCCAATATGACTTCTCTGTTCCTGGCTCAGCTGGCTCAGGCACCGGAACTGCGCAAGGCATTCGCCGAGATCCTATCCAACGAGGGCAACGAACTGTATCTCAAAACAGCGAAGAACCTGCACTGCAGCGGCAGCCTGAGCGTCTGTGAACTCAGACAGCGTCTTTACCGGCAGGGGTATATCTTCCTCGGTATCATTGATGAAAACAACGAATATCTCTTTAATCCCAGCCTCGATCAGAAACTGGAGATCGATTCGCGGGATAAGCTGATCGTTTTCGGCGAAAACTAACAGAAACAAACAGGGAAGGGACTGTAATTCACTGGATGAAAACAGTCTCTTTTCATTTGCAAAAAAAGTATAAAAAACCGTGTTGACAAAATGTAAGCGTTCCCATATTATGTAATTGGAAACGTTAACGGAAATGATAACGGAACTGTTTACGGAAGCGTTTCCAAGGAAAAGAAATAGTGCTATGACAACGATAAAAGACATTGCCAGACTGTCGGGATACAGTGTCGGTACGGTTTCCAGAGTGCTGAACAACCATCCTGATGTCAGTCCGAAGGCGAGAGAAGTCATCAGCCGGATCATTGAAGAGGAGAATTTCCAGCCCAATTCCAATGCCAAGCTTCTGAAACAGACTACCGCGAGTGCCGTGACGGTATTTGTCAAAGGCACCAGCAACGTCTTCTTTGAAAACCTGCTCGAAAAGATCCAGGAAACATTCAAGGAAAACGGCGAAGAGATCAGTGTCGTCTTTCTGGATGAAACAGCCAACGAGGTTGAAACAGCCATCCAGATCTGCATGGAAAGAAAACCGAAAGGCATCGTCTTTCTCGGCGGCAACCTGAAATATTTCGAGGAAAGTTTCGCGAAGATCACGGCTCCCTGCGTGCTTGTCACAGTCAGCGCTGCATCACTGCCGTTTGCCAACCTGTCATCCTTTACGACCGATGACATCAAAGGGGCAAGCGACGCGGTCGATTATCTGATCCGCAAAGGCCACAGACAAATCGGCATTGTCGGCGGCAGCCTCAATACCGAAGACGGCCTGGTCAGCGGCGAAAGGATCTCGGGAGCTGAGGCAGTGCTGAAAAAGAATCATCTGGCATTCTCTTATGAGAAGGACTATGAACCAAGCCGCTTCTCAATGGCCTCAGGTTATGAGGCAACCCGGCGTCTTCTGGAAAAGAATGACGAAATCACCGGCATCTTCGCCTTAAGCGACATGGTGGCAGTCGGAGCACTGCGGGCCATTCAGGATAAGGGCCTGCGGGTTCCGGAAGACATTTCGGTCATCGGCTATGACGGCATTGAGTATACGAGATATGCCGTACCCCGCATCGCGACGATCCGCCAGGATATTGACATGCTGGCGAAGCGGACGGTTGAAGATCTGCTGATGAGGATCAGCTACAGACGCAGTACGGTGCACGA
The DNA here is from genome assembly GCA_902793635.1 of uncultured Erysipelotrichaceae bacterium. GTDB lineage: Bacteria > Bacillota_I > Bacilli_A > Erysipelotrichales > Erysipelotrichaceae > Bulleidia. The sequence continues at coordinate 8,729 of CADBEA010000036.1, read as the reverse complement.
AGTGATTCCGTACCGGGTCATCACCGGCGAAAGCATCGCTGTCCGCAAACCCTGAATATGCATCAATACTCAGACGAGTGAGTATGCATCATAAAAATCATTTTGCACATATGGAGGAAAGAAAATGAACGGCAAAAAATTAATCACACTCGGTTTATCCGCAATGATGAGCGTTTCCCTGCTGGCAGGCTGCTCATCCAACACGCCACAAGGCACAGGCACTTCGACAACAGAAGGCGAAGAAATCGTCCTGACTGTCTGGACACCGTCCGAAGACCAGGCCAATGACAGCGGCAACTGGCTCGACAAGGAACTGACAGCATTCAAAGAAGCACATCCGGAATGGAACATTACCTTCAAGACAGGTGTCTGCCCGGAAGGCGACGCTCTGAAGACCATTCAGACTGACCCGGAAGCAGCTGCTGATGTATTCATGTTTGCAAACGACCAGATTCCTGATCTGCTGACAGCGGGTGCACTGGCTCGTTTCGGCGGCAGCACACTGGAACAGATCCAGAAGCAGAACTCCCAGACAACTCTGAATACCGTTTCCTACAACGGCGGCGTCTACGGCGTTCCGTTCACAGGCAACACATGGTTCATGTACTATGACAAGCGCGTCTTCACAGAAGATGACGTCAAGAGCCTCGACACCATGCTGGAAAAGGGCAAGGTAGGCTTCCCGCTTTCCAACTCCTGGTATATCGCTTCCTTCTATGTCGCCAACGGATGCACACTGTTCGGCGAAAACGGTGACAACGCTGATGCCGGTTTCGATTTCTCCGGTGACAAGGCTGTCGCTGTTACGAACTACCTCGTTGACCTGGCTTCCAATCCGAACTTCGTCGATGCCAACGGTCTGACACCGAGCACACTGGCTGATGGAACACTGAACTGCCTGTTCTCCGGAACATGGGATTATCAGAGTGTTGTTGAAGCCATCGGTGAAGAAAATGTCGGTATCTGCGCAGCTCCGACCTACACACTGAATGGTGAAGAAAAGCAGCTGAAGGCATTCGCCGGCTCCAAGGCTATCGGTGTCAACCCGAACTCCAAGTACATGGAAGCAGCTGTCGCTCTGGCCGCTTTCCTGGGCAGCACACAGGCTCAGAAAGATCACTATGATCTGAGAAACATCATCCCGACTGACACATCCATCACTGTTGACGATGCTCTGGCAAAGGCACAGATGGACGCTATGTCCTTCGCATCCATCGTTCAGCCGCTGCAGGCCAACATGGGTCAGTACTGGGGACCGGCAGAAAACATGGGTAAGGAACTCGTCGCCAAGACAGTCACTCATGACAACGCTGCTGAAAAGACAGAAGACATGAACACCAGCATGAACACAGCCGGCGTTCAGTAAGAAAGAATCATTTAATCAGACAATAACAGGAGAATGTGCTTCGGCACATTCTCCCTGTTCTTAAGAAGGTAGGTAGAATTATGGGGAACTCAGGTTCACAGAAAATATCGGTCGGCAACGCGGTTAGGTATGGCGACCTCTGGACGAAACTATCCATGATCCTGATGGGTGCCGGCATGTTCGGTCACCAGCAGAAGATCAAGGGGGCATTCGTCTTTCTGATAGAAATCGCCTTCATTGTGTACATGATCGGCTCCGGCATTCACAATCTGGTGATGCTGCCGGGACTGGGCAGTGTGGAAGCCGGTGAAGTATACAATGAAGCTAAAGGCATTTATGAATATACACAGGGCGACAACTCGCTGCTGATCCTGCTGTATGGCGTGATCACTCTGTTTGTCATCGCCGCGATCATCGTTTTATGGATCCTGCAGATGCGGCATTCCTATAAGCTGCAGAAGGATCTGGAAGCCGGCCGTCACGTGCCGACTTTCAAGGAAGATCTCTACAGCCTCATAAACGGCAATCTGCATATCACGCTGATGACACTGCCGTGTCTGGGTATCCTGATCTTCAACATCGTGCCGCTGGTCTTCATGATCTCCATGGCCTTCACGACGTATTCCAAGGAAGGCAATCACCTGATGCTGTTCGACTGGAACGGTATGACACAGTTCTACCGTGTCCTCAACATGAACGGCAACATCGGACGCCAGTTCTGGCATGTCCTGGCATGGACGATCGTCTGGGCCATCTTCGCAACCTTCCTGAATTACATTCTCGGTATGGTCCTGGCGCTGGTCATCAACCGCAAGGACACCAAGGCAAAAGGCTTCTGGCGCTTCTGCTTTGTCCTGAGCATCGCCGTACCGCAGTTTGTTTCCCTGATGGTCATGAATATCATGCTGCAGCCGCACGGTGCCGTGAATGTCATTCTTCAGAATCTCGGCTGGATCGCCGAACCGATTCCGTTCTGGCAGGATGCCATGCTGGCAAGGATCACGATCATTGTCATCAACCTGTGGGTAGGTATTCCGTATACAATGCTGCAGGTAACCGGTATTCTGCAGAATATCCCCAGTGAGCTCTATGAAGCCGCCGAGATGGACGGCGCCGGTCCGGTTACAACGTTCTTCAAGATCACACTGCCGTACATGCTGTTTGTAACGACTCCGTATCTGATTACATCATTTGTCGGCAATATCAATAACTTCAATGTTATTTACCTCCTGTCCGGAGGCGGACCGACCTATGTCGGTGACACCGCCGGTCAGACTGACCTGCTCGTAACATGGCTGTACAAGCTGACGATCGATCAGCAGTACTACAATATCGGTGCTGTCATCGGTATCCTGACGTTCATTGTCCTGACCGTCGTTACCCTTGTGACATACCGCAACTCGAGCTCCTATAAGAATGAGGAGGCATTCATGTAATGAGTACCATGGTTAAAAAGAATGCACCGAGTGCAAGAAAAACAGCTGTCAATGTTCTGGTCCATCTTCTGCTGGCACTTCTGGCCTTTGTCTGGGTCATGCCGATCGTATGGATCGTCCTGACAAGTTTCCGTAAGGAACCCGGTTCCTATGTCAATACCTTCTTCCCGAAGGGCTATACAGTGAACAACTATGTCAAACTGTTCACCGACAGAAACGTCCTGAATTTCCCGAAGATGTTCAGCAACACCCTGATCATTGCCATCGTCTGTTGCCTGATTTCAACCTTCTTCGTTCTGTCCGTTGCCTACAGCCTTTCGAGAATGCGTTTCAAGTTCCGCAAACCGTATATGAACATCGCCATGATCCTTGGTCTGTTCCCGGGCTTCATGGCCATGGTCGCCCAGTACTACATTCTGAAGGCGATGGGTCTGACGGAAGGCTCAATGATCCGCATTGCCCTGATCATTGTCTATTCCGCCTGCACGGGTCTGGGCTTCCAGATCGCCAAAGGCTTCTTTGACACGATTCCGAAATCGATCGACGAAGCGGCGATCATCGACGGAGCCACCCAGTGGCAGGTCTTCACCAGGATCACGATACCTCTGTCAAAGCCAATCATTATCTACACAGTTCTGACATCGTTCATCGCACCATGGGTAGACTTCATCTTCGCCCGCGTCATCTGCCGTGCCAACGCTGACCAGTTCACCGTTGCCATCGGTCTCTGGAACATGCTGCAGAAAGAATATATCAACCAGTGGTATACCTGCTTCGCGGCCGGTGCGGTCGTGATCTCGATCCCGATCGCGGCACTGTTCCTGTATATGCAGAGATACTATGTGGAAGGAATGAGCGGTGCTGTAAAAGGATGATGAAAAGGCAGGGAATGATCAGAAAGACGGTTCTTCTGACTTCACTCCTGCTGCTGACGACATCCTGCCAACAAAATGCTGCAGCAGATCCTTCGGGATCTGCTGTTTCATTCCCGCAGATGCATGACTTCAACAGCAGCCTGAAAGAAGATATCGTCGATGACGCCTACCGGAATACCTATGAAGTTTTCCTGCACAGCTATTATGATTCCGATCATGACGGAATCGGTGACCTGAAGGGACTGCAGACAAAACTTGATGAGATCCGGGATATGGGCTTTACAGAGATCTGGCTGATGCCGGTCTGTCCTTCCGATACCTACCACAAATATGATGTCAAAGACTACATGGCCATCGATCCGGAATACGGAACGATGGAAGACTATGACAGTCTGGTAAAGGCATGCCATGAAAGGGGAATCCGCATCATCACCGATCTGGTGCTGAACCATACCGCTTTCCAGCATGCATGGTTCCAGAATGCCTGGGCTTACCTGAAAGAACTGCCGGAAGACTGGCAACCGTCCGTTGACTACTGTCCGTACTTCGACTATTACCTGTTCTCAAGAGAATTCCAGAACGGCTATGCGAAACTGCCTGATACCAACTGGTATTATGAAGCGCGTTTCTGGGATCAGATGCCGGATCTGAATCTGGATTCGGAAATGGTCAGAAACGAGATCGTATCGATCATGAAGTTCTGGCTCGATCATGGTACAGACGGCTTCCGTCTGGATGCTGTGACTTCCTATTACACCGGCGATCCGGAAAGGAACACGGCGTTTCTGAAATGGCTCTCTGAAGAAGGAAAGAAACTGAATCCGGAATGTTACTTTGTCGGTGAAGCATGGACAAACAAGGATGAAATCGCAGCCCTGTATCAGAGCGGTATCGACTCACTGTTCGCATTCCCGTTCGCGGATGCCGAAGGGGTGATCAAAAAGACGACGTCCGGTATCATCGGCGCCGATGATTACATCACATCGATGATCAGCTGCGAACAGGCCTGGAAACAGGCGAATCCGGACTATGTCAACGCACCGTTCTATACCAATCACGACATGGGCAGAAGTGCCGGATATTATGCCGGTGACGACGGCAGCCGCACCAAACTGGCCGGTGCCCTGAACATTCTGATGAACGGCAATGTCTTTGTCTATTACGGCGAGGAAATCGGCATGAAGGGAGCCGGTAAGGATGAAAACAAGCGGGCCCCGATGTACTGGTCAAAAGACGCGGTGGAAGGCATGTGCGAACCGCCGGCTGGCATGGATGAAATCGAAATGAAATTCGACGCGTATGATGTGCAGAAGGAAGATCCGTATTCCATTCTGAATTACTATCGGGAAGCCCTGCGTATCCGCAATGCTTTTCCGGTCATTGCAAGAGGCGATACGGTCGCGGTGGATGCCGTCATGGAAGAGGAAATCGCCGCCTTCATCCGCCATCACGAACAGTACGACGATGTCCTGATCATCATTAATACATCTGAAAATGAAGAAACAGTATCACTGAATGAACTGCCGTTTCATGAACTGAAGGCAGTATTGAACACCGGAACGGATGAAGTCCGTATCAACAATGAAGACCTGATCCTTCCGCCATTTGGAATCGCGGTGATGACAGAATGAAACAATATCAGAACTACATCTTTGATCTGTACGGCACCCTGATCGATATTCATACCGATGAGGAAAGTTTTCGCTTCTGGCACGAACTGAAAGACCAGTGCCGTCTTATTGAGCAGCCGGCCGTACTCAGAAAACGCTATTACGAACTGTGTCAGGAAGAGGCCAGAAAACACCCGCAGGAAAATGCCGAGATCGATCTGTATCCGGTCTTTACACAGTTGTTTCATATCCAGGATGAAATGCAGATCCACCGGCTGGCCTATCACTTCCGCCGGCTTTCCCGCCGCCGTTTCGAAGTCTATGACGGCGTGAAGGAAGAACTTGCCAGACTGAAGGAAGAGGGGAAAGGCGTCTATCTGCTTTCCAATGCCCAGGTGCTCTTCACACTTCCGGAACTGAAGGAAACAGAACTGGAACAGTACTTTGACGGCATCTGCATCTCTTCCGCTCTCGGCTTCCGGAAACCGGAAGTATCACTTCTGGAAAAACTGCTGAAGAAATACAAAATGAACAAACAGGAATGTGTCTTCTTCGGCAACGATTTTGACGACGACATGGCCATGGCACAAAAAGCCGGTATCGACGCTGTGTATATCAATACGGCCGGCTGGCCGGATGATGTCATTGCCAGACGGCAGCAGGAATATGGCTTTCTGCTGAGTGCTCCCAGTGTCAGTGAAGCACTGGAAGAGGAGTCCGTATGAGAGAATGGCTGAAAACAGCGGTCTTTTATGAAATCTATCCGCAGTCTTTTTACGACAGCAACAATGACGGTATCGGTGATTTCGACGGCATTATTGCAAGACTGGATTATATCCGTGATCTTGGCTGCAATGCCCTCTGGATCAATCCCTGCTATGATTCACCGTTTCTGGATGCCGGCTATGATGTCAGGGACTATAAAAAGACAGCTGCCCGCTATGGCAAGAATGAAGATCTGATCCGGCTGTTTCAGGAAGCCCATCAAAGAGGCATCAAAGTCCTGCTGGATCTGGTGCCGGGTCACACATCCGACCAGCATCCCTGGTTCATTGCCTCGTGTAAAGCGGAAGAAAACGAATACTCCAAGCGTTATATATGGACAAACCATGCTTTTGAAGGCATTCCCGATCATCCCTATATCAGCGGCATGAAGGAGCGGGCAGGTGCTTATATGCTCAATTTCTTCGCCTCTCAGCCGGCTTTGAATTATGGCTGGGGCATTCAGAGCAAACCCTGGATGTCAGCCCCGGACAGTCCGGAAGCCATCGCGACAAGGGAAGCGATGAAGGATATCATGCGCTTCTGGATGGATCAGGGCTGTGATGGCTTTCGGGTCGACATGGCAGATTCGCTGGTCAAGGACGACGATGAAGACAAATCCTTCACGGCTGCCATCTGGCGTGATGTCCGCAATATGATGGATACGGAATATCCGGAATGCGCACTGGTCAGTGAATGGTCCAATCCTAAGCAGGCAATCAACGGCGGCGGCTTCCATATGGACTTCTACCTGGATCATGCCGGCAACGGTTACAATACATTGATGCGTGATTATGAAACAGACGGCGGTGATCACAGCTACTTCAAAAAGGACAGCGGTGGCGATATCCGGCGCTTCCTGGTGGATTATCTGCCGAAATATGAAGCGACAAAAGACAATGGCTATATCGCCATGTTTACCTGCAATCATGACACGCCGCGGCCCGCCCGTACGTTAAGTGAAGATGAACTGAAACTGTGTTATGCTTTTCTTCTCAGCATGCCGGGAGTTCCGTTTATCTATTACGGTGACGAGATCGGTATGCGCTTCCTGGATGTCAGAACGAAGGAAGGCGGCTATCAGCGTACCGGTTCCAGAACACCGATGCAGTGGAACCACGAAAAGAACTACGGCTTCTCGAAAGCTGATGCAGCAGAGATCTACCTGCCGCAGGATCCATCAGCGGATGCGCCAACGGTAACCGATGCCATGGCCCGCAGTGACTCGCTGTGGCATGTCACAAAGGATATGATCGCCATGCGCAGGGAAACAGAAGATCTTCAGGCGGATTGTGAACTGCAGATCCTGCATGATGAAACCGATCCGTTTGTCTTTCAGCGGGGATCCTGTCTGATCGCTGTCAATCCTTCCGGAGCATCTGTTTCCATCCGGCTTCCGGAAATCAAGGATACAAAGATCCTGTATCAGATCCATTCTGTGACAATACAGGAAGATGAAATGACAATGGCACCGCAGTCATTTGTCATCCTGCGGAAGTAAGAATACAAACACTAGAAAGGGGAAGAATTATGGCTACCATTAAAGACATCGCCAGACTGTCAGGCTACAGTGTCGGTACCGTTTCCCGTGTCATTAACCAGCATCCCGATGTCAGTGCGGAAACAAGGGAAAAAATATTGAAGATCATCGAGCAGGAGAACTTTCAGCCCAACAGCAATGCCCGGCTGCTCAAGCAGACCCATGCTAGTGCCATCTCGGTCATTGTCAAAGGCACGGACAATCTGTTTCTGAACAGTCTGCTCGAAAAAGTGCAGTCACAGCTGCGCTCCCATGGTGAAGAAGCCACCGTCATCTTTCTGAAGGAAGCGGACAACGAAGTACAGTATGCCGTGCAGTTCAGCCGCGAGAGAAACCCGAAAGGCCTGATCTTTCTGGGCGGTGACCTGGAGAATTTCCGCCGGTCCTTTGCGGAAATCGACACACCGGCCGTGCTGGTGGCGGCGGATGCTTCACAATTGGACTTTGCCAACCTGTCTTCTTTTTCGACCGACGACTATGCCGGTGCCAGAGAAGCAGTCACCCGGCTGATTGCCAGCGGTCATCAGAAGATCGGCATCATCGGCGGTTTTGCGACCTTTGAAGAAAACCAGGTATCTTCCCAGCGTCTGCAGGGCGCCATTGACGTCATGCGGGAAAACGGCCTGAAGTTTGATCGCAAAAAGGACTACCAGGAGAGCATCTTCGCCATGAAGGACGGGTATGAAAACACCCGTAATCTGCTTAAGAAGAATCCGAAGATCACGGCCATTTTCGCGCTCAGTGATATGATCGCAATCGGTGCCATGCGGGCTGTCCATGACGCCGGCATGCGGGTACCTGAAGATATTTCCGTGATCGGCTATGACGGAATTGAATATACAAGATATACCTTGCCAAGACTGGCGACTGTCCGGCAGGATATCGATGAACTGGCCAGAAAGAGTGTCGAAGACCTGTTGTTCCGTATCCCCTATCCGCGCAAGGCAGTCCATAAACGGATACCCTTTGAACTGATCGGTGAAGACAGCATCGCGCAAAGACAGAAAGACTGAACAAAAAAACCAGGATCCGCATCAGCGGGGGTTACCAAATAATCTTGGGGAAAGTTCAAACTAATCCGGGATGAAATTTGGGGACAAAACCTGGGGACAAACAAAAAAACGTGCAGGCTTACATCAT
>CADBEA010000035.1 GCA_902793635.1 uncultured Erysipelotrichaceae bacterium | reverse complement strand
CAGGGACGCGCCGCTTGTGGCGTCGATTGTCTGATCAAGTGTCAGGCCGGCATATCTGGCAAGTTCTCCTTCCGCCACTGCCGCATCACCGACACCTTCCGTGTCATTGAATTCCGTTACTTCGATGCTAATGACTTTGCCTTCGTCCTTATTGACGGTCACGAATGCTTTGTTGACGCCTTCGAAACCTTTGGCTGTGCACTTGTATACATATTCCGGTTTGTTCGTATTCGTCCATACCGTGCAGTATGGTTCATTGGCACTGAAGTCCTCAGCGCCAAGCGAGCCTTCCGGTGCGGCAGCCGGGGCTGTCGAAACCGGTTCACCGGCATCTGCTTTCAGAGCAGCTGCCGCCATCGCCCGCAGCGACGAACTTGTGAAGGACGCGCCGCTGGTGGCATCAATGATCGAATCAAGGGAAGCGCCGTTATATCTTGCCAGTTCAGCTTCAGCTGTCGCCATGTCGCCGACACCCTGTGTGTCATTGAACGCTGTCACTTCAAAACTGACGATCTTGCCGTCCTTGACGGTGATGGTCGCTTCGTTGACACCTTCAAATCCCTTGGCTTTGCAGAGATAGACGCCATTGCCCTGGGCCGTGCATTCGACTGCATTGGCTGCGAAGTCTTCGTCTTTCAGAGCCGTGGTGTTGGCACCGGAAGCGGTGACCGGCGGCTGTTTGGCTTCGATACCGAAGCAGCCGACCAGCAGTGTGATCAGCATGATCACAGCCGATACACCAAGAACCTTGTTGCGGATCAGTTTTCTGTTTTTGATCTGGTTGCCGTCCGAGAGGCGGTCAATTGCCGGTGTCAGCATGTTCATCAGCAGGATCGAGAACAGGACGCCGTCCGGCAGGTTGGAACGCCAGCGCAGGATCATTGTCAGAGCCGCGCATCCGACCGCGAATATTACACGGCCGGGAATCGAAATCGGGGTCGTGACCGGGTCAGTCATCATGAATACCGTACCGAAGAGTACGCCGCCACCCAGAACATGGAACAGCGCGTATTCAACACCGGCACCGTGGAAGAGACCGACGATCAGTGACATGACAAACAGGACGGCCAGATATGTGCATGAGAGATGGTAGTTGATATCCTTGCGCCACAGCAGGAAAGCGCCGCAGAGCAGGATCACGATTGCGCAGGAGCCGCCGATAACACTCGGATAGCCGCCCATCGTCATATTGCTGAAGCCGCCGAACTGCTGGATGAAATCAGGGAAATTCGCTTTCTCAATGATCCAGCCGTAGGAGTTCATGGCTGCCATCGGCGTGCCGCCGGAAAGTGTATCATAGACTTTCGCGGTCACATCCGCGGCCTTGCTGGCGGCGAAGTTGTTCATGATGATCGCTTCACCGAAAGCTGCCGGGTTGAAGATATTCTGTCCGAAACCGCCGAAGACCAGTTTGCCGACGATGATGCACAGGATCGTCGCGACGATCAGGGCATAATAACTGACATCGATGCGGGTGATCAGTGTCAGGATCAGAGCTGTGACCCATCCGTAAGAATGTTCCAGTTCCTTTTTGATATCCATTTTTCTGATCTTGAAGTACACCGCTTCGGTTGCTTCCGCGGTGATGACCGATACGGCCGCCATCAGAACAGCACGGATACCGATTACCGGACCGTAGGTGATGCCATAGCTGACAGCAGAGCATAACAGAACGGCAAGCAGACAGACCGTCAGGTCCATCATGATCCGCGAGGTATGTCTCTTGCTGCGGAAATTCGGAGAAGGCCGATATGAGAATTTCATTATTTCTTCGCCTCCTTTGCACGTGATGCCATACGGGTGCGGATAAAGTTCTTCGCCCTTCTGACATTTTCAGTAACATCGATCTTGGACGGGCAGACGTAAGTGCACAAGCCGCACTCGATGCAGTCCATGACATACAGTTTGTTCAGTTCCGCTTCATCGAAGATCGCGGCTGACATCTGGATACGAACCGGCTGCAGACCAGACGGACATGTTTCGGTGCAGCGGCCGCAGCGCAGGCACTTCACCTCATCCTTGTCTTCATTCGGCATGACAGTCAGACCGTTGTTCTGCGGTGCGATGACAAACTGATCAGTCGGAATTGTCCGGCCCATCATCGGACCGCCGGCAATCAGCAGGACGTCCTCGATACCGTCGATATAACCGCCGCAGGCATCAATGATCTCGTGCGCTTTGGTGCCGACCGGCACATAGACATTCTGCGGATTCTTAACAGCTTCACCGGAAACCGTCAGATACTTATGGGTAATCGGATGACCGTTGTCAATGGCATTGCCGAGAGCGATCGCTGTCGATGCATTGTTGAGAATGCATCCGGCTTCGATCGGCAGTTTGTCATACCTTCTGCCGGTCAGCTGGAAGACCAGAGTGCGTTCCCATCCCATCGGATAGAGATCCGGTACAGTTCTGATCTCGATCGGTGTACCGGCAAATGTCTTTTTCAGAGCTTCGATCTGTTCCTTCTTGTCTTCCTTGATAGCAACGCAGCCCTTCTTTGCCTTACTGAGTTTGTAAAGTGCCAGGGTTCCTGTTTTCAGAAGATCGATATTCTCTTCAATGTTCTTATAGTCTGCTGTCAGATACGGTTCGCATTCCACCGCGTTGACAATAAACAGTTCGACATTTTCCGGCTTCAGATATTTGACATAGGTCGGAAAACCGGCACCGCCGAGGCCCAGCATGCCGGCGTTTTTAACAAACTCGAGAAGTTCCTCCCAGCTTGCTTTCTCAGCGTCAAACTCCGGGAAAGCACGGACTTCCGTGTGCTTGTGGTCATTCTGAATGCGCAGATGCTCTGCCTGTGCCATACCGGATGTCATGAATTTTTCAATTCCGGTAACCGTTCCTGACACAGGTGAAAATAACGGCAGATAGAAATGATCGTTTCTTTCTGCGATCTTGGTTCCGACTTTAACTTCATCACCAATCTCGACCAGCGGCTTGCACGGTGCATTACCGTTGACCAACGGGATCCAGACAACATCAGGATCGATCGTTTTCAGCACGTCGGCGTGCTTGGTGATCTCCTTGTGCCCTTCTAAATGATGATTCATCGGTCCTGTTAAAAATGACATATTATCAGGTCCTTTCCTCTATTATGCATGTGAAATTATACCATTTTTTAACGTCTTATTTCCATCGACCTTGGCCACTTCACTCTCATCCCGCACCGGAATATCAGTTAATCCTTGAAACTATCTGACCTGTTTCTGAAAATGCTCTGTAATTGTTTTCAAAAAAGCAGTTCTGAATTGTGATATACTCAGATTCACCATGAAGAACATTAACAGAATCACAGCCTGTCTGATCGCTGCTCTGCTGCTTGGCGGATGCTCACAGGATCAGCCGGCAGCCAGCAACGAACTGCTGGAATACAGCAATCTTTCCTATGATGCCGGTTTTGACACCGTATACGCATATACGGAGTTTTCCTATGAACTGCAGCCGATGAAAGACCGGTTTGATACCGGTGTGGCAATGTTCTCACGCTTCAATGATCTGTTCGATATCTATCACGACTATGAAGGAACCAGCAATCTGAAAACGATCAACGACAATGCCGGCATCGCACCGGTGAAAGTCAGTCCGGAAATCATCGCCATGCTGAAACAGGCAAAACATTTCTATGAACTGTCAGACGGTGAATTCGATGTCACGATGGGAAACCTGCTGCATCTGTGGCACACCTACCGGGAAGCCGGTATCACAGCCAACGAAAACGGCACACCGGCGGCTGTCCCTTCCAGCGAAGAACTGGAAGCGGCATTTGCCTGCCGGGGCTGGGATAAGATCGAAATCAACGAAGCGGAAAGCACCGTCTATATCACCGATCCCTGTGTCTCACTGGATGTCGGCGGCATAGCCAAGGGCTTTGCAGCGGAAGAGATCGCCGATGCGATCGACAGCGACGATATCGCCTACGCCAACATCAACGCCGGCCGCAACATCCGCACCCTGCATGACAAAACCGACGGCTCACCCTGGCGGATTGCCATTCAGAACCCGCTTGGTGAAGGTGCAGTCATCGTCGTCGAAATGGATGGATCTTCGTCCTTCGTGACCAGCGGTGATTACGAACGTTTCTATACCGGCGAAGACGGCATCCGCTATCACCACATTATCGATCCGACGACGCAGAAACCTTCCGACCTCTATCACAGTGTTTCGATCGTCACTAAAGACAGCGGAGCGGCTGACTGTCTCAGCACCGCCCTGTTCACCATGAGCGTGGAAGACGGCAAAAAACTTCTCGCGGCATACACAAAGGAAAGCGGCGACGCATGTGAAGCAGTCTGGATGATGGACCCTGACAAAACACAGGATCAGGAAGGACGGACCGTCGGCGATCTGTTCATCACCTACACAGAAAACCTGGAAGGCCGCATCATCTGGCCATAAAAAAATTCACTTTGCAGTGAATTTTTTTTAGTAATTATGTCTGATCAGTGACATCAGGAAATAATACAGGCAATACAGGGCAGTCAGCGCGCACACCCCCGCCAGCAGCCAGGCGATCCAGCCAAACAGATACAACTGCATCTGATAGTCGATATACTGTGTCATCAGATCGCCGAAATAAATGTCATTGCCAAGATAATACAGATAATATGCACCATATGCAAAGGCTGGCAGCAGTAAGATACTGAGTACCAGTTTAATCTTTTTCATCATAGAATAAAATCCCCTGTTTCTAATCCCCATAACAATATATTAAACGATAAATCGGGACGGAAAACAATTCCCGGAAGAAAAAAAGCAGGTTTCCCTGCTTATGCGTCCTTGCGGCTGAACCAGTGATCCTCGAGATATCTGCCGACACCATCCTGATCGACCGGGTATTCCGTGATGGCCTGGGCGACTGCCTTGGTGGCATCCGCGCCATTCACCAGACACACACCCCAGCCGGCTTCCTTCAAGAGACCGATGTCATTGTCCATGTCACCGAAAGCCATGAATTCAGAAAGCGGAATATTGCGCTTTTCACTGAATTTCTTCAGAGCGTAGCCTTTGTTGACACGGGGATCCACGAATTCCATGGTGATATGACCATAGCCTTCAAACGTTTTGACAACCGTCCAGCGGGGGCTGCTGTTGGCATTGCAGGCAGCTATGAATTCATCGAGATCTTCCGGTTTGAGATGGATTTCGATCTTGCCGGTATCATAGCGGCTGAGGAAATCAACATCACCGATTTCAACATGGGAATGATTGCGGCGCTGTGAATCGCGCATGAAGTCATCCATGCGCAGAGCATTGATCTCGTCATAGCCGTTGACATAGACGATCGCGTTCAGGTCCAGATGAGCGATCGGTGTCAGGATCGTTTTGATATCTTCGCTGGAAAGAAGAAAGTACTTTTCAAACTTTCCGGTTTCTCTGTCATACAGTTCGCCTCCGTTCATGCCGATGGCGAAATCAAATTCAAATCCAAGTCCCCATTCCGCTGCTCTGTCCAGAGTGCGATGATCCAGCGGTCTTCCGGAAGCAGGGCCGAACAGCACACCCTGTTCATGAAGACGCTGCAGAGCTTCGCGGGTCTTCGGCATCATCGTTTTTCCTTTTGGCAGCAGCGTATCGTCGATATCAGCTGCGACAACTGACAGTTTTTCAATCATATATTTCTGCCTCCTCTTTTTATCCTACTTTGCGGATCCATTCTCTGCCTTCCTGCAGATAGTGTGCCTTACCGCCGATCAGAACGATCGATTCTTCGGTATAGATAAAGGTATCACGCTGATACATTTCCAGATATTCCGTCGTATTGAGTTCGAGGGCATATCCGGTCAGATCATTGACCTGGTTTTCACCGGCCGGATAAATCGGATTCTGATTGGTATAGAGACCGATCGTCGGGCCGCAGGCATGTCCGAACAGACCGAGCGGATGCGTATACAGCATGGGTCTGAGTCCTTCTTCCCTGCCCCGGGCAATCGAAGCCAGGAATACTTCGTTACCGGTTCTTCCCGTCTGCATGTTTTCGCTGACGATATCCTGGAAACGGTTGTTCCGCTTCAGGGCTTCCTTCAGCTCGGCCGGCACATCGCTTTCGCCTTCTTTCAGAACATAGCACAGGCGCTGCGTATCGGTGCAGAGATTCAGATAGACGATGCCGAAGTCACAGTGCAGCAGGTCACCGCGCTGAATCACCGTCTCTTCGCCATGCATGCCGGTTTCGTTCTGCAGGTCGATTGTCGGTTCAAACCAGGTTACGATTCCCAGTTCATTGACTCTTCTGGTCATGAAGTCCATGACATCCCGGCAGGTCGTGACACCCGGTGTGATCACTTCGTCACTGAAGGCAGCCTCGATGATCTCACCGGCTGTTTCCATGACATGCGGCCAGTATTTCAGCTCGGTTTTGGTTCTGGTCTCCATCAGGCGGATACCGGCTTCGTCACTGCCGCAGAAGCGGGCAATGATATCTTCCGGCATTTCCTTTTTCATCTGCAGATACAGACCGTGGGAAAGACCGTCGGTATAGGCGTAGTTATGTTCGGATACATTCACCGTGATCCGGGTTGGATCAATGCGGCGGATAATTCTCGTCAGGGCTTCAAACTGTGTTTCGTTCTGTCTGTCCCAGTCACGTTCATAGAACTTTTCGAGAGCCGCGTCCGGCATGGACACGCTGATCTTTTTCAGTTCATTGTTTTCGAAGGCAAAAACGAGGATCGTCAGTCTTCTGGCGGTCGGATAATGAGCCGGCACAATATGGCGGAACATCGGGTCTTCATGGTATTCGCGGCTGGCGATGAGCCAGAATTCAGTGCCGGTCTCTTTCATGACTGCCGGCAGGATTGTATCCAGTCTTTCCTTCAGGATCTCGTCACGGATGCGGTATTGTTCAATAATATCGTACATAGCTTGGCTCCTTTAGCTTTTGCCGTGTTCATTATATGGGTTTTACAGCCCTTATTCCATCGGTTTCTGATAATAATTGCCGATGATCCGATCGACATGCGTCAAAGACATGAAAGCATGCGGATCGATGCGGAGGATCACTTCCTCGACATCCTTGAGCTGGTTGTTATTGACCGACATCATCAGCAGTTCATGTTCTCTGTTGCTGTAGGCACCGACGCATTTGAGTTTGGTGATGCCGTGGCGGCAGATGCGGAATACTTCGCTGCAGATTTCATCGGCGTGATCGGTAACGACCTGGATACGGGTGATCTTGTAGCGTTCGTGCATCATATTGACAACTTCCTTGGATACATACTGGAAGATGATCGAATACAATGCCCTTTCCCAGCCATACAGGAAGCCGGCCATAAACAGCACCGCCGCATTGAAAGCGAAGATGTAATTCCAGGTCGGACGGTTGAGACGTATGGAAAGATCGATGGCCAGAAAATCCGTGCCGCCGCTGGAGGCGTCATAGCGGAGCGCCATACCGATGGCAAAGCCGTTGACCAGACCGCCGAAGACAGAGATCAGCAGCGGGTCCTGGGTGATCATCGGCAGTTTGATCATGCCGGTAAACAATGATGACAGCGAATACCAGAGCACCGAATACAGGATGAATTTGTGGCCGGTCTTACGTACCACAAGTATCGTGACCAGAAAATTGAGTGCGAAGTAGATGATACTGAAAGAAATATGGATCGCGAACCAGTCTTCCAGAACCATTGAAAGCAGTCTCGACATACCGGCGAAACCGCCCGGGAACAGGTTTCCCGATCTGACGAAAACGTTGAATCCGCAGGCATAGATCAGGGCCGAAACCACGATCGCCGCGATGTTGGGAATGTCTTTTTTCGAAAAATGCATTGTGCCGATCTGCATAACTGAATCCTCGTCGTTGATAACCATTTTAAAGTGTATTACGGCCGTGGATTTATGCAAGCAAAAATGACAGGTATGTCTGTCATTTTGTCCATTTCATACAAATGTGCGGAATGCCGTCTTCGAGGAATTCCTCCGAGGTCTGCACAAAGCCCTCCGCTTCATAGAAAAACTTCGCATAGGTCTGCGCTTCCAGAATGATTTCTTCAGCCTGAAAGTATTCGTGAGCCTGTCTGATGCATTCCCGCAGGACGATCGTTCCGTAACCCTTTCTGCGCACTCGGGAAACGACGCGGCCGATCTGAACCGTCAGCGGATCATTGTTTTTCACAAACAGCCGGGCATAGGCGAGGATCCCCTCCTCATCCCGCAGGAAAACATGCAGGCTTTCCTTGTCGGTTCCGTCCGGATCAAGATAAACACAGTTCTGTTCGACGACGAAGACTTCCGAGCGCAGACGCAGGATATCATAGAGTTCTTCAGTGGCAAGCTGACTGAATGAGCGGACAATCAGTTCCATCAGAAGATCGTTCTCTCTTTCCAGGCTCCGCGCTTATACAGGAGATATGTCATGATGGCACCGCTGAGCCAGCTGATCAGCATCGAGACAAACATCATCGCACAGTCACCCTGCGGCAGTTCCGGTGTCCGGGTCAGCCAGACCAGACCATAGGCCAGCGGGATACGCAGAAGGACGGAAGAAATGATGGAGATCCACATCGGTGTCACGGTATCACCGGCACCGCGCATGATTCCTGAAAGACACTGCGTGACTTCCACGGCGATATAGCCGACAGCCAGGATGCGCATCATATTGTTGCTGAGGGTGATCAGTTCCTGGGTGTCGGTGAAGATACCCATCAGATGCCGGCCGAACAGCAGGATGATACCGGTCAGCACCGCCGAGATGCCCATAGCCGCGAAAGTGCCCTTTTTCGCACCTTCCAGCACTCTGTCCATCCGGCCGGCACCGATATTCTGACCGGCAAAGGTCGTCATTGCCGAACCGAAGGAGAATGCCGGCAGCATCACGAAGCCGTCAATGCGCATGACAATGACGTTGGCGGCGATGAACAGTTCACCGAAGCTGTTGGTCAGAGACTGCACGACGATCATTGACATCGAGAAGATTGCCTGGGTCACACCGGAGGGCAGACCGAGACGGACCAGCCGGGAAATGTACTCACCTTCCGGCAGAAGATACTCCTTTTTCAGATCGAAGATTTCCTGCATCCTTGTCAGTTTCCAGAAACACAGGGCAGCCGAAACAAACTGGGCGGTGATCGTCGCCCAGGCAACACCGGCTACACCCATGCCGAAGATGGCCACGAACAGGAAGTCGAGGACGATGTTCAGAAAAGTCGCGGCCAGAAGATACAGCAGTGCTGATACGGAATCACCAAGGCCTCTGAGCACGCCGCTGAGAATGTTGTAAAGGCCGCCGCCGGCGATACCGAGGAAAATGATCAGCAGGTAATCAAAGCACCAGCCGAGGATCGATTCCGGTGTGTTGAGCAGATGCAGCAGAGGTTTGGTCACCAGCGGTCCGACCGCCATGATGAACGCCGAGGCGACCAGTGTCATCGTAATGCAGGCACCGATCGTGCGTGAGAGTTCCTCCCGCTGCCGGGCACCGAAGTACTGGGCAACCATGATGCTCGCACCGGTAGCGATACCCATAAACAGCACCAGCATCAGATTCAGGATCGGACCGGCACTGCCGACAGCCGCCAGGGCATTGTCACCGACATAACGGCCGACAATAATACTGTCCACCGTATTGTAAAGCTGCTGGGCGACATTCCCTATCAGCATCGGTATGGTGAATATCAGAATGGATCTGACCGGATCATCCTTAGTCATATCCACAGGCTTGAACAGATTCATGGTAAACCTCCGTATACATATATCATTCTATTGGAATGCCGCATCATATACAACGCTGACGCATGATAGAATGAAGACATGGAGACATGCATATGAACTTACTTACTTTTGACTTCGGCGGCACCTTCGTCAAATACTGTCTGATGAATGATCAGGCGGAAATCAGCGAACACGGCCAGCTGCCCGCTCCCTTAAAGACAAAAGAAGATTTTCTGAATCTGATTACCGGGCTGTATGAACAGTACAGAGACAAAACGGTTGGCATTGCCATTTCCATGCCGGGTGTCATCGACAGTGAAAGCGGCGAAATCATTCTTGTGGCCCTCTATCCGGAAATGAGCGGCCGGAATATTTACACACTTCTCAAAGACAGGATCCCCGTACCCATCAGCGTCGAGAATGACGGCAAGGCGGCTATTCTTGCCGAAACATGGAAAGGCGCCCTGGCAGGTGTCAGTGATGCGGCCTGCATCCTGCTTGGCAGCGGCATCGGCGGCGGAATCGTCATGGGCGGCAGACTGCAGAAAGGATCCGGCTTCGCGGCCGGCGAAATCAGTGATCTGCTTGTCGAACCAGGCCGTTATGAAAAGGAAAACACGATCTGCTATGACGCCAGTATGAGCGGCTTTCTGAAAGCAGTCGCCCGGGCGAAGAACATGGATCCGGCCTGTTTTGAAATATCAGGTAACGCCTCAAGTGAAGAAAAGCGTATCAGCGGTATGGATGTCTTCCGCTGGATCGAGGAGGAAGATTCGCCGACAGTTGCCGAATACAGAAGATGGATCAAACGACTCGTCTGGCTGATCTACAATCTGAAGCTGACTGTTTCACCGGAGAAGATCGTCATCGGCGGCGGTGTCTCAAGAAACGAGCGGTTCATCCGTGATCTGAAGGAAGAATATCAGGAAGCAGTCACAAAACTGGCCGGCTACCTGCCGGAGACCGTGCTGGACACCTGCCGTTTTCAGGCGGATGCGAATCTTGTCGGTGCCGCTTACAACTGGATCCTGATGCATGGTGAGCATTGACTGATCATACACCCCCTTTTCCACATCCGGCATGCGTATTGTCATAAAAAAACCTCACTGTTCGTCTTCCGAACGTGAGGCTTTTTCTTCTGTCATCGCTTCACTGATCCATTCCGGCATTTTGCGGGCTATGGAGCGGAAACCGATCCGCATCGGCGGCAGTGAGGCCCTGGTCATCAGCGGACGCCGGCGGTTGCGGGTATGCGTACGGCGTACGGCTTTCAGGGAAAGCTTGGCCTGGTTGGAGCGCGGATCGTACTCAATCACTTTGACTTTTACCACTTCTCCGACATGCACGAAACGGCTGATATCCTTGACAAAGCCGTCGCTGATTTCGGAAATATGGATCAGTCCGGTCGTGTGGCCGTCCAGTGAGACAAATGCCCCGTATGGCTGGATTCCGGTCACCTTTCCTTCGATGATCTGACCTGGTTTGCAGTACATAATTTACCTTCCTACGCAAGTATACCACGTTAACGGACTTGTGCTATACTAACTACGTTAAAGAAATCAGAGGTTATATATGTTTGTTTCCTGGCGTGTAATGGTTCCCTTCTGGTCAGCTCTGACAGCTGCTGTCATTGCCCAGCTGATGAAGCCGGCCATCGGATATCTGACAACCAAAAAATGGAACTGGTCCCTCGCACATGCGGCGGGCGGTTTTCCGAGTTCCCACAGTGCGCTGGTTTCTGCCCTGGCCGTTTCCGTCGGTCTGCAGGAACAGTTCCGTTCGTCTATTTTCGCTGTAACCCTGGCAATGGCGACGATCGTTATCTACGATGCCGCCAACGTGAGGTTTTACAGTGGACAAAATATAAAAGTTACGCAACAATTAATCAGGGATTTACAGAAAATGTATCCTGATCTGTTTGATGACCCGCTGTATGACACCAAAATGAAGCCGGTTCTCGGCCATCGCTGGTTTGAAGTACTCGGCGGTATTGTCCTTGGCTGCATTGTAGCCCTGATCTTCCATATCAGGATATAGAAAGAAAGGTACACTATGAGTGAAGTGACGCAGAACGAAAAAAAGCTGACAGCAGAAGAACAGGCTGCCTATGACGACCTCGTTGCCCGTATCAATCACACTCTGAACAAACTCCGTCCCTATATTCAGGCAGACGGCGGCGACGTTCATTTCGAGGGATTTGAAGACGGCATCGTGAGCGTATCCATGAGCGGTGCCTGCGCCGGCTGTATGGCCATCAATACAACGCTGAACGACGGTATTGAAGCGCTGCTGATCGACGAGGTTCCGGAAGTCAAAGGCGTACGTCTGCTTCCGGCAGATCCATTCAGCTATTACTTCTGAGCACGGTGAAAACCGTGTTTTCTTTTTGTTTAATTCATAAAAATCCGGTTTTTCTTTGAATTTCCGGATTTTTTTCGTAATTTTTCAAATATTTTTCTGTTTTCTGATGGATTTCTGAAATTTTTCTGGGTTTTCGCCGGATTTTTTATTGATTTCGTAAAAATACAGGAATATCCTGTTTACATATACAAGGAGAAATGTGTTATGGAAATGCCTTTTGCAGATTTTGGCTGTCTGGTTTTCAGTGAAAGAGAAATGGCTGACCGCCTGCCCCGGCCCGTCTATCAGTCCTGGAAAAAGACGGTTGCCAATGAAAGCACTCTCGACCGCCCCACTGCCGACGCAATTGCTCACGCTATGAAACGATGGGCCATGGAAAAAGGTGTGACCCATTTTACCCACTGGTTCCAGCCGATGACCGGCGGCACGGCTGAAAAGCACGATTCCTTTATCGAACCCGGTCCGAACAGTGAACCGATTTCCCGTTTTTCCGGCAAGATGCTGATCAAGGGCGAACCGGATGCCTCGAGTTTCCCGAGCGGCGGCCTCAGAGCGACATTCGAAGCGCGCGGCTATACCTACTGGGACGTGACCAGTCCGGTCTTTATCCGCGACAACGTCCTCTGTATTCCAACCGTCTTTGTTTCCTACACCGGCGAAGCACTGGACCGCAAGGAACCGCTGATCAAATCGATCGGCGCCCTTTCCAAAGCGGCAACCCGGATCGTTAATATTTTCGGTGACAAGGATGTCCGCTCCTGCAATATCTCAGTTGGTCTCGAACAGGAATACTTCCTGATCGACCGTTCCTACTTTGAACGCCGTCTCGATCTGAAGCTGACCGGCCGCACCCTCTTCGGTGCCCCGGCTCCGAAACGTCAGGAACTGGATGACCATTACTTCGGTTCGATTCCGGCAAGAGTTTCAGAATTCATGAAAGAGGTCAACCAGGAACTGTGGCGGCTTGGCATCTATGCCAAGACCGAACACAACGAAGTCGCACCGTGTCAGTTTGAACTGGCACCGATCTTCACCAACGGCAACATCGCCGCTGACCAGAACCAGATCACAATGGATATCCTGCGCAAGACCGCCCGCAAGCACGGCCTGGCCTGCCTGCTGCATGAAAAACCGTTTGACGGTATCAACGGTTCCGGCAAGCACGACAACTATTCGATCATTACCGACGACGGGCAGAACCTTTTCGCCCCAGGCGACAAGCCGGCCGAGAATATCCGCTTCCTGGTCTTCATGTGCGCCTTCATCAAAGCCATTGATACCTATCCGGTGCTGGTGCGGATGAGTGCTTCCGATGCCGGCAATGACCACCGTCTCGGTGCCAACGAAGCACCTCCGGCAATCATCTCGATCTATCTCGGCAGCTACATTGAAGATATTCTCTACAGCCTTTATCAGGGACATGAATCACAGAAAGGAAAGAACGAGATCAAGGATTTCTCACCGGTCACCACCCTTTCCTACATTCCCCATGACAATACCGACCGCAACCGCACCTCACCGCTGGCCTTTACCGGCAATAAATTTGAATTCCGTATGCTCGGTTCCAGCATGTCGTCTTCTTTCCCGAACACGGTCCTGAATGCCATCATGGCGGAGTCACTCAACGAGATTGCCGACCAGCTGGACGGTATCAAGTATCTGCAGGACATCCGTGAAAAGGCAGTCGACATCTGCCGTAACATCGTGCATGACCACAAGCGCATCCTGTTCTCCGGCGACGGCTATTCCCAGGAATGGGTCAAGGAAGCTGCACGCCGCGGTCTGCCGTCCGTCAAGTCCTTCATTGAATCCGTTCAGGTCCTCAATGACCCCAAGGTCGTCAGACTGTTCACCTCGCTCGATATTTATTCTGAAAAAGAACTGTCCGCCAACCGGACAATTCTCGAAGAGCGCTACGAAAAGAAGATGGTCATCGAAGTCCGCACCCTGCTGGAAATGAGCCGCAAAGACGTTCTGCCGGCCATGAGTGCAGAACTGAACTTCTATGCGAAAACGCTCGCTTCAGCCGGCGATCTGGCACCGAAGTTCATCAAAGAACGTGTCAGGACACTCGCTTCTCTGATCGATGCGACCGACAAGGCCTGCACGGCCCTGGAGAAAGGCTGGCAGAAAACCATGAAAGCGCCGGATACATTTACCGCCGGCAAGGATATCTACTACAATGTTTCACCGCTGATGCTGGATCTCAGGAAACAGATCGACAGTTATGAAATGATCGCTTCCCGTGAGTTCTACCATCTGCCGATGTACGAAGACATGCTGTTCAGCCTGTAATACTGAAAGCCGCTCCGGATCACATACCGGAACGGCTTTTTTTAACATCTTATTCTTCTTTGTCGATCGGCGGGAAGTAGATTTTCTTCTCCCGCAGTCTTCTGTGTATCCAGTCTTCGATCAGCGTGTAGATGACGGAGAAGACAGGAATGCCGATGAACATTCCGACGACACCGAACATGGCACCGCCGATGATGATGGCGAACATGACCCAGAGGGTCGGCAGGCCGACCGCGTCACTGAGAATATGCGGACCGATGATATTGCCGTCGAT
The DNA here is from genome assembly GCA_902793635.1 of uncultured Erysipelotrichaceae bacterium. GTDB lineage: Bacteria > Bacillota_I > Bacilli_A > Erysipelotrichales > Erysipelotrichaceae > Bulleidia. The sequence goes on along the minus strand of CADBEA010000035.1, from coordinate 10,456 downwards.
CTGCTGCAGGATCAGGATGAAGACCAGGAATTCCAAGGCCTGGAACGGATCGATGATCAGCAGGATCAGGGTACTCGGCACGGCACCGATAAACGGACCGAAGACCGGGATCATATTCGTGATGCCGACAACGAAGGCAATCAGCGGCGCATACGGCATTCTCATCAGGGTGACACAGATATAGCAGATGACACCGATGATCAGTGAATCGACAAACTTGCCGAAAATGAAACTGTTGAATGTGTGGGCTGTCAATTTCAGTACATGGATGAGGCTTTCCGACGTTCCCTGTCCGAACACACCATAGATAAACATCTTGACCTGCCGCACGAATTTCTCCTCATCCAGCAGAAGATACATGGTGATGATCACGCCGATGAAGAAATTCATGATTCCTTTCGCAAAGGAAATGGAATAGGACAGAATCTGAGCCAGACCGCCCTGCGCGCCGGTCAGCCACTCAGTCAGCTTTTCACCCATCAGTTTTACGCCGTTACTGAGGAACTGGGCGATTTCCGGCGCACCGGAATTGACTTTTTCGATCAGTCCGCGCAATGTCTCGACATAGCCGTCAAAGGATGCGATAAAGATCGACAGGCTGCTTGCCAGCTGCGGGATCAGGATGGCGAAGAACACCACGATTCCAGCCAGCAGTACGACCATGGCGACCAGGACGCCGACATACCGTTTTGCCTTCTTTGACCATTTCACATTGGCCAGCAGACTGTCTTCGACAAACCGCCGCAGCGGAATGGTGATAAAGGCAAAGACGATGCCGATCAGAAACGGCGCCAGCGTCTGCATGGCACTGTTGAAAAATTTCCCCAGCCATCCCAGGTTATTCACCAGCTGGAAGAATACGACGATTATGATTCCGGCGATTGAAAACGCCTTGATGCTTTCCAGAGTTTCTTCTTTCAGGTTTGAAAATTTCATCTTCGTTTTCCTACTCGCTAAGATTATAGCACGGTTCTGCAGGAAATCATTGCCGCGGATATGTCAAACCGCAGATTCTTTCGGAAAGTCTGTTGACGGAAGGATCAGGAAATGATTTAATACTACTGTCTTTTATCAAGAATGGGACGAGAGAGTCAGCTCCGTGACTCCCATACCAACCTGCTTTGGCAAGGTGGTACTGCTGACATCGATAAGGAAGAGAACCGAATAACAAAACACTGTCTCTTTCTGAAGCTCTTGAAAAGACATATGGAAAGGGGCTTTTATTATGTCAAAAATGTTTTTCACTTCTGAATCCGTTACCAGCGGACATCCTGATAAGGTCTGCGATTACATCGCTGATTCCATTCTCGACGAAGCACTCCGACAGGACCGCGACAGTCATATGGCCGTCGAGGCGACCATCAAGGACGACCTGATCCTGGTCTATGGTGAAGCCGGCACGAAAGCGGTGCTGGATTATGAAAAAATCGCGCTTGATGCGATCAGGGAAATCGGCTATACCGAAGACTATCATGTCATGGTCAAGGTCAACCGCCAGTCAGATGAAATCAATACGGCGGTGGTCGGTGAAGAAATCGGCGCCGGTGACCAGGGTATCATGTTCGGCTATGCCTGCAACGAAACCGAAAACCTGATGCCGGCAGCCATCCATTACGCCCATCTTCTGGCCGCAAGACTGGAGACAGTTCGGCGCCAGGATCCGCGTCTGCGTCCGGACGGAAAAACGCAGGTGACCTGCGAATATGATGACGGCAAGCTGAAGCGGATCGATGCCATCGTCGTTTCCACCCAGCATATCGCCGGCATTACCCAGCAGGAACTGAATGACCTGATCATCGATCAGGTGATCCTGCCGGTCATCCCGAAGGAGCTGATCGACGAAGAAACAGAATATCTGATCAATCCTTCCGGTTCCTTCATCCTCGGCGGCAGCTGGGGTGATTCCGGTACGACCGGCCGCAAGATCGTCGTCGATTCCTATGGCGGCTACGCACCGATCGGCGGCGGCTGCTTCTCATCCAAGGACCCGACCAAGGTAGACCGTTCCGCGGCATATTATGCCCGCTATGTCTGCCGCAATCTTGTTGCCAACGGACTTGCGGAGAAGTGCCAGCTGCAGCTCTCCTACGCCATCGGACTGGCCGAGCCGGTATCCATCTTCATCCAGTCATTCGGAACCTCGCGCTTTACTGACGAGGAACTGACAGATATCGTGGAAAGCAATTTCAGTTTCCGTGTCTCTGATATCATCAGGGAACTGGACCTGAAGCGCCCGATCTACCGTTCCACGGTCAATTACGGCCACTTCGGGAAAGAATACCTGCCCTGGGAACAGTTCAAAAAGATCGTTTTCTGAACATGGTGAAAACCATGTTTTTTTCTTGTTCCATAAGAAAAGGAGACCTTTTCAGGTCTCCCGTTTTTCTTAACCTTTGATGACGCGGCGGCATCTCGGGCAGAGGCCGTCTTCGTCTGCTTCTTCGCTGTAGTTCCAGCAACGCGGGCATTTTGTTCCGGCTGCCCTTCTCACTTCCGGCTCACCTTCACCGGCTGTGAAATCGGTTTTGGAAACGATCAGCCACTGGGCAACATCTTCACCCAGCGTGCCGCGGAAGAGTTCCTGCATGTCATCTGCCAGATGCAGTGTGATAGCTGCTTCCTGACCGGAGGCGATCAGTTTCTCGTTACGGGCGTTTTCAAGAGCCTTGTTGACATCGGAACGGACGTCGAGAAGCTTCGCAAATGTTTCCTTCAGTTCAGCCGCGTTGGCATATTCCCTGACTTCCGGATAGGACATGTAATGCACGCTTTCTTCCGCGTCGTTGGAGAAATGCGCCCATACTTCTTCACAGGTATAGACAAGGAACGGCGCCCACAGTCTGACCAGTGCGTCGACAGCCAGCCAGTACACGCTCTGTACCTGACGGCGGCGGCGATCATCGGCTTTGCTGCAATAGAGAATATCCTTGGTGAAATCACAGTAGTAGGAGCTGAGCTCGTTGACCATGAAATTCATCAGTGTCTTGTTGGCGGCGACATAGTCGTAGTCAAGAACCTGACGGCGGACATTGGCGACGACGTCGTTGAGCTGAACCAGAATATACTGATCGACAGCTGTCAGATCCTCATAGGCCACCATATCCTTCTTCGGATCGAAGTCTTCGGCATTGATGTTGCCGAGCAGGAAACGGAAGGTATTGCGGATCTTGCGGTACTGATCAGATACCTGTTTGATGTTGGACGGACCAAGCTTCAGGTCTTCCTTGAAGTCGGAAGTCATCGCCCAAAGACGGAATACGTCAGCACCGTTCTGGTTGATGATATCCATCGGATTGACAACGTTGCCGACTGACTTCGACATCTTTTCACCCTTGGAATCGCAGACATAGCCATGGGAGAGAACTTCTCTGTACGGAGCGCCGCCCTTGACGGCTGTGCCGACGATCATCGAAGAGTTGAACCAGCCTCTGTACTGGTCAGAGCCTTCAAAGTACAGGTCGCACGGATATTCACCGCCGCGGGCTTCCAGTTCATTCCAGGAAGAACCGGAATCGAACCAGACGTCCATGATGTCGGTTTCCTTGGTGAATGTTCCGTTCGGTGATTTTTCGTTGGTGTAGCCTTCCGGCAGAAGATCCTTCGCTTCTCTTTCGAACCAGACGTTGGATCCGTATTCTTCAAACAGATCGGCGATATGGTCAAAGACTTCCTTTTCCATGATCGGTGTGCCGTCTTCACAGTAGATGATCGGAATCGGAACACCCCAGAGACGCTGTCTGGAAATGCACCAGTCACCGCGGTCCTTGATCATGTTGTACATTCTGATCTGCCCCCATTCGTTGTGCCATGTGACATGATTCTGAATCTGATCGAGAACCGCTTCACGGACCTTGTCGATCGAGCAGAACCACTGCTTGGCAGCACGGAAGATGACCTTCTTCTTCAGACGGTCGTCATGCGGATAGGAGTGAACCATCGTTTCAACTGCCAGAAGGAGTCCCTTCTCATTCATCATCGTGATGATCTTTTTGGAGCAGTCTTCGAAGAAGAGGCCCTGGCATTCCGGACCGGCAGCTTCGTTCATATTGCCGTGTTCGTCAACCGTGCAGATCGGTGCGGCACCGTAGTTCTGCAGGACATAGTAGTCGTCAAGACCGTGGCCGCCGGCCGTATGGACACAGCCGGTACCATCTTCATCCGTAACATGGTCACCGACGATAACCGGACAATCCTTGTCGAGAACGACATGGTGATATGTGATGTTTTCCAGTTCTTTTCCCTTGAAGGTGCGCAGAACACCCTGGTTGGTCAACTGGAATTTCTCCAGCAGCCGGTCGGCAAACTTCTCGAGGAAGACAAGTTTTCCCTTTTCGGTCTGGATCTCGGCATAGGTCAGATCCGGATTCAGGGAAACCGCCTGGTTGGCCGGAATTGTCCACGGTGTCGTGGTCCAGATGACGAAATAGTCATTTTCATCGAGAATGCCTTTGCCGTCACTGACCTGGAAAGCCACATAGATGGTGGCATCCTTGACATCGCGGTAAACGATCTCGGAATCAGCAATCGCTGTTTCGTTGAACGGTGACCAGTAGATCGGCTTGAGTCCCTGGAAAATCAGGCCGTCCAGTGCCATCTTTTCGAAGGTACGGATCTGGCGTGCTTCAAACTCCTTGAACAATGTGATATACGGATGCTCATAGTCAGCGATCTGACCAAGACGCTTTTCCGTCGCCATCTGAGTTGCGATCTGTCCCTTGGCATATTCCATGCACTTGGAACGGAATTCAGCCGGTGAGAGTTTCTTTCTGTCAACGCCCAGCTTCTGGATCGCGTTTTCGATCGGTAGACCGTGGGTGTCCCAGCCCGGGAAGAACGGTGTGTAGTAGCCGCTCATGGCGTGGGAACGGACGATAAAGTCCTTGATGACACGGTTCATGGCAGTGCCGGCATGCAGGTTGCCGTTGGCATACGGCGGACCGTCATGCAGGATAAATGCCTGCTGTCCTTCGTGGCGGGAAATGATCTGGTTGTAGTGATCATTCTTTTCCCATTTTTCCAGAATTCCGGGTTCCTTCTTTGCCAGATTACCTCTCATCTCAAAAGCGGTATTCGGCATGTTCAGAGTTGTTTTGTAGTCCATACCTCTTCTATCTCCTTCATCAAAAATAAAACGTCCTTAAATCTAAGGACGTCATAAACGCGGTACCACCTTAGTTCACTCAATGAGTGCCCTCTTTTTCCTTAACGCGGAATTACGTTCTGCTCACAGGTGATGTCCTTTTCTGTCCGGCACGCCTGCTCGCACCAACCGCAGGCTCTCTAAGGATTCAGACAGAACGGCGCGTCCTGATCAGCGCAGTTTATCCTGGGCTTCTTTCAGCCACATCAGATCCGGCATTTCCGGAAGTTCGAAATCATCCAGATCTTTCAGCAGGTTCTCCAGTTTCTGGCTGGCTTCGGACTTGACCGCGCCGGCTTCCTGGTAGAGCACCGAGAGATCTTCAAGGATTCCCCTTGCCGAGGCAAGTGCTTCCCGGATGATCACGTCAGCGTTCTGCTGGGCAGTGTTGATGATTTCATTCGCCTCACGCAATGACAGCCGGGCAATGTTGTCCGCTGCCTCCTTGCGGGCTTCATCTGTTTTCTGCAGTTCCTGATAACGGCGCCGCAGATCGTCCAGATGACTGGTTGTCTGTACCAGCTGATCCTGATACAGTTTCAGTTTGCGTTCCAGCTGAGCGACTTCGGCAGCGTATCTCTCAATGGCATCGTCGACAGCGAAGCGGTCATAGCCGTTTTTGGTTATTCGAAATGTCGGCCTGCTGTTCGCCATCTGTTCACCTCTTACATACTCTGAAGAAACTCAGCTACGATCCGATCGCTGCGGGTCTTCCGCAGAACGCCGAGATATGTGAACCGGCCGGTTTTCCGAATCGAAATCGTAACGTTATTATATGCTAAATAATCAGGCTCTTCAAGCGTTATATGGTTGACCTGAACGAGGCCCTGACGGATCATTTCCTTCGCTTCTGAACGGCTGCACCGGACCAGTCCGGCAACGATCGCATCGAGTCTTTCACTGGCGATGACGACCTGAATTCTTTTGCTGGAAAACGTCTGAACCGGCCGCTCTTCCGTCAGGGAAAAGGAGACGCTGTGCTGATTGACACGGATCAGATTGTCAATCAGAAAGCGGGCCATCGTTTCCGAAGTGTAAAGGTAAATATGATCGTCAGCGATCCAGAAATCCCCAAAACTGTGGCGGTCGATCTGCAGTGACATCAGAGCCCCGAGTACATCACGGTGCGAGATTTTGCGGAAGCGCTGATCGATTTCCGCCTGAATGCAGACAATATCAGAAAAGTCATCTTCCTCATCGGCGAGGAAAATGACTTTTTTCTTACGTGCTCCGGGGTAGCCGCCGTCATAACGGACCAAAGCGGATGCCGGAAACAATTTCTGCATGGCGGCCTGCTCTTCTTCGTTAAGAAAAGATGAGGCAAGGGACCTGTGCCATGTCTCGCTTTTATCTTTCAGATCTTGCAGATGTGCTGCCAGGGATTCGTTTTCCCGGGCATTATTCATCGTCGCTGTCCAGGGAGATTACTCCGTCAACACTGACGCTCTTCGGAGCGCAGAGAATGACGTTATGACCGATCTTCTGAATCGTTCCGTCAAGGGCGAAGACAACGCCGGTCAGGAAGTCGATCGTGCGCTGTGCATAGTCACGCTGCAGACGGTGCAGGTTGACGACGCAGGCTCTTCTCTGCTTGAGGTGACGGCCGATTTCCTCGGCTTCCTCAAAGCTGCGCGGTTCAAACAGAACCATCTGGGCATCAGACGGAATCTCTGTTACTTTTGTCTGTTTTGCTTCGTATGTGCTGACTGGTTTTGTTTCACTTTCAGTGTATTCCAGTTCTTCTCCTTCATCCTCTTCTTCATCGATTGGTGCAATAAAGTTCTTGATCTTTTCGAATGCCATAATTCCGGACCTCCATAATCGAAAACATTATACCATTGCGGTATCGCTAAAACAACGCACAACTACAGCTTATTCACGGTGTTCCAGTCAAGTCTCCGGCAGATTTCAACACCCAGTTTTACGGCGTTTTCATAATCTTCCAGCGTGCAGAAACAGTTGCTGGAATGGATGTAGCGGACCGGAACGGAAATGACGATCGCCGGGACACCGGCTCTTGAATTGACCATCGCGCCGTTGGTTCCGCCGCCGCTGCGGACGGCTTCCTGAACCGGGATGCCTGCTTCGTGAGCGGTGTCGAGAGCCAGTTTCTGGAAACGCCAGTTGGTGATCATCGACACGTCGAAATGTCTCAGCATCGGTCCTTTCTTCAGACCGGCCTGGATCATGTAGTCTTCGCTGAACGTATCATCAGCCGGGCAGCCTTCAAAAGCGATCATGACATCCGGCTTGAGTGCTTCGGCATTGCTGAGGACGCCTCTTTCCCCTACTTCTTCCTGGGTCGAGAAGGATCCCATGACATTGCACGGCAGTTCTTCATCCTTCACCTGATTCAGAATATCGATGACCGCCGCGGCGCCGATCCTGTCGTCAAACGCCTTGCCGTAAAAGACGCCTCTTTCTTCATCAAAATCACAGCTGATATCGGGAACACCCGGGCAGCCGACACCCAGACCCAGTGCCTCGGTCTCTGCCTTTGAAGACGTACCGCAGTCAAGGACCATGTTCGCGACATCCAGCGGTTTGTTTCTTTCTTCCGCGCTCATGAAGTGCGGCGGCTTGCTGGCGACGACAGCCTTGACGAGTCTGCCGTCTTTGGCTCTCAGACGGAAGGAACTGGTCGGAAAGGAACTGGCCGCCCAGCCGCCAAGCGGCAGAAAGCGCATGGTTCCGTTCGGCTTGACTGCCTGGACAATGACACCGACTTCGTCGAGATGAGCATCCAGCATGACGCGCGGCTTGTCAGAAGCAGGTTCTTTTTCACATCTGACATTTGTCATGTGGTCGGTATAGGTTTCGTAATCCGGCAGTTCTTCCCGGACAATTGCGGCTGCGTCATCCTCAAATCCGGATGGTCCGAAGGCTTCTGAGAGAGCCACGATACGACTGATTCTGTCCATGTTTATCTCCTTCTCTTAAACAATTCCGTTCAGGTCAAAGTTCTTCAGGAATGTATCTGCTTTCGCGCAGACATCCCGCAGTGTGTTCTCATCGAACGGGCTGGCAAGACCGGCGCCCTGCAGCAGTTCGGTGAAAACCTTTGATCCGCCCTGTTCGGTGTATTTCATATATGTATTCCAGGCTTTCTTTACATCTTCCTGGATCATCGCCCAGAATTCCAGGGAAACCGTCTGAGCGAGGCAGTAGTCAATATAGTAGAACGGCGCCGAATAGATATGATGCTGACGCTGCCAGCCATAGCCATCCCCGTATACCGGAATGTCACCGTCCAGCTTCATCCACGGCCGGTAGATGCCTTCCAGTTTCTTCCAGCAGGCATGCCGCTCTTCCGGTGTCATTTCCGGATGGGCATAGACTTCGTGCTGGAAGTGGTCGACCATCGTTCCGTAAGGAATGAACTTCAGGGCACCGGAAAGATGGGAATACAGATATTTACGGGCGTCTTCACCGAAGAAATCATCCGCCCACTTTTCAGCGAAGAATTCCATTGACATGGAGTGGCATTCGCAGGCTTCCATGGTCGGATAGATATAGCTGACCGGCACCCGTCTGCGGTTGACATAAGCCTCGAAGGCATGGCCGGCTTCATGGGTGATGACTTCGACGTCGCCCTGGGTGCCGTTGAAGTTGGCGAAGATGAACGGTACTTCGTAATCATAGAGACCGGTGCAGTAGCCGCCGCCTCTTTTACCTTCCGTCGACAGCAGGTTCATCAGTTCGCCGTCGAGCATCGTGTGGAAAAATTCACTGGTTTCCGGTGATAATTCGTCATAGAATTTCCTGCCGGCGTCGATGACGTCATCCGCGCTTCCGGCCGGTTTCGGATTGCCGCTGCGGAATACCAGCTGGTTGTCCGCAAAGGACATCGGATATGTTTTACCAAGCCGTTCTGCCTGTGCCTGGAAGACACCGGCCGCTACCGGAACGACATATTTCTGTACGGCCGTACGGAACTTCTCCACATCATGGCTGTCATAGCAGTTTCTGCCCATGCGGTAATAACCGAGCTGTGTATATCCGTCATAGCCCAGCTTGCGGCCCATCCGGTCACGGATCTTCACGAGCTGGTCGTAATAGCTGTCAAGCGCTTCCTGATTGTCTTTGAACCACTGTCCTTCGGCGATCCACGCCTGTCTTCTTCTTTCATCGTCGGGATCGTTCTTGAACGGTGTCATCTGGGAAAGTGTATATGTACCGCCTTCAAACGGAACCTGGGCAGAAGCCAGCAGATCCTCATAGGCGGAAACAAGCCGGTTTTCTTCTTGCATGTCTTCGATGATTTCCGGCGCGAAAGTCTTCAGGTCGATTTCGGCATTGACGAACATCAAGGTGCCGTATTCCTTTTCAAATTCAGAACGGAACGGTGATTCCAGCATTGCCTTGGAAAAACCTACCAGATATGCCTGCAGACCCGGCAGCGAAGCATCCCAGAATTTGATTTCTTCATCATAGAACGTATCCCGGGTATCGATATCATGACGGATCTGGGCAAGTTCCTTCTGTGTCATGATATGCATCTCCAGCGTATTCTTGGCAATGAAGGCAGCGTGCGCCTCTTCATAGGTCTTTGCGTTCTGCAGATCAGCAATGATCCGCTTCATTTCTTCCGCGGTTTTCTGCAGATCGGGACGGCTGTATTTCATTTCCGAAAACTTGATCATATTTCGTCTTCTCCTGTTTCTCTACGTAACATCATACAACACAATTTTCTTTTTTTCTTTACGGTCAATATGATATACTCTTATATGCATTACGGAGAATTACCCAAGCGGCTGAAGGGGGCGGTTTCGAAAACCGCTAGACGTGAAAGCGTGCGGGGGTTCAAATCCCTCATTCTCCGCCATAGTTCAGAAAGCGCCCTATTTAAGGGCTTTTTTGATTTGTGACCCTTTCGTGAGAAGATTGTGAGAAGATTTGTCAAAAAAAATCATCATACTTTCATCCCTTTTTTTGAGTAAATGAGTATAGACTTTTAGTCATACTTCATGTGCATAAACGTCGCATCATGATCGGTCTTACTATAACTGTTGCGGTCATCTCCGCAGATTCCTATCTTCCCGATGCACTCTTCGATCTTCACAGTATGTTTCCTTAATTCATCATAGGACCGCTGGATCGATGTTTTTCTCTTTCCCTTGCCACATACATAGTTGATTCCTTTTTCTTCGCAGTACTGCAGCACCCTTACTGCGAAGCCACTGAGATGGGCCGGTGTCAGTTCTTTATATTCATAAATCAGACCCGTATCTTTTTCGATGGAACGGATCACCTCCTGCACATGCGTCAGACTCTTCTTCAATGATTTCTCTGCTGTCTTTTTCCACACGAAAGTGA
>CADBEA010000034.1 GCA_902793635.1 uncultured Erysipelotrichaceae bacterium | reverse complement strand
AGGCGGGAGTAAAGGGCTGTGATTTTGTTGTAATCATTCATGTGCATATCCTCCTGTGCGTCCATGTAGAGTTCTTTACACTTAAGATTATGCACTCCACGCCACGGAAAAAGACATGGAAGATTATATTGCGCTGCTGAAGGAAAACGGTTTTGCGGAAGCGAAAGAGACAGCGGAAGACGGCAGCGAAAAAATGGTTTACCGCCGTATTCTGAGAGAAGAATACAACTGCTCTTCCCAGGTCGAACTGGCGTATGACGGCGGTGTCGATCTGACTGCCCGGAAACATTATGATTTCCCGGAATACGACAGTCTGAATGCGGTCAACGGGAGAATTACGGAACTTGGCTATCCGGCACTTTTGGATACGCTGAATTATGACACTCTTAAGGGAATCGACAGAGCCGATGAAATGACGGAATCCTGGCTGTATTTCTTCAATTACGAGTCAGGTTTATATGTCACGGTGGATTTCCAGAACCGTGAAGAAGTGCAGTCATGGCTCGATGAATACTGCAATACACTGCAGAATGCCGGATTCCATCCAGTCGGCGGCGGCAGTATGGAAGAACTCGATCCGGATGAGGGCGGCATGCTTGGCTCCTATCTTGAGGAAACAGAGGATACGGTACTGAAGAAGCGGCTTAAAGCGCTTGGCGATGGCATGGAAGATGATGTGGACTATTATGAATCGGAAAACGGATTTGCCAGTTTCCGTTATAAGTTCACGGGTGAGAACACGGTAACGCTGCTTTACAAAGCGGAAAAGTATATCAGTGCTGATGAAGCGGAGCAGATGATCAGCGACGCCGGATTCCCGCCGATCGACCTGAAGGAACCGATCAGCTGCCGGGATCTGACCCGATTCATGAAGATGCGCTACGGTCTTGACATGACGGCATTTGCGACCGTCAGCCAGCAATACGACAGCGCGGAGGAAGCGGAGGCATTCCTGAATGCCTATGAGGCTGTCCTGACAGAGGACGGATACGGCAGAACCGATTCGAATATGGCAGACACTCTGAAACAGATCGCAATATACAACGAAGAAAAAGGAATGACGGTAGGCATCGATTTCTTCGAGCAGGAGGACGGTGCCCTTGTCAATTTCGATTTCCGGGCTGATTAAGCAAAAGGAGAAGACGACATGCTGTTCTGGAAAAAGAAGAAGACAGTTAAGGAATATGACAGAGAGCACTATGTGCCGGTGCTGCGTGTCAGCATCTGCACCGGTGAAACAACAGCCGGTTTCCGCCATAAGGAAAACGGCACGTTTCTGGAAGACAGACTGATTCTTTCTTCCAGTGATCTGCAGGAATTTAAAGAAGACTACGGAATCACGGAAGAACTGGAAACGATTTACTGATCGTATGGGAATCCGCTGTGTGATGCGGAAACAAATAAACGAACGATCACTGGATTCTGATACAATGAATACAGATATTTGTAGGAGGAAATAATGAGTTTATTATTGGAAGGAATGAGCAGGGGAGCAGGAAAAGATCTGTTCTTCAGCATGAAGTCAGATCTGGCCAGTGACACTCTGGATACGGTCAACGGCGGTGAAGGTGCGGAAGTCGAGAACCCGGATTCGAAAGAAATTCCATACAAAGGCAACTGGGAATCTTCCGAAGGCTTTGTCTGCAACGGCGAAGTTGCCTGCTGAGCAGTCCGGAAAGTATCCGTCTGAGAAAAAGAAATTGAGAACAGTGCATGCTGTTCTCTTTTTCATGAATCCGTATTCTCCTTTGGGACATATCATTTCCGGGAAATAGGGGATGTTCTTCCGGAAAGACCGGGGTCTTTCTGTTATCATCCGCTGTTTTAAAGGTATAATAGAAAACAGAGGACAACAGATGACATTCCCTGACGCATATAAAGGTATATCCCGTATCAGCAAATCCCAGACGATGTCGATCTGCATCGATATGACAGCTTTTCTGCTGAATTTCCTGTTTTCATTTTCCGCCACCAGCAACCTGGTGCGGATTCTCAGTGTCATGGTCGGTGAGATCAGTTTTTTCGTTATTATGTTTCTGATTCTGAGCATGGCCATATTCCTGATTATGACGACTTACAATCTGACATCAGGCATGTTTATCGCCAGCCGTGACGATGAATGGTTCAGGAAAGGTTTCTATGTCAGTCTGTTTTCTATCGTTCTGTATTTCTTCGGCTCGACAAATACAGCCGCGGTGGTTCATAGTGCCTTGAATCTGATCATTGCCATTCTTGCCAGCGTCAGTAAAATTGCCGTCATTGTCATGACTGTCAAGGGCGTTGACCGGCTGTCTGAAAAACTGAAGATGGAATACATTAAAGAGCACGGCAAGAAAGCAGTCTGGCGGGTCGGTCTGGCCCTGCTGGTATCCGGAATCACCACCGGTATTCTGAATGTCGCAGATGTGCCCGGAATGGCAATGCCGATTTTTCTCGCAATCAAAGTCATACAGAGCGGCATGAACATAACCGCATGTCTGCTGTTTCTGAACTATCTGGATTTCGCTAGTGAAGTTCTTCGCTCTTAACCTTTAAAACAGACCGGAAGGTCTGTTTTCTGATGCGTTGCACGCAGGTAAATGTGCCGCTATAATGAAGTCAGAATACACAGGTAAAATATCATGTTGAAGTATTTGTTTCTGATCGTGTTTTTCATCGTCAGCGCTCTGCATCTTGATGCGAGTTTTAAGGATGACGCCGAAAGAAGAAAACGGTCCAAACCATTCCTGCTGATCCTGCTGCTGCTTTATTATATGTGCGCATCAAAGCAGCGGAGTATCCTTCTGATCCTGGCGCTTCTGACCAGCTGGCTGGGAGATGTTCTTCTGATTCCGAAGGGCCATAAATGGTTTACACTCGGCGGCATATCTTTCATGTTCAGCCATCTTTTCTTCGTTCTGGTCTACAGCAGCCGGATCTCTTTTCAGCATATTGTCTGGCCGCTGGTACTGCCGGCCGCTCTGGTCTATTTCGGCATTTCCTACAAGATCATCACCATGGTGAAGGAAACGACACCGGCCAAAATGATTCTGCCGATGCATTTCTATCTGATCTGCAACAGCACCATGAATATCTTCGCCCTGATGCAGCTGTTTTCCCTGCGGAACGGCGGGGCACTGACAGCGTATATCGGTGCCGTGCTTTTCTTCATATCGGACTGCACGCTGTTTCTGGTTCGTTATTACAAGAATCCGGACATTATTTACAAAAAGCATTTTACTGTCATGCTGACATACCTGCTGGGTGAATATCTCATTGTGGCGGGTATATTGATGCTGAACGGTTAGGAGGATTAACAGTATGAGATATCTTTTTGTCATCAATCCCATGGCGGGAGAAGGAACTGCCGAAGCGGATGTGCGCAGCGCAATTGAAGGTTTGGCGGAACCATGCGACATCCATGTGACAGAGCAGCCGGGTGAAGCCATTGACTATGTCCGGAATTACTGCACGGAAAACGCGGATGAAGAGGTCCGTGTCATTGCCTGCGGCGGGGATGGAACGATCAATGAAGTGTTCAACGGGGCGGTCGACTTTGCCAATGTATCGGTCAGCTGCTATCCGTCCGGCAGCGGTAATGATTTTGTCAAAGTATTCGGCGGCAGCGAGAAGTTCCATGACATTCCCGCTCTCATGAAAGCACCGGTGCAGAAACTCGACCTTCTGAAAGTCGGCGGGAGGTACAGTGTCAATGTCGTCAATTTCGGCTTTGATACGACGGTGGCCATTACGATCAACGAAGAACGGGCGAAAACCGGCCACGGCAATAAGAATGCCTATACAAAAGGCATTGTCAGGGCATTGCTGACAGCGATGAACAATCGTTTCCATGTCATTGCCGACGGTGAAGATCTGATTCCTTCCGGGCGGGCTCTGCTGGCAACGGTCGCCAACGGACAGTATGTCGGCGGCTCGTTCAAATGCGCGCCGCGGGCGAAAACCGATGACGGACTGATCGAAGTCTGCATCATCCGGCCGATATCCCGTTTCCGTTTTGTCAGGATCCTGAATCCGTATACGGAAGGAAAGCATCTCGACGACGAAAGCATGAAGGATATCGTGATTTACCGACAGGCCAGAAAAGTGGAAGTGATGGCGCCGCCGGGCTTTGCCTATTCCCTGGACGGCGAGATCATATATGATAATCATTTCACGGTAGAAATCGTACCGGGAGCGCTGAACCTGGCGGTGCCGGAATAACCTGAAATCCGATCGGGCATAGGAAAAGAACAGTTTTATAAACTGTTCTTTTTTCATCATGCGTCACCGGCTGTTTCCGGATGTGCTTTCCGGCAGATCCGGGGAAATTCATTTCCCCGGTTTTCTTCTGGGAAAAGATTTCTGAATGAGACAGTTGTCCCGGCACCGGGAAACTGTGTTTTCCTTAAGACGATCGGCCTGTTTGCGGTGGAAGGCGGCAATGGTATTTGCTACAATGGTGGTGCAGATATACTGCGGAATGCAGAAGGGAATCAAATATGTTTAAAATGCCAATCTATCAGAAGCCGGATTTCACGGCGACCTCTTTTCAGAACGCACCGGACGTGAAATATGAAAAGGCGGAAAAGGACGGCGTCGTGCCGGAGTATTTTCATTCGACTTCTATTTATCCGGAATACTTTAAGGTGAACGGGGTCTGGACACTGGCGGAAGAAAGCCGGATGGACAGCTGTGTCGTTCTCCGTGATGACGGCCATCTGGATATCGTGGAGCAGCGCAATGTCAAAGCCGGTGACAGGGTCATTCTCGGCCGCTCCGAGCGCTGTGAGGAAGGTATCTTCCTGCATGTGGACGGTTTTAAGCAGGAGGAAGAGGAGAACAATGATCAGTTCGCCTTCCGTATGAACCGCTCCCGGGAGACAGCTTTCACGAAAAACTACCAGGAATTGTTTGAACTGTTTGAATATGAAAAGGATCATGGCAAGATCGTCTTTGTCATGGGACCAGCCTGTTCCTTTGATCAGGATGCCAGACTGGCCATGCAGTCACTGGCGGAAAGGGGCTATGTTCATGGTCTGCTGGCCGGCAATGCCCTGGCCACCCACGATCTGGAAGCAGGTCTGTTAAGAACGACGCTCGGCCAGGGGATCTATTCCCAGAAATCGATGCCGAACGGCCATTATAATCATCTGGATGTTCTGAATAAAGTCAGAAGATGCGGATCGATTCCCGCCTTTATCGAAGAATACAACATCAGGGACGGTATTATTTACGGACTGGTGAAGAATCATATACCGTTTGTTCTGACCGGCAGTATCCGTGATGACGGACCACTGCCGGAAGTGATCGCCGATGCCTATCAGGGACAGGCCGCCATGCGTAACATGCTGAGGGATGCTACGACTGTCGTGTGTCTGGCTACCCAGCTGCATTCCATCGCTTCCGGAAATATGATTCCGTCCTTCCGGGTACGTGACGGTGTTGTGAGACCTGTTTATTTCTACGCTGTGGATATTTCCGAATTTGTCACTAACAAACTGCATGACCGCGGCAGTCTCGGGGCTGTCACGATGGTGACCAACGTGCAGGACTTCGTGACCAAACTGAGCAGGGAAGTGAAGTAATGAAAGGCATCTATGTCACATCCGAAATTGCGCCTCTGAAGAAAGTGCTTCTGCACCGGCCGGGACGCGAGCTGCTCAATCTGGTGCCAAGCCGGCTGAGCGAACTGTTGTTTGACGATATTCCCTATCTGAAGACTGCCCAGAAGGAACACGACGCTTTCGCCGGACTGCTGAGGGACAACGGTGTGGAAGTGGTTTATCTGGAAGATCTGATGAGCGAAGTGCTGCATCTGAATCCGGAACTGACGGATCCTTTCCTTGATCAGTGGCTTGAAGAAGGCAACATCCGCACCAGCAAATGGCGCCGGAAACTGAAAAGATATCTGCTGGACAATTTTGCCGGCAAAGATCTGGTGCTGAAGACAATGGAAGGCGTGACCCTGAAGGAAATGGGGGAAGTCCGCGCCTATTCTCTGCAGGATCGCATCGCGCCTTCGGATGATCTGGTCGTGGATCCGATGCCGAATCTGTATTTTCAGAGAGATCCGTTCGCCTCGGTGGGAAGAAACGCGCTGGTCAACAAAATGCGTTTTCCGACCCGCCGCCGGGAAACGATCTACGCTGATTTCATTCTGCGTTTCCATCCCGATTTCGCCGGTCTTGTAAGACAGCTTTACAACCGTACCAGGCACGCCTCGATCGAGGGCGGCGACATACTTAATCTCAGTGAGAAAGTGCTGGCGATCGGCATTTCCGAAAGAACATCACCGGATGCCATCGAAGCCACGGCGGAACAGATGTTCCGGGACGATGTCTGTCAGATTGATACTGTTCTGGCCTTCAAGATTCCGTCCAGCCGCGCGTTCATGCATCTGGATACGGTTTTCACCCAGATCGACCGGAATGTCTATGTCGTTCATCCCGGCATTCTCGGTCCGCTGACCATCTATGAGCTGAAGGAAGGAAAGAGCGGTCTGAAGATCCGGGAAGTCAGGGGAACCCTGCAGAGCATTCTGGAACAGTATACCGGTGCGGATCATATCCGGCTGATTCCCTGCGGTGGGGACGATATGATCGCATCCCGGCGTGAGCAGTGGAATGACGGCTCCAACACGCTGGCCATTGCCCCGGGCCGGGTCATCGTTTATGACCGCAACGACGTCACGAATGAAATATTGCGGAACGAAGGCATTGAAGTACTGGAAATGCCGAGTTCAGAGTTATCAAGAGGAAGAGGCGGACCCCGCTGCATGTCCATGCCTCTGATCAGAGAATAGGAGAAATGTATCATGGGAATCAGTTTAAGCGGAAGAAGTTTTCTGACCCTGCTGGACTACAGTCCGGAAGAGATCCGGTATCTGCTTGGCCTTTCGGCAGAGTTCAAACGGATGAAGAGAGCGGGTACACCGCATACGTATCTGGCCGGCAAGCAGATCGTGCTGCTGTTTGAAAAGACTTCCACCCGGACAAGATGTTCATTTGAAGTGGCGGCCAGAGATCTCGGCATGGGTGTTACCTTTCTGGACCCCGGTTCTTCCCAGATGGGAAAGAAAGAGTCACTGGCCGATACCGCCAAGGTACTTGGCAGACTTTTTGACGGTATTGAATACCGCGGCTATCAGCAGTCGGTCGTCGAAGATCTCGCCAGGTATTCCGGTGTACCGGTATGGAACGGTCTGACCGATGATTTCCATCCGACCCAGATGCTGGCGGATATTCTGACCGTCCAGGAGGAATTCGGCGACGTGCGGGGCCGCAAGCTGACCTTCTTCGGTGATGCCCGCAATAATGTCGCAAATTCACTGATGGTCGTCTGTGCCAAACTGGGCATGCGCTTCTGTGCCTGCGGTCCGAAGGAACTCTGGCCGAAAGAGGAACTGATCGAAAAATGTCAGAAAGTCGCTGCTCAGACCGGTGCGCAGCTGGAATTCACCGACGATCCGCTGCAGGGTGCGAAAGACTGTGACGTGCTCTATACCGACATCTGGCTCTCCATGGGCGAGCCGGATGAACTGTGGGCGAAGCGGATCCGTCTGCTGCAGAAATATCAGGTCAACAGACAGCTGCTTGAGGCTGCCAAAGACACAGCCATTTTCCTGCACTGCCTGCCGGCTTTCCATGACCGCAATACAACGGTCGGTGAGGAGATCTATCAGAAGTTCGGTCTGGAAGCGATGGAAGTCAACGATGACGTCTTCCTCAGCACTCAGGCCAGACAGTTTGATCAGGCGGAAAACCGCATGCATACGATCAAGGCAGTCATGTATGCGACACTGAAGTAATCAGACAAATTATCATTCCTTTCATGAACCGGACAGCTGTGAAAAACAGTTGTCCTTTTACTGTGTGAAGAATTAAAATAATACACAGCGTAACATAAGGAGATCAGCCTATATTTTTCAATCCGAACAGCATATCGGTCAATATGATCGTGACGATTCTGTGCATCGTCATGGTTTTTCTGATGCCGTGGCTGGACAGATATATCTGCGGCAGACTGGGACTGAGTCTGCATGAAGGCATCGATATGAATCCGGATGCACAGAAGTGGCTTGTATGGCGCAAGATCATTCTGATCCTGATCTTCATTCTGTATCTGTTCTGTGTTGCCTATGTGACGATCTTTTCCCGTCAGACAAGCGAGAATTACAGCATTAATTCCGGACCTTTGTTTGCCGGTTTCACGAATTCCTTCTATATCGATTTCGGTCTTCTGGATATTATCAACATACTCTTTACCGAAGGCCTCGGGGCAGCCCTCCAGCATATCAAAGTGATTTTCGGCCCCGGTATTGCCCAGGTTTATATGAATGTCGCGATGCTGGTGCCGATGGGCTATCTGCTGCCGTATATCTTTGACTGGTTCCGCCGCGACGTCAGCCGCCGGACGATACCGGTCTGCTTTCTGGCATCGGTGCTGATCGAAAATGTTCAGCTGCTGACCCGCCACGGTATATATGATCTGGACGATATCATTTCCAATACCATCGGCGGCATTATCGGCCAGGCCCTGTTTATCGCCGTGGCCTATGTGAATACCCATCCCAACTGGCGCAAGGAACTGCGCGAGAAACGGAAATGGCTCAAAAAGGCGAAAGAGACAGCCGTCTTTCCCTATCATGAAAAACTGCAGATGCTGAGAAGCACCGTATATACAGCCGATGAGGAAAGCGCCAAATCGTTCTTCAGCGACCGGCTCGGCTTCTTTCTGATGCACGAACATGAGGAGAATAAACAGAAACATCTGCTGTATGAATGCGGCGAGAACCAGATCGAGATCATCTGCGTTCCGAAAGGCACGGCCCTGCCCAAACAGCAGATCATGCTGGCGGCGAACAATTCGGTTCTGATCAGAAAACGTCTGGAGGAACATGGTATTCCGGTATCGGAGTACCAGCTGGATGACTACAGCGGCCGGCGCACCTTCAGTGTTGAAAGTCCGGACGGTATCCGCATCACGATTCTGGAGATATAAGGGAAGTCATTCCCTTTTTCTTTTTGGAAAGCGAGCAGAGACGGACAGGATGCGATAAAATAATAAAAAAGGAGTGTTGTAATCATCATGAAAATCGGAATTTATTATGTAGAGTCCAGCAATGCGGATTCGGAGAATATCAACCGCTACAACCGTGAACTGGTCGATCGTCTGGCCGCAATGAGCGGCTGTGATATTTCCTTCGTGCCTCTCGAAGAGGCGAAGGATCAGGAAATGCTGCTGACATTCATTGGCGGCGGCGGAACGGAAGGTGCCTTCAAGGCTGTCCTCGATCAGCTGCCAAGACCTGTCTTCCTTCTGACAACCGGCTTCAACAACTCACTGGCTGCATCCATGGAGATCCTTTCCTATCTGCAGCAGAATGATATCAAGGGTGAGATCATTCACGGATCGGAAGAAAAGATGGCGCATCGGATCGCTGTACTGGCAAGAGTATTCGCCGCAAAGAAAAAGATTTCCCACCTGCGGCTTGGCGCGGTCGGCAAACCGAGTGACTGGCTGATTTCTTCCGACGTTGACTATGCTCTCAGCAAGCAGACCAACGGCATTGAAATCGTTGATATTTCCATGGAGGAATTCTTCACGGAAATCAGAAAGAAGGAATATGAAGACAACGCCTGGACAGAAATGATCAAGGCGAAAAAATGGCATCCAGAGGATACCGAACTGTGCTGTGAGATCTATGGTGCCCTGAAGCGTCTGGTCCACAGATATCATCTGGACGGTGTGACAGTACGCTGCTTCGATCTGCTTGGACCGATCAAGGGAACCGGCTGTCTGGCTCTGGCGGTACTGAACGCGGAAGGTGTTTATGCCGGCTGTGAAGGCGATATGCCAAGTCTGATCTCGATGGCTGTGATCGGCGAACTGAGCGGCAATCCGGTCTTTATGGCCAATCCGTCCCGTATCCTCTCCGGCAGTGACGAAATCATCTTCGCCCACTGCACGCTGCCGCTGAATATGCCGACGGAAATCGAGCTGATGACACACTTTGAGTCAGGACTCGGCGTTGCGTTCCGCGGCCGTATCCCGGAAGGTCCGGTGACCATTTTCAAGACATCCGGTCTGCTGGACAGATATTTTGTCAGATGCGGTGAACTGAAGGAAAACCTGACAGAGACCAACCTCTGCCGCACCCAGATCCGCATCGCCCTCAGAGAAGAGGATCTGAACTACTTCCTGACCAGATCGATCGGCAACCACCATCTGATCGTTACCGGCGATCATGAAGAAGTCGTCAATGAATTCTTCAAATGGCTGCATTGAGAAAAGCGTGAATTCAAGGGGAACTTCCAAATCGGAAGTTCTTTTTTCATGTTTGTCTTTTATAATAAAAGAGAAGATGAAGTAACAGCTTCACGAATCATTGAAATATCATACAGGAGGAATTTTTTCATGACTCAGCTTCAGGACGGAATGATGTGGGCTCTCGTCAAGGAAAAGCGGGAGGAAGGCATCTGGATGAAACGCGTCCCGATTCCCAAACTTGGAACCAATGACGTAAAGATTAAGATCCGCAGGACGGCTATCTGCGGCACTGACGTGCATATCTATCAGTGGAACAAATGGGCTCAGCACACAATCGACACCGGTCGGGTGATCGGCCATGAGTATGTCGGTGAGATCGTGGAAGTCGGTGCCGGTGTGCGCGGCTTCAAGGTCGGTGATCTGGTTTCCGGTGAAGGACATATTACCTGCGGCAAATGCCGCAACTGTCTGGAAGGACATAAAGAGAACTGCCGCAACGCCAAAGGTGTCGGTGTCAACAGAGACGGAGCGTTCGCGGAATACCTCGTCATTCCGTGGGTCAACGTATGGCCGTGCAATCCGAATATTCCGGAAGAAATGTATGCCATTTTCGATCCGTTCGGGAATGCCACCCATACCGCGCTGTCCTATGACTGCCTGGGTGAGGACGTGCTGATCGCCGGAGCCGGTCCGATCGGCTGTATGGCGGCTGCCATCGTCAAATTCGCCGGTGCGCGGCATGTTGTCGTCACCGATTTCAACCAGTACCGTCTGGATATGGCGAAGAAACTGGGCGCGACAAGAGTCATCAACCTGAATGAGGAAAAGCTGGAAGACGTCATGGAAAAGATCGGCATGCAGGAAGGGTTCGACGTCGGTCTGGAAATGTCCGGTTCACCGGCGGCCCTGAATTCGATGATCCATAATATGAAGCACGGCGGCAATATCGCTCTGCTCGGTCTGCAGGAAACAGACACGGTCGTTGATCTGGAAACCGTGATCTTCAACGGACTGAATATCAAGGGCATCTACGGCCGCAAGGTATGGGATACCTGGTACAAGATGACAACGATGCTGCAGGCGGGTCTGAAGATCGATGATATCATTACCCATCACTTCGATGCCCGTGATTATGAAAAAGGCTTCCAGGCAATGATCTCCGGCCAGTCCGGCAAGGTCATTCTCGACTGGACACATATCAATGAGGAGAAACCAGAATGAATAAGACAGAAATACTGAATCATTACAAACAGGAAGTTGACGATATCCGCGCAGCCGGTCTGTTCAAGGGCGAACTGCCGATCGTTTCCGCTCAGGGAGCGCATGTGAAACTGGCCGACGGCCGGGAAATGCTGTGCATGTGCGCCAATAACTATCTCGGTCTCGGTGACAGCCCGCGGCTGATCGAAGCAGCCAAGAAAACCTATGACAACCGCGGCTACGGCGTCGCTTCCGTCCGCTTTATCTGCGGCACCCAGGACATTCACAAACAGCTGGAGAAGAAGATTTCCGATTTCCTGGGAACCGATGACACTATTCTGTATTCTTCCTGTTTTGATGCCAACGGCGGTCTGTTTGAAACGCTGCTGACGGCGGAAGACGCGGTAATCAGTGATGAACTGAATCATGCATCCATCATTGACGGTGTCCGCTTATGCAAGGCGAAGAGATATCGCTACAAGAACAATGACATGGCTGATCTGGAAGAAAAACTGAAGGAAGCCGATGCGGCCGGGGCAAGAATCAAGCTGATTGCCACGGACGGTGTCTTCTCAATGGACGGCATCATCTGCAACCTCAAGGGCATCTGTGATCTGGCGGATCAGTATGACGCGCTGGTCATGGTCGACGATTCCCACGCTGTTGGTTTTGTCGGCAAAAAGGGCAGAGGCACAGCCGAATACAACGGTGTCGAAGGCAGGGTGGACATCATTACCGGAACACTCGGCAAAGCGCTTGGCGGCGCATCCGGCGGCTATACATCCGGCCGTAAGGAAATCATTGACCTGCTCAGACAGAGAAGCCGTCCGTATCTCTTCTCGAACTCTCTGGCTCCCGCCATTGCCGGTGCCAGCCTCGAACTGTTTGACATGCTGGCGGAAAGCACCGCATTGAGAGACCATCTGGAAGAAATCACGGCATATTACCGCAAGCAACTCGTCGACAACGGCTTTGACGTGATTCCGGGAACCCATCCATGTGTGCCGGTCATGCTGTATGACGAAGTGAAAACAGCTGAATTCGCCAAGCGGATGGTAGACAAAGGCGTATATGTCGTCGCTTTCTCCTATCCGGTCGTTCCGAAGGGCAAAGCCCGTATCCGCACCCAGGTCTGCGCGAGCCACACCAAAGAAGATATCGACTTCGCGGTGAAGTGCTTCAAGGAAGTCCGGGCGGAAATGGAAGCCGAAGGTAAATAACATCCAGCATTAATAAATTAGAACGGAGCTGATTATGAAAAAGTATCTGGCAATCGACCTCGGCGGCACAGCAATCAAATACGGTGTCGTTGACGAAAAAATGAATTTTCTCGCCCATGGCAAAGTTGACTCACGCACTTCTTCCTATGAAGAATTCCGGGAAGACCTTGGCAAGATCGTTGTCGAATACGGTGAAGGCGTATGCGGCATGTGCATCTCCATGCCAGGTGTCATTGACCGTATCAAGGGCTTCGCTTATACCGGCGGTGCCTATAAGTGGGTAAGCAAACTGCCGCTGGCCATGGATCTGTCCGCGTATTTCAATATGCCGGTCACCATCTGCAATGATGCCAAGGCAGCCGCCCTGGCCGAACTTGGCTTCGGCAATCTGAAGGATATCCGCAACGGTGTCGCGATCATCCTTGGCACCGGCATCGGCGGCGCTGTCGTCATTGATGGCAAGCTGCTGGACGGCAGCCATTATTCTTCCGGCGAATTCTCCTTTATCCGGGAAGACATCCATGAAAGGGGCAGAGGCAAGGACATGTTCGCCTTCACCAACGGCGTACAGGGTCTCAAGGATGCCATCAAGGCGGCTTCCGGACTGGATGACATTGACGGTCTGAAGGCATTCAAACTGATCAAGGAAGAACATAACGAACAGGTTCTGCAGGGCGTCAAGGATTTCTGCTGGTATCTGGCGTTCCATATTTACAATCTGCAGAGTATCATCGATGCCAACCGTTTTGTCATCGGCGGCGGTATCTCCAACGAACCGATGTTCATCGAACTGGTCAAAGAAGCAGTCGAAGAAAAATTTGCGACAGCTCTGGCTCCGGCCATTCCGGTACCGGAAGTCGTGGTATGCAAATACCAGAGTGATGCCAATCTGGTCGGTGCGGTCTACAACTTCATGCAGGTTGTGGAAGGCATTGACTACGTTGCCGGCTGATCAGAATACAGAAAAGGGACGTACTGATACGTCTCTTTTTTTCATGCATGATTCAAAGTATGATAGGAGAGCACAGAGAGGGGAAATAATGAAAAAGATATTCGGTGACAAAGAATTCATTCTGAAACTGATCGCGATTGCCCTGCCGCTGGCTCTGCAGTCGGTCGTCAACCTGATGGTCAATCTGATCGATACCATCATGGTCGGCAAACTGGGTGATATTGCGCTTTCCTCGGTCAATATCTGCTCACAGTTTCCCTATCTTTACATGACTGTCTTCATGGGCATTGCCAATGCCGCGCTGGTCATCTGCTCACAGGCCTGGGGAAATAACCGGCCTGACAAAGTGAAAACGATGATGGCAGCCTGTCTGAAGCTGGCGGCTGTGATCAACGCGGTCTTCTTCCTGCTGGCTTTTCTGCTTCCGTCCGGCATCACGGCCATCTACACGGACAATGCCGGCATCATTGAGACCGGCGGCGTATATCTGAAGATCCTGTCATTCACTTTGCTGTTTCAGTCATTTTCACAGATCATTGTTACCTTGCTGAGGAGTGTCGGTGTGACCCGGCTTGGCTTTGTGACGTCACTGTTTTCCTGTATTGCCAATGTCTTCTTCAACTGGATGTTTATCTTCGGCAACCTTGGCGCTCCGGCGATGGGAGTCAGCGGTGCTGCCGTCGGCACAGTCATTGCCCGTATCCTGGAATTCGTGATGGCGGCCGGCTATCTGTTTGTTGAACAGAAACTCGCATTCCGTCCGGCTGACCTCTTCCTGAAAATGGCAAAGGACATGCGCTCTGACTTTATCAAACTCGGCACCCCAGGCGTGATTTCCGAAGTGACCGGCAATCTCAATGTGTCGGCAGCCGCGATGATTACCGGCCGGGTCAGTGAGTACTATATTGCCGCCAATACGATCGTGCATAACATCTGGACGATTTCCTCGCTGTTCATGTTCGGTATCGCCATGGGTTCATCAGTCATCATCGGTCATGAGATCGGGGCCGGACACCGGGAAAGAGCCCAGGAGTACGCGGATCATCTGATCTATCTGGCCGGTGCGATCGGTCTGTTTGCGGCGGTGTTGACCCAGATCATCGCGCCGCTGATCACTTCCTTCTTCGATGTCAGTGCCCAGGCCAAAGAGACGGCGTTTATCCTGAAAGACGCGGCCAGTATCTGTGTCTTCTTCCTGTCAATGCAGTTCACCATATGCAAAGGTATTCTGAGGGGTGGCGGTCAGGCGGCAGCTTTCACTAAAGTGGACCTGCTCACCTGCTGGCTGATCAATATCCCGGCCGGCTTCGTGACAGCTCTTGTCCTTCATGCCAATCCGTTCTGGATCTATCTGTCATTGCGTATTGATTATCTGATCAAGACCATATGGGGTCTCTGGAAAGTGAAAAAGACCGACTGGATCATCCGTCTGAATGTGGAATGAGACAGAAATCTTACAGCGGAATCAGTTCATGATATCTGCTGTTTTTTTATATAATATATGTGGATACTAACAGTTGAGAGGGACAGACAATATGAGGAAAGTAATTACGCTGATCATAAGTTTTTTACTGGCGGTGCCGCTTTTTGCATGCGCGCCGCCGGCCGTGCTGAAAGATGATCTGTACATCCTGTATACCAGTGATGTGCACTGTGGTTTTGAAGAGAATCTTGGCTATGCCAAGTTCAAGGCAATTATTGACGATATCAAATCCCAGCACGCCAATGTCGCGGTAGTGGATCTTGGCGACAATATCCAGGGCGGAACGATCGCGGCTGCCACCAAAGGTGATTATGTCATCGATGTCATGAACGAGATCGGCTATGACGCTGTCACACTCGGAAACCATGAATTCGACTACGGCATGGACCAGCTGAAGAAACTGCTGGATAAGGCGTCCTTCCCGGTTACCGCCTGCAACATCAGATATACCGGTGCCAAAGAGAATGTCCTGGCAGATATTCCGCCGTATATCATGAAGGAATATGACGGTGTCAAAATCGCTTTCATCGGTGTGATCACACCGGCATCGATTACTTCCTCAACACCTGTCAACTTCCAGGAAAATGGAACGTTTGTCTATGATTTCTACTCGAAAGACAAAGGCATGGAACTTGCCGAAAAAGTACAGAGTACGGTGGATCAGGCAAGAAAAGAAGGGGCGCAGTATGTCATTCTTCTGACCCATCTCGGCCAGCCGGACGAATATCAGCCGTTTGATTCCGTTTCCCTGATTCATCATACCAATGGTATTGACGCGGTCCTGGACGGCCATGCGCATGTGACGATCATCGGCGACTATTATCCGAACAAAGACGGCAAGGATGTCATTCTTTCCTCTGTCGGCACCAAGATGCAGAATGTCGGTGAGCTGATCATCAGCCCGGACGGTACGATTTCCACTGTCCTGATCAGTGAATATGACCGGGAAGACGAGAAGATCAAACAGACTCTTACGGAACTGAATCAGGCGCTGGATCTGATGATCGGTCATAAGATCGGTGAAACAGCCTTCGACCTGCCGATGACGGATGAAAACGGCATCCGCATCAGCCGCAGCCGGGAAGTTGCCATCGGTGATCTGCTGACGGATATTTTCCGGGAAAAACTGGGCACGGATGTGGCTCTGATCAACGGCGGTGCCATCCGGAATTCCCTTGCGGCCGGTGATATCACATACCGGGATGCTCTGGACGTCGCACCGTTCATGAATACCTTGTCGGTCTGCCGGGCCAGCGGCCAGCAGATCCTCGATGCTCTCGAATTCGGCGCGAAGAATACGGAAAGCATCTATGTCTTTGAAGATAACCCGGTCGGTGAAGCCGGTGCCTTCCTGCAGGTTTCCGGTCTGAAATACACGATCGATACTTCCATTCCGTCCGGTGTCATCCTGGATGACAATAAGATGATGACCGGCATCGAAGGCGAACGGCGCGTCAAGGATGTTTATGTTCTGCAGAACGGTGAATATGTGCCGCTTGATCCGCAGGCCATGTATCTCGTCGGCAGTATTGACTACGTCATCACCAAATCCGGTGACGGCAATACGGCTTTTCAGGGTGCAGAAGTCACTCTGGAGGGCGGCATGACGGACATCGATGTCATCACGGAATATATCGCCTCGATCGGCACAATTCCCGAACAGTATGCTCAGCCGGACGGCAGAATCACCGTAAAATAACAGGCTTTGTGCGTTATAATATTGTAAACAGAATTACTGTAAAAAAAGACAGGAGAAAATATCATTATGGGATTCAGAAAAGATTTTTTATGGGGCGGTGCCATCGCTGCCCATCAGGCGGAAGGTGCCTGGGACGTTGACGGCAAGGGTATTTCCATTGCCGACGTCATGACCGCCGGTGACAATGTCACCAAAAAGCCGCGCCGTATTACCCGCGGTGTTCTGGAAGGTGAGGACTATCCGAACCATCTGGGAATTGATTTCTATCATCATTACAAGGAAGATATCGCACTGATGGCCGAAATGGGCTTCAAGGCTTTCCGTACGTCGATCGCCTGGACGCGTATCTATCCGAACGGTGACGATGCCGAACCGAATGAGGCAGGTCTGAAGTTCTATGACGACATGTTTGACGAGTGCCATAAGCACGGTATCGAACCGGTCATCACCCTGTCTCACTTTGAAATGCCGTACCATCTGGCTGACAAGTACAACGGCTTTATGGACAGACGCTGCATCGATTTCTTTGTCACATATGCGAAGACCTGCTTTGCAAGATACAAGGGCAAGGTAAAGTACTGGATGACCTTCAACGAGATCAACAACCAGGCTGAATTCGTTAAGATGGGTGCCCATCACCTTGTTCAGGAAGGCGCTGTTCTTGTCAAGGAAGGCGACGATGTCGAAAAGATGATGTACACGTCCGCTCACCATGAACTGCTCGCTTCCGCGCTGGCGGTAAAAGCCTGCCACGAGATCGATCCGGCTGCCAAGATCGGCTGTATGATCGGTATGAACGGTGTCTATCCGGCTTCTCCGGATCCGCATGACGTTCTCAACGCCCAGAAGGCAATGCTGCAGAAGTATTACTATGTCGAAGTTCATGCCAGAGGACATTATTCCAGCGGCATGCTGAAGAAGTTCGAACGCAAGGGATATGACTTCATCAAACCGGGTGATGCCGAGATCCTGGCAGAAGGCAAAGTCGACTATATCGGCTTCTCCTACTACATGTCCTTCGCAACCAAGTTCACGAACCGCTTCGGTGATACCTATGACTTCTCAGAAGAAGACTATGTCAGAAATACTTATCTGAAGGCTTCCGACTGGGGATGGCAGATCGACCCGATCGGTCTGAGATGGTGCCTGAACTGGTTCAATGACAGATTCGAACTGCCGATGATGGTCGTTGAAAACGGCTTCGGCGCATATGACAAGAAGGAAGCAGACGGAACTGTTGACGATCAGTATCGTATTGATTATCTGCGTGAGCATATCAAGGCAATGCGTGACGCGGTCAATTACGACGGTGTAGACCTGCTTGGCTACACAATGTGGGCACCGATCGATATCGTATCCGCATCCACCGGTGAATATGACAAGCGTTACGGCTTCATCTATGTCGACTACAACAATGCGCATGAAGGCGATATGTCGAGAAGCCGCAAGAAGTCCTTCTACTGGTATCAGAAAGTCTGCCAGAGCAACGGCGAAGAACTCTGATTGATTGAATAAATTGCAGAACGGGTGTGCTAAATGGCACATTCGTTCTGCATTTTTTCTTTGGCAGGCACGTATAATAGGTTTTAGAAACAAATGGTGATGAATATGAACTTAAGTTGGTTGGAACCGTATATTAATGTGATCACGCAGATCATTCTGATTGCCGGTCTTTGGGCAATGATGAAGAAATGCGGGACGAAAGGGTGGTTTGCCCTGATTCCGGGATTCCGCTGGTATGTCCTGAGTGACTGCGTCGGCCGGGAGAATTCCGGAACCGGTGCGATGATCGGCGAACTGGTTTATCTGGCCTGTAATGCGCTTGGTCTTTTAATGTCGGCGGATAATCTGGCTATCGTGCTGGTCTTACTGGGAGATCTTGTCTGCCGCATCTTTATGACCGTTTATATACTCCGTATCGCAATGGGTGTCTGTCAGGTATTCAATGTCAAGCGGATCTGGGCTGTCCTGTGGCTGTTCATACCGTCACTGATGGCCTGCTGGTTTGGTTTTAACGATAAGATGCAGCCGATTTATATCGATCGTTACAATGACGACGGTGTACTGGCCGGTACCCGGCCGGCGCAGCTGGATGAGATCATTGCCTCTCGTATCTCCGAAGAAGATGCCGCCAAGCCTGGTCTGCATGTCCGGTTGCGGGAAAGAACAGCCCTTGTAAAGTTAAAGAAACGTTACCTGCTGAAGGATGTTCATCTTGATATTCCCAATGGCAGTCTGGTTCTGCTGCTTGGCGGTTCCGGAGCCGGCAAGACAACACTGGTCAATGCCATCAACGGCTATGAAAAAGCCGATGCCGATATCTACCTCAACGGCGTTAATATCTACGAAAACTATGATCAGATGAAATACCGGATCGGTTTTGTGCCCCAGCAGGATCTGCTGCGGATGCACGATTCCGTCAACGGCACCCTGAATGATGCCGCCCTGCTTCGTCTTCCCTCAGCTACAAGCCGGACGGAGCGGAAAGAAATCATTGATAATGTCATGGATACCCTTGGTATGGCGGGAAGAACGTCCGGCCTGGTTGCCAAGAAGTCAGGCGGTCAGAAAAAGCGTATTTCCATCGGCATGGAACTGATCTCCAATCCGGATCTGTTTATTCTCGATGAACCTGACTCCGGTCTGGACGGCGTCATTGCCCGTGAACTGTTTGAAAAACTGCGCAGCATCGCCGACAGCGGAAAGATCGTTATTGCCATCACCCATACCCCGGACCGGGTTGCCGATCTGTTTGACAAGGTCATCGTTCTGGCCAGAGATTCCGGCCGCTGCGGACGTCTGGCCTTCTACGGATCACCGGACGAAGCCCGTGAATTCTTCGGCCGTGACACCATGGAAAGAATTGTCATGTGCGTCAACCGTGAAGAAGAAGGCGGCGAAGGCAGAGCTGACGAATTCATCAACCGTTATGCTGCTTTAGTCAATCAGAGAAACAGCGGATCAGCTGAAACAGTAACGCCGGAAGAAAAACCGGAAGACACGAAAGAGACGGAAAAGAAACCAGCTGAAAAGACAAAGACGGAAAAGAAACAGTCCGGCAAAAACAACAGTCAGAAGAATAAAAAGAAGAAGAAAAAGAACAAGAAGAAAGGAGGCAGCAGATCATGAGTGAAACGATCAGATACCGTGGCCGGATCGCCCAGATCCGTATCTGCCTCGGCAAGCTTCTGCGTATGTTTCTTTATCAGAATGACTGGAAAGCGCTGCCGATGTCTGCCATTATCGCGGGTCTTGTGACCTTCGCGGTTGGCAACAACATATTCAAGACACAGGAAGGAACGATGAGCGGCTGCTTCTCGCTGGTCTGTGTCTGCATCTGGAACGGATTCTTCAATTCGATTCAGTCGGTCTGCCGCGAGCGGGCGATTATCAAGCGTGAACATCGTTCCGGCATGCATATCTCTTCCTATATTGCAGCCCATATGATCTATCAGATGCTGATGTGCATCGCGCAGACGGGTATCCTGCTGGGTATCTGCGCGCTGGCCGGTGTTCAGTATCCGGAAAAGGGACTGATTACCCAATGGTTCATCGTTGATTTCGCAGTCTCGATGTTTCTGGTCACCTACGCGGCTGATATGATCTCACTGGCCATCTCCTGTATCGTCAAAAACACGACGACAGCGATGACTGTCATGCCGTTCCTGCTGATCTTCCAGCTGATCTTCTCGGGCGGTCTGATCTATCTGGAAGGGCCGGCTGAAAAACTGACTGATCTGACGATCGCCAAATGGGGTCTGCAGGATATGTGTGCCTTGTGCAACATCAATTCCCAGCCCAATGTCACCTTGTGGAATACGATCTGGAATTTCCGTGAATTTGAAATGAACGGCATTCAGCCGGTCAAGATGTTCACCGATGATATCCTTGAGCACAATCGTCTGGATGAGTTCCTGGCCAAAGCCGGCGAATACACCCAGAAGGCAGCTTATGTATCGACAGCTGAGAACGTTCTGACCTGCTGGGGAGCGATGATCATGATGGGTCTGCTGTTCGCCGGTATCGCTATCATTTCCCTGGAATTTGTCGATCTGGACAGCCGTTGAATTACCGCATGTGAATGCGGTTTTTCTTTGTTCTGTCCGATATAATATAAGTACCTGATCTAAGGAGATAACAAAAATGACAATTGTTGATATGAAAGTGAATCATCGCATCCGGCCGCTTGGCTGTGGCTTCGGAAGTACGGTTTTTTCCTGGTATACAGATGAAGAAGTGAAAGAAAGCAGGCTCACGGTCAGAACCGGTGACGAGGTCGTATTTGACAGCGGCTATGATGTTCTTGACAGTTCACATACGGAAGCCGTGTTTCCGCTGAAGCCGCGCACCCGCTATGAGTGGACTGTTTCCTGTATCAATGCCGGGGGAATTGAAAGAGTATCAGAGGCTGAACCGTTTGAAACCGGCAAGATGACAGAAGAATGGACGGGAAAATGGATCACATGTGACACTGGTGACAGACACCCGGTTTTCCAAAAGAAAATCAGTCTTTCCGGTAAAGTCAATAAAGCCAGACTGTATATCTGCGGCCTGGGGCTCTATGAAGCATTTTATAACGGCGTCCGGATCGGCGAAGAATATCTGACGCCATACTGCAATGACTATGATAATTTCCTGCAGGCGCAAACCTATGACGTAACAGACATGATGCGTGAAGACGGTACACTGGAAGTACAGCTTGGCAATGGCTGGTATCTGGGCAGATTCGGTTTCAATCCCTTTTCTGAATTCCGTTATGGCAAAGGTTTCCGGCTGATCGCGGAACTGCATCTGTTCTATGAAGACGGCCGTGAGGAAGTCATCGGCAGCGACGAAAGCTGGAAAGTAAGACGCTCCAATATCACGTTCTCCAATATTTACGACGGTGAGCATCGTGACGACACACTGCCGGTTCTGCCGGAAGAAGAGTGCCGGCTGGCAGAAGGCATGCCTTCGCCGATCGATCCGTACAGTCTGCCGCTGAAAGCGCATGAGACTTTCACACCGGAAGTTCTGACGACACCGGCCGGTGAAACGGTATTTGATCTGAAACAGAACATTGCCGGTATCTTTACACTGCGCGTGCACGAGCCAAAAGGAGCTGTGATCCGTCTGCAGGCAGGTGAGGTTCTGCAGAAAGGGAATTTCTACCGTGACAATCTGCGTACCGCCAAAGCAGAATATGTGTATGTGTCGGACGGCAATGAACATGTGCTGCGGCCGCAGTTTACATTTTATGGGTATCGCTATATGAAAGCGGAGGGTCTGCATGACGTTAAGCCTTCTGATTTCTGCGGCATTGCCCTCTACAGCGACTTTGAAACGATCGGCACATTGTATACCGGCAACGAGAAGATCAACCGGCTGATCAAAAACAGTGAATGGGGCATGAAGGGCAATTTCCTCGACGTGCCGACGGATTGCCCGCAGCGTGACGAGCGTATGGGCTGGACCGGTGATGCCCAGGTCTTCAGCGCTACGGCCATGTACTTCGCGGATACCTATGCCTTCTACCGTAAGTACCTGCATGATATGAAACTGGAACAGGAACACAACGAAGGTCTTGTCCCGATGGTCGTGCCGTCCTTTGATCTGGTCGGCAGCAGTCCGATGGGAAGCACCGCCTCTGTCTGGGGCGATGCGACGACGATCATCCCATGGAATATGTATCTGTTCAGCGGTGACAAAACGATCCTGAAAGAACATTATCCGGCAATGAAGGCATGGCTGGAATATATCCGCAAAACAGACGGCAGTGACCATGGCTGGCGCAAAGCCTTCCATTTCGGTGACTGGCTGGCACTGGACGGAGCCGAGAAGGCGGACGCTGTCATGGGCGGCACTGAGACTGGTTTTATCGCTGATGTATATTACCGTAAGAGTGCTCTGATCACCGCCGAAACAGCTGAGCTTCTGGGTTTTGCCAAAGAGGCGGAAACATATCGGAAACTGGCAGCGACCATTGAGGAAGAATTGAAGAAAGAGTATTATTCACCATCCTGCAGATGCGCCATCATGACCCAGACTGGTGAAATCCTGTCAGTTCAGAACGGCCTCGGCGATGATGCGAAGTCCGCAGAAGTGCTTGTCCGTCTGCTTGACAACAGCAACGGCAAACTGAAGACCGGCTTTGTCGGAACACCGCTGTTATGCGATACACTGACGAAGATCGGCCGCGACGATCTGGCTTATGGACTGCTGCTGAACGAGGAGTATCCAGGCTGGCTTTATGAAGTCAATCTGGGTGCCACGACAGTCTGGGAAAGATGGAACAGCGTCGGGGCTGATGGGCTGATCTCATCGACCGGCATGAACAGCCTGAACCATTACTCCTATGGCTCCATCGTGCAGTGGATCTTTGAAAGATGTGCCGGCTTCAAGGCAACGGAACCGGGATTCAGACGAGTCAGGATCGCACCGCTGCCGCATATTGCCCTTGGTTCACTGGAAATGAACTACCGATCCGCCTGCGGTCCGTGGCATGTCGGCTGGAAACTGCAGGGTGCCAAAGGCTTTTCGCTTACCATCGATGTTCCATGCGGTGCGGAAGCTGAAGTGGAACTGCCGGCCTGGGATCAGAAAACGGACACAAATGAAATCTTCAATCATGTCAAAGACGGAAAATGCATTCTCGGCGGCGGCCATTATGAAGTGTCTTATGAAATGACAAAGGCACCGCTTGGCGTACTGTCACTGGATTCGACGGTAGGCGAACTGACAAAGTATCCGGAACTTGAGGAATTCCTGCTGGCGAAGATGCCGGAAGTCGGTCCGATTCCAATGCGGACAGCACAGGGTGAGGTGTTCCGTGATTTCGCGAAGATGTATCAGATCAGTGATGCCATCCTGGCGGAAATCGAAGGTGAACTGGAACATTACCGTTAAGATTGTCTGTTTCTGATATCGGAAAAGTGTTATGATAGTCGCGTTGAGGGAGTAACAGGCGCAAAGCGTATATCCGCCGTCATCACGGTTATCATACCCGGCTGATATTCAAACTGTGAGACTCATGATGATTAATCAGCATGAGTTTTCTTTTTGAGAAAACGTATGCGAATGGAGGTATATTCATGTTTGTTCCAGTTTTATTATTTCTGGTCGGTTTCGCTTTGTTAATTAAAGGCGGCGACTGGTTCGTTGACGGTGCGACCGGCATTGCCCATCGTTTCCATTTGCCGGAATTGCTGATCGGTGCGACAGTCGTATCGATCGGTACAACACTGCCGGAAGTCATGGTATCCGCACAGGCGGCTCTGCAGAATAACAGCGGCATTTCCTACGGCAATGCCATCGGTTCAATTATCTGTAATACCAGCCTGATTGCGGCGCTGACCGTTGCCATCAAACCGGGCGCGGTCAACAAGAATTCCCTGCGTCTGCCAGCGGCGGCTTTCTTTCTGGCAGCAGCGATCTATTCTCTGGTTGCCTATACGACCGGCCGGTTCGAAAGATGGCTGGGTATTCTGTTCCTCTGCATGTTTGCCGTATACATGGTTATTTCCGTCATGCAGATGAAAAACAATCCGGAAGAGGCGGCAGATGCCGGAGAAGACGAAAAGAAAGAAGAATCCTCACCGGCCAAGGATATCGGTCTGCTGGTCATCGGTGCGGCGGCGATTGCCTGGGGTGCCAATCTTTTGGTCAATAACGGCACAATCATTGCCAAAGCTCTCGGTGTTCCGGATTCTGTTATCGGTCTGACGATGGTCGCTCTGGGAACTTCGCTTCCGGAACTGATCACAGCAATCACTTCTCTGATAAAAGGCCATGGTGCGCTGTCTCTGGGCAACGTCATCGGTGCCAACCTGTTCAATATCGTTCTTGTTTCCGGTGCTGCCATTACCATCGCACCGTTTGCCATTCCGGCTGAGAAGCAGCTGCTTGGTATGAATTCCTCGCTGCTGGTGGATATTCCGGTCATGCTGGGTGTCATGTTGTTACTGTGTGTGCCGGCACTGAAAGATGGAAAACTGTATCGCTGGCAGGGTATCACACTGCTGATAATTTACGCACTGTTTACGATTTATCAGTTTGTATTCTGATAGTTCAGACAGGTTCGATTCCAACAATACTTTGCAAGAGTCCTCAGATAAGTGAGGACTTTTTTGCGGGGATTTTGCCGGGCATCTCTATATGACTGTTGGAGGTGTTCGATGAAAAGATTTGAAGAACTGACAATTAAAGATGATTTTATGTTTCTGACAGTCATGAGCAGAGAAGAGAATC
This sequence comes from uncultured Erysipelotrichaceae bacterium, assembly GCA_902793635.1. GTDB lineage: Bacteria > Bacillota_I > Bacilli_A > Erysipelotrichales > Erysipelotrichaceae > Bulleidia. Next base: position 263 of record CADBEA010000034.1, on the reverse strand, counting down.
TCAGAGAGTTCCTGCACAGGCTCTTTCCGGAAAGGAATATCGAAACCCTGATCATTGACAGGGAAAAGGCGATGAAATCAGCCTATGATTCACATGGTATCTGTACTGATCTGAAAGTGACATTTGAAGAGGATGTATGCATCGTCGAAATGAACTGCAATTACCGTATCGGCAGTCTCAAGAGAGGGAGATATTATGCTTCGGAAGTGGATACGGAACTGTTGAAAAAAGGGGAGGATTATCAGGAACTGCCGGACGTAACG